>JAZOSO010000026.1:0-1090 GCA_045657185.1 Victivallaceae bacterium | reverse complement strand
AAAAATGGACTGGTAACTTCCAACAGTATCAGACGAGCTCATCGTCTTGCCCGCCGTCAAATCGGCAACCGCAAAAAAAGATTGAAGAAAATCGCTCATGTTTTCAGTTTATTGAACATATCTTTGAGTGATATAAAAAATATTCAGAACAGTGATATTTATGAATTGCGGGTAAAAGCTTTGAAAGAAAAAATTTCACTTGCGGAATTTTGCCATGTCTGTTTTTATCTTGCCAAACATCGCGGTTACAAAGGCGATTTGAAAGAGGGTGATATAAAAAAGCGTATTGCTTTAACTGAATCATTGCTCGCTGAAGAAAAAAGTCTGGCTGAAATCATGTTTGAGCGTAAAAAAGCAGCCGCAGAAACAAATGAACCGTGGTACAAAACTCATGAAGCAGGTACTTTTATTTACCGCAAAAATGTTGAAGAGGAATTTGAAACCGCTTTTCGTAAACAGCAGGAGTTTCATCCTGAGTTGAGCAAAGAATACCCGATTGCCAATGAAAATTATTTTCCTGACTTAAAAGGTAAAACAAGTGCGGTATTTTTTGAAATTCTCCACTCAGCTGTTTTTTATCAGCGTCCTATCAAATGGGAACTTGACTCTGTCGGAAAATGTGCACTGGAGAAAGATAAATTCAGAGCATCAACAGGACAGCTCGCTTTCCAGCGTTACAGAATTGCAAAAAAACTGTCAGATTTGAGATTGGTTTGCAGAAAAAAATCATTTGCCACTGTATCACAGGATGATGAATTACAGCTTTTTCCCGCTGCCTCTGAAAACACCCCGTCTGATTCAAGAAGTCTGACCAAAGAAGAGAAGCGCAAAATTTTTGATTTTGTGTGTAAAAATGATGACGCATACAGTAAGACAAATACCTATCCGCTGTCAAAAATTTACTCTCTGATAGATGTTGATAAAAAAGTTTATCGTTTCAATTTTGAATCATCTCTTGATGACGGCAGGTCTGCGGCGGCAATCAAAGGCCTTTCCACTAATCGTATTTTTCGCGATTGCGGCGTTTTTGATGAATGGAACAGCCTTGCAACTAATGTCAAGGAATGTGTTATTGAGTTCTTGACCAATG
>JAZOSO010000025.1:0-4487 GCA_045657185.1 Victivallaceae bacterium | reverse complement strand
CGCTTTTCAAATTTCGTTCAGATATTATAAAAAATTTACGTTAAATTTAATGAAAATCAAGGTTTTATAATGAATTGTCCGTATTGTAATAATCAGGTCCTTCCAAACGTAAACAATTGTCCCAGCTGCGGTGCTCCGATGCCGCAAATTCAGCAGCCTGTACAAAATACCGCTGCGGCTAGAGTTATTCCGTCCTTCGCTCATTCTTCATGGATGTCAATAACTTCTTTGTGCATCGGGGCTTTTTGTTTATTGGGTTCTTTTGATGATAGCGAATGGGATGAAGATACTGCGGTAGGATTCCTTATATTTTTTGCCATATGTTTGACATTTGGAATCATCACTATTGTAAAAGAAAGTAATCACAAAGTATATAAAGGGTTAGCTATCGCAGGCGTTGCAATCGCCGGTCTTGCACTTTTGATAGCTTTGTAATAATAAACTGACATTCACAGAAAAGAGGTAAAAAATGAATTGTCCGTATTGCAACAATCCAATCCCCCCGAATGCTAACAATTGTCCCGGTTGCGGAGCACCTGTTCAGCAGCAACAAACTCAACCCCAGCCTCAAGGCATGAATCAAAATCAATTTCAACAGCAACCGCAACAGCAGCAGAATGTTGTTAATCCCAAATCTCCGTTTTTAGCAGAACTTCTCTCCTGTTTGATCGTCGGAGTCGGACAAATGTATAACGGTCAGGTTGCCAAAGGTGTTGTTCTTTTGATTGCAACTGCGATTATCGGTTCTGCTACTTTTGGTATCGGTTATTTTGTTTTGTGGCTAATAGCAATAATTGATGCCGGAAAAATTGCCAGAAAAATCAATGCCGGAAAAGTTGTCGGAGATTGGGAATTTTTCTGATAATGATTCATTTTATTCCGGATAATTTTGTTCCGAAAAAATATAAGACTCAAGAGCGTGTTTATTGGAATGAATGTGTATCGCTGGGGATATTGTTTATCTTCGGATTAATATATTCCAGAATGCATTTTTGTTTTGAATATACGTATATTGCAGAAATTTGGCAAGAATTTAGAGCTTATGTTCATGGAATACCGATGTGTCCCCTATGCGGCGGTACGAGAAGTTTTCTTGCGCTATGCAGAGGGGATATTATATTGGCATTGCATTACAGTTTTTTCGGAACAGCAGTATTTTTTATAATGATATTTCATTTTGTTTTGAAATTTTCAATACTTATTTTTCCGGAATCATTCCGACTGCGAAATATTGTAAAAAATGCAGATCAGCATGTAACATTATTAACTTTAATGTTAGGTTTATGGGGCTTGCAAATGATATTACATTATTTCGGAATTTTTAAATGGATGGTTATCAAATAGTCTATAAAATTAAAACAAATAATACACGAGAAAAAAATTAAAATGAAAGGAAAAATAAAATGATCAGTTTTTTTGACGTAATAGGAAAAATTTTTGCCGCAGGACGTTTTTCAGTTGCAGATCTTGCATATTATCAAATGGTAATTCAAATTCTTATGTGGTTCGGATTACTTATCATACTTATAGCAGCAATCGGTATGTTTATTCAAATTTCTCAAACAAGACAAATTCTGCAAAAAATATATAATGAAAAGACAAATGAAATCTCAAAAAAAGATTAATTTAATTCAGTTTCAACTGAGTAAATACTGATTTTTGCCGGGAATAATTTTATTACCCGGCATTTTTTATTATACAGAAAATATCCTTACTTTTTGCTTTTTTGCAAAACAGGGAAAAATCTTGACGGAAAAATACAAAAATCAGATTCTGTTGTTTGAAATCTCGCGTCAGCAGAATTATATTAACTGCAAAGTAATTTGAAAATCAAGGTTTATCATGAAAGAATCTAATATAAGAAAATTTATTTTCGGGCCGATAAATTCACGCAGATTGGGAAAATCTCTCGGAATTGACCTGGTGAACGCCAAAACATGTTCTCTCGATTGCATATACTGTGAAGCAAAAGCTACAACTGTTTTGACCGTTGAACGAAAAGAATATGTTCCGATAGATGAGGTCATCTCAGAACTGGAAGAGACTTTGAAAAATATCCCGAAACCTGATTATATTACATTTTCAGGCGCAGGAGAACCTACTCTTAATTCAGGCATCGGACGGGTCATTGAATATATTAAAAAATATCATCCTGAATGCCGTATATGTCTCCTGACCAACGGACTTCTGCTGGGTGATACAACTCTGCAGAAAGAACTTGCTCAGCTCGATTTGATAATTCCCTCTCTGGACGCATCATCCGAAGAGGAATATTCAGCCATAAACCGCCCCTACCCCGGAGAAACTTTGGAAAAACTCCTTGCGGGACTATGTTCATTCCGCAAAAATATTCCGGTGAAAATGGCATTGGAAATTTTTGTTGTTCCGGGTATAAATGATTCTGATGAAAGCATTGAACGCTTTTATAAATCGGTCAAATATATAAATCCTGATTTGATTCATCTTAATACTCTCGACCGTCGCGGAGTTATCGCAGATTTATCTCCTGCTCCGCAGGAAAGAATGGAAAAGTTTGCCTCAATACTGGGAAATATTGCCCCCGCAGAGATATTCGGTCCGACAAAAGAACCGCATACCCCGCACAAATAAATAACTGTATTATAAATTGGCAATTGTATTTTTATGCAATGTAATTATATTATCTCAAATACAACTGAAAATATCAATAAACGGAAAATCTGAGATGAAGAATATTCTTTATGTAAATGCGTGTGTAAAGCGTGATATTGATTCCAGAACCAACCGTCTGGCTCAGGCTTACTTGAAAAAATCTCTTGAAGCTCAGGATTGCAGCTTGTCAACTGTCAATTTGGAAGATATCATAATGCATCCGCTCTCCGGCAAATCTCTGGCAGAACGGGAAAAAGCAATAGCTGCTGCTGATTTTTCTGCTGCTTCATTTGAGCTTGCCAGAAACTTTGCCGCATCGGACGAAATAATTATTGCCGCACCGTACTGGGATATGAGTTTTCCGGCTTCACTCAAGCTTTATATTGAACAGCTCTGTGTCAATAAATTGACATTTTACTATAATGAAAAAGGCATGCCTTGCGGGCTGACAAATATAAAAAAGGCAATTTACCTGACAACCGCCGGCGGATATATCGGAAATAACAACTTCGGTTTTGATTATATCAGAGGTGTATTTTCTACCCTTTTCGGAATTGACAACATCTCTTTTTTCAGTGCGGAAGGTTTGGACATTTACGGTAATGATCCGGAAAAAATACTGTCTGACGCCATTGAAAAAATGTACAGCAGCATGAGTTTATAAAATAAATTCTCTATTCTCAAAGTATGAAAGTTGATAAAAAAAGACATTTATAACTGTGCATTATTTATCCTTATTCAAAATAGACTCTTTTATTTTCTTCCAATCAGCTTTACGGAGCAGTTCAGAAATATTGCTGTAAAAATTTCTGAAATGACCGTATTCAGGTTTTACTAATTCGGAAATGGCATCTTCCACGCTCCAATTTTCAAAAATAATGCGGTATGCTGCGACAGCGCAGCCCGTGCGGTTCCTGCCTTGCCAACAGTGAATCAATAACGGTTTCGGAGCATCACGGATGACAGACAGAATTTTATATAAAGCATCTTCGGTGATGTTTCCGGTATCAAGCGGGATTTCATACAGAGTAACAGCATTCTTCCATCTGCGATTGACGGCATTGATTTCATCTTTATCACTGATTCCACGCAAATTCAACACACTGCGGATACCGTTAAATGTATATAACGAAAAAAATTCATCCTCATTCGGCTGTCCTGATCGGTAAATATTTTCATTGACTTTGTGAAAGTTGTTCGGGTAATTCGGAAAAGGAGATTGTCCGGCATGACCGTAAACCCAATAGTAATTTCTCAAATTCTGCTGATCGATAACCCGACCATCTTTGAATTTCAGATTTACGAAATACCATTTGGAAAAAATTCCGTCCCATCCCAAGAGCCAGTGCCGTTGCGGGTAAAAACCACAGCGCCATTCATTTGCGGACATCATAAATGGATCAGCGATAAGTACGGCAGCATTTTTATAGTTTCTGTGGTACATCTGTTTTTGAAGAACTTCTATTTGAAATGTATTTCCACTCCAGCGGTCGCGGAAAGCATATTTTTCCAGATGTTCTGCAACTTCAGCTTTAGTCATTCCGATATAATTATGTCCGGGAATCCCGCCGCAGCCGACAAAAAAAACAATCATCAGACCGCACAAACAGATTTTTTTCATACAACTACCTCCATACCAAATCAACCAACTCACAAGTAATATATCATCTTCGGCAGTAGTTTGCAATTGAGTAAAAACAATTTTTTTTGCGTTTCCGGTGGCATGTCGCGGCGATTGGCAATCAGGATAAGTAAACAGTCATCTTAAGGATGTCATTGTTTTAAGTTGGTCAAAATTGAAGGAATACAACAATGGAAGTAACAAATTTTATTACGCTTGACGAGATTAGGGATTT
>JAZOSO010000024.1:0-20424 GCA_045657185.1 Victivallaceae bacterium | reverse complement strand
CCGTCATCGGCTTCTGCCCATGGCAAAGCGGCAAACTCATCGCCGAAAACCTCATAAATATAATCAACGGCAAAATTCCGCAAAAATTCGTCATCTCTCCCGCAAACAACAAAAATGTTTAAAACCACCGCACGGTTTTATTACGGAAGGCTGTGTACTAAACAAAGACTGATTTTTTATTACTAAATTGCATTTCATTTTTTTATGATATGGGATTATATTTACAAAAAAGCTAATTATTATTAACGCTCTGTTCCCATTGAGAGTAGATAATGAAATTATTTTTTTAGAATAAAAAATTGAGGGGTTTTGGGTATAGTGTTTTGCGTAAGCAAAACACGGAGCGTTTCATCGCCTTTTTATTTGCTATCGCCTTGGTAAAAGGTCAAAGTATATTTTTACAACGGGGTATGCAAATGCGACAGCATACCCTAAAAAAAATGTGGCGAAGTCCGGCGAAAGATTTGTTTCGTCATTCCGGCGTTCCACCCGCTTTTATATGCGGGAGGACGAAACGAACATTTCGCCGAAAAATAGCCTGACGCACCCAACCGCTGACACTCATGCGCCAGCGTCATATCGCTCCGGGGCGTACCCGGCGCCGGGTGCAGAGGGCGGCGTAAGCCCCTGCAAAAAAGCACAAGATACAGCTATCTCCCCATATTGGGAACAGAACCATGTTTCAAAACGGCAGTCCGTCGGTCGGTTCGTATTTGGGCGTGGGCTGCGGGGCAGGGGGCGGAACTTTGACTTCGGCTTCGGCAAGAGCGTTGACTGCACGGGAGTTTTCGGGAGTAAAATCCTGCCAAACGCCGTTTTCGCCGTCGTCTTTGCGCAAAACTTCGATTTTCTTTTGAAATTTGTCCAGGCGTGAGCGGCATTCTTTGAGCATTACTGCGCCTTTTTCGTAGTTTTCAAGAAGTTTTTCAAGCGGCATATCGCCGCGTTCCATTGCACCGACGAGCTGTTCGAGAGCAGCCATAAGTTCTTCAAAGGTGTATTTTTTCAAATCTTCCATTATTTTTCTCCCCAGAACATGGCTTTTTTGAGTGTGGCGACTTGTGAGGTTTGTCCGAGTTTTTCGGCAATCGCACAGGCAAAGTCAAAGAAAAGACCGGGGCCTTTGCCGGTGATGATGTTGCCGTCAATTTCAACGCCGCGCTCTGTCGGAATATCGCCGTCAGCAAGATAAGAGGTCATGCCGGGATACATGGTGAAAGTTTTTCCGCTCAATAAACCTGCCTGACTTAAAGCCATCGGTGCGGCACAGATTGCACAAATGATTTTTTGCTCCAAGTTTTTAGCTTGCAGTAATTTACGCAAATTTGTATGCTGTGTGAGATTTAAACTGCCGGGCATGCCGCCGGGAAGAATAAAAGCATCACCGTCGGAGAAATCGGCATTTTCAAAAAGTATATCTGCTGTAACTTTTATATTATGTGCGCCAAGTTGGGTACTTTTTGCATTTACGCCGACTGTAACTACTTGCAATTCAGCGCGTTTAAGCACGTCAACGACACCGAGAGCTTCAATTTCTTCAAAGCCGTCAGCAAGAAAAAGATAAATTTTTTTGCTCATTTTTTTTGCATTCTTTCATTTTTGTATTATAATAATGTTATGAAAAATAATCTTACATCTTTTATAAATCATTTGATTGTTGAACGGGGACTTGCCGCCAACAGTGTCTATTCATACAATAGCGACTTATGCGATTTTATCAAGTATCTGGAAGAAAAATCTTTCAAATCTTTTGCGGAAATTGACCGCGAAGTGATTTTTGACTATCTTGCAGAATTGAAAAATACAGGTATGGAAAGTACAACTATCGCACGCAGACTCATTTCAATCAAGTTGATAATGCGTTATCTCACGGAGGAAAAAATTCTCCGCAAGGATGTTACTGCTTTGATGGATTCTCCGAAAATGTGGAATATTCTGCCGGATTTTCTTTCTGAAAATGAAATTGACGCATTGCTTGCGGCGTTTCCGTGTACTTTGAAAGAGCCGCTTACTTTCCGTAACAGGGTAATTCTGGAACTTTTGTATGCTTCCGGACTTCGGGTGTCGGAGCTTGCCAATTTGAATGTCAACGGTATCAATTTTGAAAATGAGACTATCCGTATTGTCGGTAAAGGTAATAAAACCCGTATTGTGCCGTGTGCTCACGGAACTTTGCTGCTGCTGCAGCGTTACTTGCGTGAGGTGCGTCCGATACTGGATGCCAACGGTACTGCAAAATATATTTTTCTTTCCAATAACGGCCGCAAACTTGACCGTGAACGGATTTGGGGGATTGTCAAACTTGCAGCCGAGATTGCTGATATCAAAAAGAATGTTCATCCGCATACCTTGCGCCATTCATTTGCAAGTCATCTGCTTGCCAACGGGGCTGATTTGCGTGTAATTCAGGAAATGTTGGGCCATGCGGATATATCAACCACTGAAATTTACACGCATGTTGATAAGAGCCGTCTGGCTTCTATTCACAAAGCATTTCATCCGCGCGGATGATTTTTCAGAAATAAATGTAAAAAAACTTGATTATTCTTCTTAAAATGCTAAATTAAGTATATGCTTTAAATTTTTAACGAAGGATTTTTTATGCTTAAAGAACTTTTACTCAATCCCGTATCTATCTCTGTTTTTTTGCTCATGTTTCTCTCAATTATCCGCTTGAATGTGGTGTTTTCGCTTATTATTGCGGCGATAACCGGTGGTTTGCTGTCGGGAATCGGAGAGGCGGCGACGATGAAGGCGTTCAGTACGGGGCTCGGCAACGGTGCGAATATTGCTTTCAATTATGCGATGCTGGGGGCTTTCTCCATAGCGATTTCCCGTTCAGGTATAACTGAACTTCTGGCGCAGATACTTTTTAAAAAGATAAACGGCGAAGTTACTCCCAAGAAGATTTTTATTTTTAAATATTCTCTGATAATTATTTTGACACTGGCGGCGATTTCATCACAGAATATTATTCCTATTCATATCGCATTTATTCCGATACTGATACCGCCGCTGCTGGAAATTTTTGAAAAAATCCGTCTTGACCGCCGTATGGTTGCATGTATTCTGACATTCGGATTGATTACGCCGTATATGGTTCTGCCGTTCGGATTCGGACGGATTTATCTCAATGATATTCTGATTAAAAATATCTGCAATAACGGCTTGCAGGTAACTGCCGACCTTGCACCGCGTGCGATGTTTATTCCTGCGTTGGGGATGATTGCAGGTTTGCTGATTGCTGTTTTTATATCCTACCGTAAACCGCGCGATTACGACAGAGAGAAAACTGTAAATTGTTCCGCTGTTGAAAAAATTGAGATAAAACCCTGGAAGATTGCAGTAGGAACACTTGCCATTATTGTCGGTCTTGTCGGTCAGTTCTGGTTGGATTCTCTGGTCATTGCCGCAATCGGAGGAATAATAGTTTTTGTCATTTCCGGAGTTTTAAGCATAAATGATACCCAGGATGTATTTACCAAAGGTATTTATATGATGGGCGGTATCGGTATTGTGATGATTGGCGCAAGCGGTTTTGCCGAAGTAATGAAAGCAACAGGCGGTGTTGACAGTATGGTAAATATGATTTCGCAGAGTATCGGCGACCAGAAAGGCTTGGCGGTATTTCTGATGTTGTTCATCGGACTTCTTATTACAATGGGTATCGGTTCATCATTTTCAACTGTGCCGTTGATTGCTGCGATTTATGTGCCGTTGTGTATCAAACTCGGAATTTCTCCTTTGGCGACGGTTGCCATTGTCGGTGTCGCCGGTGCTTTGGGAGATGCCGGGTCTCCTGTTTCCGAATCTGTTCTGGGACCGACAGCGGGGTTGAATGCGGACGGTCAGCATGACCATATTTACGACTCAACAATACCGACATTTTTGCATTACAATCTGCCGCTGCTCGTTGCAGGCTGGATTGCAGGTATGATACTTTAAAGGTTTAGTCATGTTATAATAATATGAGCTGAATTGTTAGAATAAGAAAGGGAATTTATGAAAAAGATTTTGTTTTCAGCTGTTGTCTTGTTCGGAGTGTGTATCTATGCAGAAGCTAAACAGGAAACTTATCGTGATGCATCAGGCAGAATAAAAAGCAGAGTAACGACTAACGGAAATCAGGCAGTTTATCGTGATGCGCAGGGGCGAATTCAAGCCGTTGCTGTAAAAAACGGTAATCAAACTGTTTATCGTGATGCATCAGGCAGAATAAAAAGCAGAGCGACGACTAACGGAAATCAGACTGTTTATCGTGATGCGCAGGGACGAATTCAATCTGTTGCAATAAAAAACGGCAATCAAACAGTTTACCGTGATGCGTCAGGACGCATAATCAGCCGTAAAACAGAAACCCGAAACAGTACTGTTTATCGTGATGCTCAAGGACGCATAAAGACAATAAAATAAGGCTGTGTATAATATCTGTAATACGGACAAATAAAAATGCACCCCTGGGGTTGAGTTCAACTTTAAGGGTGCATTTTTGTATAATACAGTTTTTTGTAACTGTAATTGGAGTTTTATCAGTTCAAGCGGGCGTCGTTGAAGTTGATGAGTTCGCCGGTATCTTCGGAGAGTTCGGCGGCGAAACAGAGCTTCATTGTTTCATAAGCCTGCTGTGCAGTCATTTCTGACGGTTTGCCTTTGGCGATAAGTTCAATGACGTGGATATTCTGACCTTCGACATTGTGGAAGTATTCCTGGTCTTCGGATTTATCAAAGTTGATGACTTCGACGATTTTGCTGGTCATGCTGGTCGGGCTGTCGCCGAATTCCCAGCGGCGGATGCGGCGGCGGAAAACGTCAGTTTCAATTGCGCCTTTGGTACCGCAGATGTGATACTGGAGATAATGACCGTCATCAACTTGCTGTTCGAGGAGGTCGCGCAAGGGGTCGTGACCGGTATGAGATTCAGCAATATACATGATGAAGTTCAAAGTAGCGATTTTGCCGTCGGGATAACGGGTCAGAATCTGGTGGTTGTCGCGGTGGTTGAAGTAATCAACGACTTTTGCGGCAGAAAGAGAATAGACATTTTGTGGAGTTTCACCGAAAAACCAACGCTGCAAATCGAGATAGTGTGAAAGTTTTTCACCGATGAGGAAGCTGCCTGTGCTGTTGCTGCGCCAGGTGTTTTTCTTGTGAAATTCGCAGCAGTAGTAGCGGCACTGGTTGTTGACGGGAGTACCGATGAGACCTGCATCAATCCAGTCTTTGACCTGTTTGTACATTTTTGAATAGTGCAGTTCAAAACCGATTTGGAGAAAAGCTCCGGTTTCTTTTTCAACTTCAGCCAGGTGGCGGGCTTCAGCGAGAGTAGTACCCATGGGTTTTTCGCAAAGGACGGATTTGCCGGCACGCATGGCGCGTTCTGCGAGTTCCACGTGAGTTTCATTGGTTGAGGCGATGGAGATAAATTTAATTGATTCATCTGCCATGATTTCGTCAAGAGTGGCGGGGATGATACCGATTTCTTTACAGCGGGCGTTGCGTCGCTCTTCATCGGGTTCGTAACCGTAGATTTTGTCAATGTAGGGTGATTTGCGTGCTGCTTCAGCATGAGTTGCGCCCATGCCGCCGATGCCGAGAACGGCTGCGTTCATTTTTTCCATAATTTACTCCTTTAGTTCAGGTTGCCATAAAATATATTTGGAATTATTTTTTTCAACTATTTCAGATGCCAGACGGCGCATCATGGAGACTTCATTGAGAGAGAAAGATGCAAGTTTAGGTTCCATGATATCGCACCATGAAGTTTTGCCGAGACCGATGACATGCCAGTTTTCGCTGATTTTTGCATTGATTGTTTTGGCATAGCGGTATAGTGTGTGTGCCCGGTTGTCGCCGAGAGCCATAAAGCCGCACGGGGAGTTTTTGTAAGGTTCGAGCTGTTCGCATTTATTGATGTTGAAATTACCGCCGCGGAGAATAGTGATTTCTCCGAGAGAATTTTTCTGTGCATAATCCTGCATTCCGTTGAGAATGAAATTTTCGTAAGTGCAGGGGGGATTTCCGGTAAATTCCGCCCTTTCAGGAGTAAGTTCCTCATAGCTTAAAAGGAAGAGTTTATTTGCTCCTTTTTTGTGCAGTTCTGCGGCGGCAGTCTGACCTATGCTGTAAAAATCGGGTATAATTTTTACAGCTTCGGGAAAATCGTCTTCTGCACATTCGCAGTGCATGAAAAAGTAGATGTTTTTTCCTGTCGGATTGATTTTTTTCAACATGGCAAAAGGAAAGTGTCTGGTTCCGTCAATAACCATGGTTTTTGCTGAATATTTCTTGAGCATATCAAATGCTTTTTGCTTGTTTCTTGCTGCAAGAGAATAAAATTTATCATTGGAAATACCGATAATCAGATTACAGCTGCTGTCATCCATTGCATCCTGCATAGCACGGAAACAGCGTCCGTACAAGTCTCCTTCAATCGGTGCAAGATAAATTATATCGTCTGTGTAAGTTTTTGTCGGTAAATCGTTTACAAAAATGCCACTGCCTTGAACCGTTGAAACATAGCCCATATCTGACAGATATTGAATGGCGTTTGACATTGTGACATAACTTACATTAAAACGGATAGCAAGCTCTGTGATTTTTGGCAGACGGCTTGATGGAGATATAGTCCCGTTAAGTATCTCTTTTTTTAAGGTTTCTGCAATTTTTTCATATTTCGGGCGAGCCATTTTTTACTCCGTTAAAGATTATTATCTTGATATATATTATACCTCAAAAATAATAAAAATCAAGTGATAATATATATTTTTTACAAAAAAAAAGACTGAAGCCGACATAGCTTCAGTCTTTTTCCGAAAGCAGAACTTAGTTGATAGCTTTGGTTTTGGGGAGACCCAAAACTTTGTCTTCTGCAATGCGGCCTTCTGCGCGGAGAAGGTCAAGACGTTCAAAGCGTTTCATAACGTTGCGTTTTTTGCGGATTTTTCCGCCGACTCGGAGACTTGAATGTTGTGACATAATACACCTCTATATGTTAATTTGATTATATTTAAAATGTCAGTTATATAATATTACACTTTTTTTCGATTTTTCAAGTGGAAATATGAAAAAAACGATGTATTTTATGCTATTATGATAAAAAAACTTACAATTTCACTTTTTCTGCTCTTTTGGAGCCTTTCTTTTTGGGCTGCCGAAGTTGTTTTGTGGGTTACAACTGACATGCACGGCAATATTATAAATAAAAAGGGAGGTATGGCAAAAATTGCTTCGCTTTTACAGGAAAAACGGGGCAAAAATGACATTCTGATTGATGCCGGAGACCTTTTTCAGGGTAGCTATACTGCCAATACAGATAATGGCAGTATTGTTGTAAAGGCTTTTAATTCAATGAATTATGATGTTTATGTTCCCGGTAACCATGAGTTTGAATTCGGACGGGATATTTTGTATAAAAATCTGATGAATATCAAGGCTCAAATCCTTTGCTGCAACTGGCGTTTTGAACCGCCGCTTGAAAATATGAAATCTTATGCGGTTTTTGTGCGCAACGGTTTGCGTATCGGTATTATCGGGGCAGGGGAGCGGGAGAGTAAATATCGTATATTGCCTGACAAATCGCTTGTTTTTGCGGATGAGTCTGTTTCTATCGCCCGTGCAATTAAGGAGTTACGCAAAGAAAAGGTAGATTTGCTTGTCCTTGTCCGTCACGGAGGAGTTTATTTTTCCGGCGGTTCGCTCTATTCGCTTATGAAAATGTTTCCGGAAATCGATATTGTTATAGGCGGTCATTCGCATCAGCTTGAACGCGGCAAAAAGATAGCGGGTGCATATTATGTGCAATCAGGACAATATGCTGAAGGAATCAGCAAAATTACTGTATCTTTTGATGAAAATAACCGCAGAGTCAAGCGTATTTCATCAGAATATTTTCCGGCTGCCGCCTGCGCCGCAGCTGACAATATGAAAAATATTCTTGCACAGGAAAAGATAATTCATAAAAGCGGTTATTATAAATTCAAAGCAAAACTTCCTTTAAATCTCAGAAATATAGCTGAGGTGCAAAAATATTTGATTTTGCAAAGTGTTGCTCAAAAAGGATTTGCCGATGCGGATATCTTTTTTACCGATAAGTCAGGCGTGGAATGGCGCAAGGTATTGAATAAATACCTTGTTTACCGTATGTTTCCTTATGAAAATCAGATAGTTACAATTCCTGTGACAGTTAAGGAACTGCATGTTATCCTTGAAGAATGCCGTAAGTACAGTTTGAAATACAAAACTCCGCTGGTAAGCCGTTTGAAACACGGCAGTAAGAAACATCTGCTGTTGAGGACCTCATCCTTTATTCTGAGCGGCGGCGGGCGTAATTTCCCCAATACACGGCGTATTGCTGAAGCAAAAAGCAACGAGATAAAATCCTACTCATCCTTGCGTGTTGCGGTGCATGAATATTTAAACGGAATGGATTAAGGATTGATTTTTATTCTTCATCCAGTGTTGTAAAGGATTTTTCTCTGACGAGAAAATCAACATTGGGTACGGCGACTTCACCGCCTGAGACGAAAATTTTACCGTCTTCGCCCTTGACCAGACGGGGGCGGGTTTTAGTAAGTTTGTAATATTTGTTGCTCTCAAGCAGTTGACCTGAGATGTCAACTTTGTAATATTTGAAGATTTTTGTAGCAATTTCCATAAGAATATGCAGAGAACCTGCAGTATCAACGATGCAGGACGGTTTTTCGCCTGTCATGGCAGGCCCCATACGGAAGACCTGATACATTTTTTTATTATCTTCCAAAGTGCAGTAATAAAAAGGATTGTGTCCGTCAAGCAGTTGTCTGATAGTGTAAGTTCTTGATGAGTCGTAAGTTATAATTTTGCCGTCAGCGCCGATTTTTCCGTCGGGAACTCCGATTGTGCGTGACCAGATTTTGACACCGCGGGCGATTTCAATATTTATATCGTTGCTTTTGAATTGATTTTTAAGCAATGGATGGCTTATGTAGGCGTGGACGCGGTAGGTGCCGATGTGATTGAGGGAAAAGTAGTGTGAAAACTTCAGTACGATATCGGCAGTCTGGGCTGGGTTTATTACTTTTCCGCGGGAGATGATAATGGGATTGGGCGGATTGTCGCCGATAATGTTGCCTTTGCTGTCGGTTACTTCAAAAAACAGCTTTGCCTGAAGTTTGGCGTTATGACCGAAAACGATGGGACGGCCGCTGTCGTTGCGGATGCGCAACAGTACATAAATCGGTTCATACTGCATATATTTTTGCTGATTCGGGACCAGTTTGAGGGCCAGCTGTGCGAATGATGATACTGAAAAAATCATCAAAAACAATATCAGTATAAACTTTTTCATATTTCTCCTTTTTTTAATTAGCTGCCGCTGACAAGGCGTTCAGCGAGGCGTTTGGGAAGTCCTGCCTTGAGGATTTTTTCCTGTGCGCTGACAATGTCATAGGGGAGGCAGTAGCGTGTAACTTTTGCGGCATCGGTGTCATAAATAACAAATGATGCTCTGGGGTCGTGGTTGCGGGGTTGACCGATACTGCCGACATTGAAGAGATATTTGCGGTCAGGTTTGATATCAATGGTGACTTTTGCTTCAGCAGAGAAATCATTGCTGTCGGGAAGGCTTATTTCACGCCACTCAATGAGTTCTTCAATGTTTTTGCCTCCGAAAAGGACATTTTTTTTCTCAAAAGCAATGGGGTAATGAGAATGGCCGCAGAAGCCGATTTGGGTATATTGATAATTAAAATTATCCAATGCGTGATGAGTGTCAAAAATGTATCCCCAGTTGCCGGGACTGTCAAGTGTGGCATGTACGAGAGTCATGGCGTATTTTGGCAAATTGACGCGGTACGGGGCCGCCATGAGATATTTTTTGTCATCTTCAGTGAGTTGTTCAGCAGTCCAGAGAACGGCTTTGTGTGCGTTTTCGTTAAAACCTTCAATGCCTTTTTCCACATCTCCGGCGTACTCATCATGGTTGCCTCTGACCCGTCCGATGACATTGAGCTGACGGACAGCTGCTATACATTCAGCAGGTTCCGCATTGTAACCGACAATATCTCCGAGTACGGCATATTCTTCAATGCCCAGCTCAAGACATTTTGCCAATACAACATTTAATGCCTCTGTGTTTGAGTGAATGTCACTCATTACTGCAATTTTTGTCATATATCTGAAATCCCTAAATTTTTGATAATAGCAAAATAAAACAGATATAAACAGCTGTAAGCCGGATTCTGTATCCGTCAGAGACGGACGGCAATCATCTGTCTGTGCGACCAGAACCCGAAGCTCAAACGTTACGAGCAGCAACTCGCTTCCTATTTGGTCTTGCTGCGAAAGGGGTTTGCCTGCGCGGCGCCGTTTTCACGGACAGCCCGGTGAGCTTTTACCTCACCTTTTCACCCTTACCGGACGAGTCCGGCGGTTTTCTTTCTGTTGCACTGATCCTTCCGGCGGCATATAGTCCGCCGTATCCTCCCGTTAAGGAGGACTTTCTGCTCTATGCAGTCCGGACTTTCCTCTTTGTCAAAAGACAAAGCGATTGCCCGCTGTTCATATCTTTAGTAATATAATACTGAAAATGAGTTATTCAACTGAAAATTCCAACAAAATTAAGGGATTTTTTTTCTGCAGTTCAGAAAAGTCGGAATTGAGGGCGTTTTTTGCAGAATTATTTATTTTTTGCAATTCGTGTGATTGCTGCTGATTGTCTTTTTGTTTGCTGAACGGCATTGAACCGAGGAGCAGCATAAATATACCCGCAAATGCCGCAGCAAATGCAAGTTTCATGATTTTCTTTTTCATAATTGCGTACTCCTTTCTATACTTGAATTGATTTCTGCTTCAGCTCTGAGTTTTTCGTATGATGAAATTGCTTCAAGTTCTTTCTTCCAGCGTTCAGCATTCCAGATTTCGACGCCGATTTCAATACCGACGACGACGACTGAACTGCTGTTTGTGAGCGCACAGCGGTCACGGTAGCTCTCCGGAACAGTGATGCGTCCCTGCGCCGAAATGACGCTTGAACAGCTCAACGCTCCGAAACGGCGCAGATTGCGGCGCATGAGCAGACTGTTGGCTATGCGGTCTTGCTGTTGAAGTTCCCGGCAGCGCATTTCTTTGAAAGTTGCCACCGGATAGAGAGCCAAAGCTCCTTCATCAAGACAATGCAAAACGATTTCACCGGATTTATCCTGCTGAAAAAAGGAGTCAATAAATTGCTGAGGCAATTTGAGACGCCCGTTTGCATCAACAGTGCATTTTTCCTCTCCGCAAAAAGAAAGCATAATAAATCTCCATGAAATTCCATTTTATTCCAATATATTCCATTTTTTTCCAAAGTCAAATGAAAAAATAAAAAAATTTGAAAAAAAATGAAAAAATGCAAAAAAAATCCCCGATGTGTTTATCGGGGATTAAAAGATGATATTGCTGACGGAAAGACGGCGGAGTGAATTTTGTATAATGTTAATAAATGAACAGCATTTCTCTGTATTTGGCGAGCGGCCAGCGGCGGTCGTCAACTTGAGTTTCAAAATCGTCAACGAGCCGGCGGAGGCGTGCCATTGATGCGAGAATTTCAGAAGTTCCGCCGTTTTTGAGGATGTTTTCAAGGTTTGAACATTCGGAAATGATTTTATCCATGTCGTTGGCGAAACGCTGAGTTATATTTTTCAAAGAAGAAATGACAATACCTGTACGGATACTTTTTTCAAGAGTATCAAGTTTTGCGGTCAAATCTTCCTGAATTACCGGGAGAATGACATTGCGGGCGAGTTCCAGAGCAAGCGCGCCCTCAATGCGGATTCTGCGTTCATACTCGCTGAGAAAAACCTCATAGCGTGAACGCATTTCCGTAGCGGAGAAAACGCCGTATTTTTCGCAGAGTTCAATATTTTCTTTTTTCAGCAGCGGCTGAAGTGCTTCAGGAGTTGTACGCAGATTGGGGAGTTTACGTCTTGCGGCTTCTTCTTCCCATTCGCGGCTGTAATTGTCACCGTTGAAGATGATTTTTTTATGTTTTTTGATAATGCGCTGCAACAGGTTCTGCAGTTTTGAATTAAATTCTTCAGGAGCAAATTTTTCCAGTTCAGCGGACATTTTGTCCATGGATTCAGCGACAATGGTATTGATAATGACGCATGCGCCGGCGCAGGATTGACTTGAACCGGGACCGCGGAATTCAAATTTGTTTCCGGTAAAGGCAAAGGGGCTGGTACGGTTGCGGTCGGTGGCATCTTTGGGCAGCGGCATAAGGGCGTCAACGCCGATTTTCATGCTGGATGCTTTTTTGCCTGATGCTTTGCCGCCTTTTTCAATCTGTTCAATGATTTCGTTGAGCTGGTCTCCGAGAAAAATAGAGATAATGGCAGGCGGAGCTTCATTTGCGCCGAGACGGTGGTCATTGCCCGCACTTGCCGTTGCGGAACGGAGCAAGTCACTGTGTAAATCAACCGCGCGGATGATAGAAGCAAGAACCGTCAGAAAGATTGCGTTCTGATGCGGGTTGTCGCCGGGGTCAAGCAGATTTGAATTGCCGTAAGAGACTGACCAGTTGTTATGTTTACCGGAACCGTTGACGCCGTCAAATGGTTTTTCATGGAGCAATGCGACCAGGCCGTGGCGTTCGGCGATTTGGCGTATCATCTCCATAATCAGCATATTGTGGTCAACTGCGAGGTTGAGTTCTTCAAAAATAGGAGCGATTTCAAATTGAGCAGGTGCAGCTTCATTGTGGCGTGTTTTGGCGGGGATTCCGAGTTTCCACAATTCAATTTCAAGTTCGGTCATAAAACGGAGAATTCTGGGTTTGATAGAACCGAAGTAGTGGTCGTCAAGCTGCTGATGTTTAGCCGGAACTGCGCCGAAAAGAGTTCTGCCTGATTGAAGCAAATCGGGGCGGTTGAGATAAAACTTTTTGTCAATGAGGAAGTATTCCTGTTCAATACCGAGTGTAATGGTAATTGATTCACCGCTTTTGTTGAAGCATTTCATCAGACGCGCAACTGATTTTTTCAACGCCTGCAAAGAACGCATAAGCGGAGTTTTTTTATCCAGAGCTTCACCTGTATATGAGCAGAAAGCAGTCGGAATGCAGAGAGTTGCACCGTTCTGGTGGCGTTTGATGAAAGCAGGACTTGTCGGGTCCCATGCTGTATATCCGCGCGCTTCAAAGGTTGAACGGAGTCCGCCTGACGGAAAACTTGAGGCATCAGGTTCGCCGACAATGAGATTTTTACCGGAAAAAGCCATTATGGCAGTGCCGTTTTTTATCTCCAGAAAAGAGTCGTGTTTTTCTGCTGTTGAGCCGGTAAGCGGCTGAAACCAGTGTGTGAAATGAGTAGCTCCGCGGTCAAGAGCCCATTCTTTCATTGCACTTGCTACATCTCCGGCAATTGCAGGGTCAAGCGGAGTATTTTCTGTAATGGTATGTTGAAGTTTCTGACAGATATCCTTGGGAAGATATTTTTGCATTGTCTCTTCATTGAAGACGTCTTCAGCATAATAATTGAATTTGACTTGTGCAGCATTGAGAGCTTCGGGATTGTTCATGTTTGCAATTTTGCTCACTGCATTTATTCTGTTGCAATTACTCATTACAAAATCTCCTTATTATATATTATTATGATATTAATATACAACAGAAAATATAAAAAATCAAATTAGAGCAGAAAATAGTTTAGATAAAAGTTGGAAATTCAATTATAATCATTCGGAGCCGCTGACATAAACGCGTCAGCGTAATAAAAGGGTGGGGGACGCTAAAAGTTTTTTCCTACTGTAACCAATCAGTTATCTTTTATAGCACAGCCAATTTTATTTCACGGTCGCAGATTTCGACCATTTTTTCGCGGTGAGCAATCATCAGAATTGTAAGTTTGCCTTTGAGACTTTTTATTGATTCGGCGAATTCGGATTCCGTTTCGGGGTCGAGTGCGCTGGTGGCTTCGTCAAGAATCAGCAGTTGAGGTGAACGGTAGAGAGCGCGGGCAATGGCAATTCGCTGTTTCTGTCCGCCGGAAAGACGGATATCTGCGCCGCCGATGCGGGTTTCTGTTTGCAGAGGAAGTGCGGAGATGAATTCATCAATGCGGGCAAGTTTGATAACTTCATTGATACGCTGACGGTTAATTTCATTTTTCGGCACTCCGAGTGCGATATTTTCCATGAGAGTAGTGTTGAAAAGAATTGTCTCCTGCGGGACGTAGCCGATGTTTTTCTGCCATTTATCCAGACAGAGCTGTATATCTTTTGAGTCAGTGGTAATTTTGCCGGAATCGGGAGTAAGCAGTCCTGAAATCAGGTCTATCAATGTGGTTTTGCCCGAACCGCTGACACCGGTAAATGCGACACATTCTCCGGCTTTGATTTCCAAATTAAGATTATTGAGTATTTTTTTCCCTTCATTGTTCAGATAGCTGAATGACAGATTTTCAATTTTGAGAGATTTTTCAAAGGTGAAATCTTCGGATGTGCGGCGGCGGCTTTGGGTGTTTTTGCAGACCAGACTGCTGTGTATCAGAGAAAAAAGGTAGTAGTTGTGCTTGACCCAATGTAAATTGTGATGCAGACGGGATATTGACGGCAGGAGTCGGAACATCGTGCCGAGGAAAAAAGCCGCCAGCATGATAATACGGGTAAAATATACCTGCTGAAGCAGCAGAACAATAAGAATTGACATGGCAAGAACAATGGTCATTGTTTCAAGTATCATACGCGGCAGATTGCCCCAGTCCATGAGGCGTTTTATGGCGGAAGCATTCTGCTGCTGGGCATTATGCACCAGGTTGCGGAAATACTTTTCGGACTTGCCGAGTTTCAATTCTTTGATTGCGGAAAAAGTCTGGTTCAGAAGTAAAAGAAGAGATGTTCTGCCGAGGTGTTCCTCTTTGCCGCAGGCTTCTATTTTTTTGCGGGTCATAAAGTAAAAACCGCCGATGACGACAGTACAAAGTCCGAAAGATACAAGTGCTATTTCAGGAACAATTATCAGAATTGCCAGCGAAAGAGTGAGAAAAACAAGTCCTTCTGTAAGGGCAATAAAAAACGGATTGAGAAAGTTTTGCCCGAACTCTGAAATACGGACAATTTGTGATATTATTTCACTGTTGTCCCGCTTTAAAAATTCTTCATAAGGATTGTTGATACATTCTGTATAAACTCTGTCCGTCAGGTTCAAAGTCAACTTCATTGTAAAGCGTGATTGAGCATAAAAAACTGAAAAGTTGTAGATATTTTTCAGAATATAAAGCACAATCAGAGCAGCGGCGGCAATGATGATAAATTGACGCAAATCTGAGGCGCAGCTGAAATCATACGCCATTTTGAGATATTTGTTGGTCTGAAAAAGTTTCGGGTCGGCAAATGCAGTTACCAACGGCATGAGCAGAGCCAGAGCTGTCAGTTCCAGCATAGCTCCGATGAACATTGCCAAAACGAGCATAACGGCGGCGATTTTGTATTTCGGCGGCAGTATCTGCCGTATCATATTTACAGTATTCATGCCGCCTTGCTCCGTTTAAAAGTCATAAATATTCAAGCCGATTTCTTCGGAAAACTTGCGATTGACTTCAGTACAGTAACGTTGGATAAAAAATTCTCCTGCGCCTTTGATTTTTGCATTGAGCAGATGTCCTGCAACAGCAGTACAGTCGGATTTGCCGAGTACGGCGTGAATATGGAGATAAACTTTACCGTCAAGAGTTGAAATATTTCCCTCAAGATGGGCAATTTCCATTTGCTCATTAAAAACATGGTCCTGATAAGTTTTTGAAATAGGGTCAAAGAAACGCAAAGTTGCTGACTCTACTGCGCCGATGCCGCGGATAGTGCCGTGTTTGATTTTCCGGGCTTTGATGAAATCAGCAAATGCTTCTGTGATTTCTGCACCGTTGTCAATGCTCAAGGTGTAAACAAAATTATCAATAGCGGATACTTTTGCTTTGAAAAGTCCGCTGCGGCGGATAACATTTTTGAAAAAATCACTGAAAGCCATTTTTTTTACCTCAATTATTCTGCGGAAAATATTTTTCTGTTACAAGTTGCTGAAAAACGCCCTGTTCTTTGAGCAGCCAGTTGATGACTTCTCTGATTGCACCGTGACCGCCTTTGGCATCAGTTCGGAAATCTGCTACTGCGTCAAGGCTGTCTTCTCCGTCATTGACGACTACGCCGATACCGGCTTTCGCCATAGGGATTGCATCAACAACATCGTCGCCGATATAGAGACATTCATCATAAGAGACACCGAGTTCCTGAATAAGTTCAGCAAAAGATTCGCCTTTGTTAAAGCATTTTTCTTTGCAGAAATCCATTTTCAGTTCAGCAGCTCTTTTGCGGTTTGCTTCGCTTTCCCTGCCGGAGAGGAGTCCGACTTTGATATTTGCGCGCATGGCGAGTTTGATACCGTGACCGTCGCGGGCATTGAAAAATTTTATTTCATTGCCGGTGGAGTCATAACCGAATCTGCCGTCAGTCATAACTCCGTCAACATCAAGTACGATAACTTTGATTTTTTTAGCTTTGTCTGACAAGTTCATGGATAGCTTTTACCTCTCTTAAAACTTTTTCTGCTTTTTCAAAATCCATAGAGTTTGCGCCGTCTGACCACGCTTCGGCGGGACGGGGGTGTATTTCTGCAAAAATACCGTCAATGCCTGCTGCTGCCGCTGCACGGGCGAGGGTGGGGATGAACTGCGGTGCTCCGCCGGAACTGTTGCCGTTTCCGCCGGGAAGCTGGACTGAATGAGTAGCATCAAAAATCACCGGAACATCCATCTGACGCATGGTATAGAGACTGCGCATATCGACAACGAGATTATGATAACCGAAACTGCTGCCGCGCTCGGTGAGCATGACTTGATTGTTTCCGGTCATACGGACTTTTTCAACAGCACCTTTCATATCTTCGGGAGCCATGAACTGACCTTTTTTGATATTGACGATTTTTCCTGTTTCGCCTGCGGCAAGGAGGAGGTCTGTCTGGCGGCAGAGGAATGCCGGAATTTGAAGAATATCTGCGACTTTTGCGGCTTCTGCTGCTTCTTCGGGATTGTGGATGTCGGTAATAACGGGAACGTTGTAAGTCTCTTTGACTTTGGCAAGGATTTTCAAACCTTCAACCAGACCGGGACCGCGGCGGGTATTGCCGGCGGAACGGTTGGCTTTGTCATAAGATGCTTTGAAAACATATTGGATATCAAGTTCTTTGGTCAAAGCGGTAAGAAATTTTGCAACTTCAAGGCAGGTTTCAGCAGTTTCTGCCATGCAGGGACCGCCGAGGAGAACGAGTTTGCCTTCGCCGATAGTGATGTTGTTGAGTTTTACGGAGTTCATCAGAATAATTCCTTCATTTTCTTTTCAGCTTCCAAAAGGTCTTCGGGGGTATCTACGCCGACACTCTGCAAATCAGAGATGAGAACATAAATCGGCATACCGGCTTCGAGAACGCGGAGCTGTTCGAGTTTTTCGCAATTTTCCAGTCTGCCGGGCGGCAGAGAAACAAATTTTTTCAGTGCATCAAAACGGTAGGCGTAAATACCCCAGTGCAGATATGCCTGAGCTGCAGTCCCGCCGTCACGCAGAAAAGGAATCGGTGCACGGCTGAAATAAATTGCCTTGTGGTCAGCATCAAAAATAACTTTGACTTTGTTGGGGTCGTTGATATATGCACGGTCAAGTTTGACTGCGACAGTAGCCATGGGCAAATCGGGATTGTCTTCCATAACTTTGATAAGCTCATTGATAACGCTGGTGGGAATGAGGGGTTCATCGCCCTGAACGTTAATAATGATGTCAGGTTTCTCTTCCAGTGCGTTTACAGCTTCAAAAATACGGTCTGTACCTGACTGGTGATCAGGCGAGGTCATGACACATCTGCCGCCGAATTTATTGACGGCGTCAAGAACTTTTTCATCATCTGCGGCGATGAAAACTTCATCTGCATCAGAAGCAACTGCACGCTCGTAAACATGCTGAATCATAACTTTGCCGCAGAGCGGAGCGAGGACTTTGCCCGGGAAGCGTGAACTTGCATAACGGGCGGGGATTACGACATTGACTTTACTCATAATATACCTTATATTTATTTTGCCGCAGCATTGAAAGAATCAAGTTTTTTTTCAATGCGGGCAGTTATTTTGTCGAGTTTTAGGGTTTCGGCTTTGCAGAAAGGTACGGCTTTCGGTGAATTAAGTTTCCCGATAAATGAACTGTAAATTCCGAGATTGTTTATAACAGCTTCAACATCACTCATCGGCATTGTGCGGTTGTATTCGCGCAAGTGAGAAGAGAGCATATCCAAATCGGCACGAATGAATGCTTTTTCCGTATTTATCTGCGGAGATGATACAGGTCCCGGCATAATACAGAGCATACGCAGAGTATCAAAAGTTGTTACCATGCGCTGTCTGGTACCGTGGTCAGCATAAATTGAAGTGTAGTTGACTGCCAGCGGAATACTCACTGCAACGCAGATTTCACTGACTATCATAAGCAGAAAAAGTCCTACGGCAAGAGCTGTAACATAGTCCCGCTTGAAATTGGCGGATTGCATGAGTTTCGGTTTTGCCATTTCAATCTCTCCTTGAGCCGAGCAGTCCTGCACGCACGAGGTAGTAAAGCAGTATCAGAAGTGAGTTGACAGCAGATGCGACATAAGTCATAAATGCGGCATTGAGAACTGCTCCTGCTGAGCTTGCCTCACGGGAAGTTACAATTCCCGCACTCTGCATAAGTCTTTTGGCACGGCTGCTGGCATTATACTCTACCGGGAGTGTGATGAGAGAAAAAAGTACCGCCGCACCGAAAACGATTGCCCCCCAGAGAATCATGCTCTGTGATTGAAAAAGAAATCCGATGAGAATAAGGAAATAGGACAGCGGTGATGAAATTTGAGCAATCGGCACCAGCGCACTGCGCATTTCCAAAGGAGCATAATGTTCTTTGTGCTGTATGGCATGGCCTGCCTCATGACAGGCGACACCGATAGCCGAGAGGCTTTGAGAGTGGTAAACGCCTGGAGAGAGGCGGAGTTTTTTAGCGGTCGGGTCATAGTGGTCGCTTAAAAAACCGTGAGTTTCCTCAATTTGAACATCGAAAATTCCTGCATCTTGCAAAAGACGGTTTGCCGCTTCTGCGCCGGTCATGCCGCTTGATGCACCGATGTGGTCGTATTTTGCAAAAGTCCCTTTGACCATGAGTTCGGCAATCAGAGCCAGAATGAACCCCGGCAGGGCAAAAATGAGATAAAGCGGATCAAAAAAAAGCATTTAAATCCCCCGTTCTGAATCAGTTATTCTTTTGAAACGGCGACTCTGCCGCTGCGTGCGAGGTCAACAATACCGAAATCTTTGACCATATCAATAAAGTTATCAATTACATTTGAGCGGCCGGAAAGTTCGATACCGAGTTCTTTTTTGTTGACGGTGACGAATTTTGCACCGAAAATCTGAACGATTTGAATGAGTTCGGCTTTTTTTGCTGCGCTTTCGGCTTTGACTTTAACGAGGACGAGTTCGCGTTCAACGAATCTGCTGCCGGAGAGGTCAGTGACAGTGATGACGTCAACGAGCTTGCGGAGCTGTTTATCAATCTGTTCAAGGATTTGAGCGTCACCGGAAGTAACGATAGTCATTTTAGAGATATCGGGATTGTGAGTAGCAGTAACAGTAAGGGAAGAGATATTGTATCCGCGGCCGCTGAAAAGTCCTGCGACTCTGGCGAGAACGCCGAATTTATTCTGTACGAGGACTGAAATAGTATGAGTGTTGTTATTCATAAATTATACTCCTTGTTGTTATATCTTATAGAATACAGTCAAAAGAGAATATTTCAAGTAGAAAAAGTAAAAATAAAGCGATAAAAATCAATATTTTTTTTGAAAAATGAAAAAAAAGGGTTATATTAAGTCATAAAATACACGGAGAGATGGCTGAGTGGTCGAAGGCGACGGTCTCGAAAATCGTTATATCCTTCATGGGTATCGAGGGTTCAAATCCCTCTCTCTCCGCCATTTTTTTTGCAAAAATGCGGGATAGCCTGAATGAAATGATGGCAATCCCCCAAAAGCATTTTTGCCAAAAAATGGCGAACGAAGACGGAAGTCTTCTCTTCACTGTGCCGTCAGGCACAACTTCACTCAAAAGGCGCAGCCTTTTCTTCACATCTTCACCAACCTCACAGAAACATTGCTTGTTTCATTCACGAAAGTGAAATAAAATCCTCTGCCGAAGCGATAGAAAAACGGATATTTTCTGATTTTCCGCTTGACTTTTCCGGATGTGGTGATTTATTATCCATGAAGCATTAAATAAACATCTGCTCGTTAAAATTCTTTTAACAAGATCCTGATGAAGTTACATATGTTTGTACTCCACAGAGGCAAATAGTTCCTCTTATTGTAGATTATTATGAATGAGACCTTTTTATTGACTAGAATTT
>JAZOSO010000023.1:0-14335 GCA_045657185.1 Victivallaceae bacterium | reverse complement strand
CCCCCTCATCTTTTTCCAAACCTTTTAATTATATTTGACATTTTCTTCAGTCAAATTTATAGAAAATTACTGGAAAGATGATAAAAATCAGTCTATTTTTAGTACAAAGCCTTGTAAAACAACGCTCTGTTCCCATTGAGGGTAGATAATGAAATTATTTTTTTGAGAATAAAAAATTAAGGGTTTTGGGGTATAGTGAATTGCGATAGCAATGAACGGGGCGTATCACTGCCTTTTGTTTTGCTATCGCCTCAGCAAAAGCTCGTTGTATATTTTTATTACGGGATATGCCAATGCGACAGCATATAAAAAGAGAGCTTGCTCTCCCCCAATGAGACGAAGTCCGGCGAAAGATTTGATTGCTCATTCCCCAAAAAAGGGGGAGGAGCAATCGAACATTTCGCCGAAAAACAGCCTGACGCACCCAGCCGCTGACACTCACGCGCCAGCGTCACATCGCTCCGGGTCGTACCCGGTTGCGGGGGTGCGGGGGACGCAGTAAGTCCCCCGAAAAAAAGCACAAGATACAGTTGACTTCGCAATCAGAATTCAGTTACTAATTTATCTTCGGCAAAAAGACACATATCATCAAGAGCCTGAAGCTGCATTTTGCGTTTGAGGTCGTGAAGAAAACCGTGTTCGACACGGTCATAAACCTTCCACTGCGTATTGATATTCATTTTTCGATGTGCTTCAGCAATCAGTCCGGTAAATTTTGAGTCAAACAGGTGTTCGTATTCAGCTTCCATAAAAAATGTCTGCGGATTATCTTTGCGGATATAATTTTTAAGCGACAATTTTTCGTAACGTTCGGGGTCTTCACTGTATGGCTTGCCTGCGATATCCTGCATAACTGCCCAGAATTGCGGCATCATGCCCTCAAAGTGCAGAAAGTCATAAGGAGTTGCCTGTAAAATCGCTTTAACAGGGCGGATTTCAGGATGTTTGAGTTTGGAAATATCTTCACCGAGTTCACCGGGAAGAGCATAAGCTGCGAGAGAAGCGAGATGTGCGCCTGCAGATTCTCCCCAGATGATAATACGGGGAGTTTTGCCTGCTTGCAGCAGCAAATCAATAAAAACATCCATCGCTTCACGGATATCACTTATTTGAGCAAAGGCATCAGGTGCATTCAAGCGGTAATCCGTTGAAGCACAAGTATATCCGCGTCTTGCAAGTTCATCCATAAGGATATGAGTCCCTCCCTGTCTGGAACCGTGACGCCAGCCGCCGCCGTGAACGAAAAAGAATGAATATTCCTTTTGCGGCGCATCTTCATCTGCTTCAAAAACATCAAAAACTCTGCCGATTTGCAGAGGAGAATCCAAATAATAACTCTTAAAACAATTTTTCATATAATTCCTTTTCAAACATTTATTTACGGTTAATTGATGATGAAATTATCAATTACTGAACAAAAACCTTGTATTTAAGATAATTCTTTTTTAATTTTTTACAAGTCACAGGTGTTTTTTTTAAAAAATTTACCTTCCTGCACTTGCAAACTTTTTTTCAGGCATTATCTTAATATGTAAAATAAGTTGAACATATTTAACATAAACAGATAAATTATGAGCTTAACCGAAGATTTTAAAAGGCCCGTGACGCTGGCTGACAGTGTTGAAGAGTGTATTTTGCAATATGTTAAGCGTGAAAAACTTGAGCCCGGTGATATGCTGCCCAAAGAGGAGGAAATAGCCGCCCAGCTCAATGTCAGCCGCCATATTGTCCGCGAAGGCATTTCAGGTTTGAAAACTCTCGGAGTCATTGAATCACGCAAGCGCAAAGGGATGTTTATCCGCAAAAGGCTGAATGCTTTTGAGGGAGTTCGTAAACTCGCCTCCGCACAACTTTTTACCAAAGAAGAATACCGTCAATTCATGCAAATCCGTGTCATTATGGAAATGGGCATGATAAGTTACATCTGGAAAAACCGCACTCCTGAAAAAATTGCCGAACTGCGTCTGCTTGCAGAAAAAAAAGAAGACCGGTATTTCAATAATGAAATTGACTTTCATTCAAAACTTTTCAGCATGAGCGGCAATGATATTGCCAATCAATTCCAGAATATTCTTATTTCAGCTTTTTCACCGAATTATCACAATCATTCAAAAAGCAGTGACGACAATACTGCGGCGCATTTGCAAATTTGTGATGCGCTTGAAAACGGCACTGTCGAAGATTTCCGCAAACTCATGGAAGAACATTTCAAACCATATTTAATAAAGGAGTAAAAAATGGCTAAAAAAGTTATCTCTGCAACCGTAACCCCACTCAAAGCTGACGGCACACTTGACCGCAACGGTCTCAAAAACATCTTTGAACGCAATGTCCGTCACGGTATTGACGGTGTGTTTCTTTTCGGCTCAATGGGAGAATGGGGAAGTTTTTCCGACTCTTTCAAAGAAGAAGGAGTTGAACTTGCTTCCGGACTGCTTAAAGGCAAAGCCGATTTGCTGGTCGGTATCAATGCAACATCATTGCCGCTGTCACTTGAAAATATGAAACGCTATCAGAAATATGATTTTGACAGTTATGTTTTCATGCTGCCCGGCAAAACTTCTGCTCTTGACCCCATCAAATCTGTTCTGACCGTTCTTGATTCCTCCGACCGTTCTGTTTATTTGTATCACTGCCCGCCCGTCAACGGCAGAGACCTTTCACTCGAACAATTCGCAACTCTTATGGCTCATCCCAATCTGAAAGGTATCAAAAACTCATCTTCCAACATGTGGCTCCGCCGTGAACTCCTCGCCATGCGCAAAGAACGCGGTTTCAAAACTCTGCTGCTTGAAGGACAGGAATGGGCTCTTGATGAAGCTCTCATGGTCGGCAATGACGGTATGGTCTGCGGCATGATGGCTCTTACCTCCAAACCGATGGTCGAACTTGCCCGTGCAGCTGACCGCGGCGATTGGAACGAAGCCCGCCGTCTGCAGGAACTGCTTATTGAAATTTATCACGGTGTTTACGGTATTGACATCGGCAACTGCTGGAACGGTCAGAAATATGCACTTATGAAGCTCGGTCTGATTGAAACACCTTTCACACTCGCACAGGAAATGAACAACCTTACTGATGATGTGAAAAAACGCATTGAAGACTGCCTTGCAAAATACAAAAACGACCTTGATTGAAATAAAAAATGACTGATTTTGAGAAAATCTCGGAACATTTCAAATCTGAAGATAAACAGCCGTGGATATGGCTGTTTATCGGGGATTCAATCACTCACGGAGCGGCGCACACTCACGGCTTCCGCTCATTTCCTGAAATATTTGCGGAACGTATCCGCTGGGAATTGAAATTACGCAAAGACCTGATTATCAATTCAGGTATCAGCGGCAGAACATGCGTTGAGCTGCTCAATGATGATTACGAACATCTCGTACGCCGTCATCATGCAGAAGTCGTTTTTGTTCTCATCGGCACAAATGATATTGCAAGATACAACGCCAGCGGACTTTTCCGTCAATATCTCTCAGAACTCGTCTGCCGTCTGCGTTCAGAGGGAAGTATTCCGATATTGCAAACATGCACAAGCGTTCTCAAAGTTGAGGATAACGAAAGTTATATTCTGCGGTATAATAAGCTGCCGCTTTATAACTCAATCATCCGTGAAATTGCTGAGCAGCAATCAATTATTCTCATTGACCATGCGGCTTGCTGGGAAAAAATCGCTTCCGATGAAACTGAATTGAAACGCCTGCTCGGTGAAGCTATTCACCCCGGCGGTGCGGGACATCTGGAAATGGCAAAGGAAATTTTCCGTGCACTCGGAATTTATGATGCGGATTCCAACAGCTCCAATCCGATTGGAACTCCGTATTCTCTGCTTTAAGGAGTTTATTATGAATGTGATGGAAATGTTTTCTCTCAAAGGCAAAGTTGCACTCGTAACCGGCGCAGGCAACCGTATCGGTTACGGTGCACAATGCGCGGAGGCACTTTATGAAGCGGGTGCGGAAGTCTATATTGCTTCACGCAATTCGGATAAACTGAATGCTTTTGCGGCAAATTATCCGGGGATGAAAGTCATTCAGCTTGACCTCGAAGATGAAACTCAGGTGAAAAATATAATTCCTGAAATCATTGCAAAATCGGGCAGACTTGATATTCTCGTAAATAATGCAGTCGCCCGTACCGCACTTGCTGAATGGAATTTGTCAATGGCGGATTTTGACCGCAGTTTTCATGCCAATGCTTCTGCACTTTTTGTGCTTACCCGCATTGCAGCGGAAGCGATGAAAGAAAAAGGTGGCAGTATAATCAATATTGCATCCTATATGGGAATGCTCGGACTTGACCATGCCAATTACGAAGGAACGGGAATGCAGACTGACGGCATTGAATGGCCCAGTCCCGCTTATCATTACGAGAAAGGCGGCATGATAAATTTCACCCGCTGGGCGGCAAGCGTGCTTGGCAGATATAATATCCGTGTAAATTGTGTTTCGCTCATCGGTCTTGAACCGCTTGAAGGAGAACGTTCTCAATTTCAAAAACAACATGCGGCAAGAACTCTGCTCAATCGCTGCTGCGGCCATGAAGATTTGAAAGGCGGCATTGTCTATCTGGCAAGCAGAGCGTCAAATTTTGTCACAGGCACAAATCTTGTAATTGACGGAGGATATTCCGCAATATGAACTATTCCAAACTTATGCTCGGCACAGTGCAGTTCGGTATGAATTACGGAGTTGCCAATACTCACGGTCAGCCGTCTTATGACACTGTAAAAATGATTTTGAAAGAGGCATTCGACGGCGGCATAAATGCACTTGATACCGCTCCTGAATACGGCTGCAGTGAAGAAGTCATCGGCAAAGCATTGCATGAACTCGGCTTGACTGACAGATTTAAAATCATTACCAAAATACCGCAAATTCCCGAAAATACCGATGTTGAAAAGTTCATTGAAAATTCACTTTTGCAATCCCGTGAACGGCTGAAAACTGAAATAATTTCAGGCGCACTTATTCATATTGAAAAAGACGGAATTTATCTGGATATTTTAAAAAAGATGAAGCAGAAAGAACTTATTGAACAAGCAGGTATATCTTTGAATACCTTTGCGCACAAAAACGACGGCGCAGACGCTGATATTTTGCAGATACCATGCAGTATTCTTGACCATCGTTTTGACCACTGTTTCAACCAAGGGGAGCGGCACTGTTTTATCCGCGGTGCTTATTTGCAGGGTATGCTTCTTATGGATGAAAACAAGATTTTTGTCAGAGAAATCATTCCCGTCCGCCGCAAACTTGAAGCTCTCGGAATACCGTTGAAAGAACTTGCACTGCGTTATCTTTTCGCCAAAGCAGGCAATAAAAGTGTGCTTACAGGCGTGGAAACAATTGAACAGCTGCGGGAAAATCTGCAGATTGCTCAAATGCCGCCTCTTGCAGATGGTATTCTTGCAGAAATTGATAAAATTGTATTCCCCCCGCTTGAGGAAATTTGCGTTTCTCCGTGGATGTGGGGTGCTTATAAAAAAATGAATAACATAAAGGAATAAAAAATGTTACGCTATCAGGAAAACAATGAACTGCACATGGATTTTCACGGCACAACCAACACCACTTTGAACTATATTGCAGACAATTACGGTGTTGATGCACTGAAAATGATTCTCCGCAAAACCGGCAGAGATGTTTACAAATCAATACATGAAAAACTTGCCGAAGGCGATGCTTCCGAACTTATTGAACACTTGAACTGGTTCTTCAACCGCGAAAAAGGTAAATACACTTTGAGTGTTTCACAAGATGAAATCGTTTTTGAAGTTCTGGAATGTCCCGCTATCCGCCACTTGCGCAAGCTCGGTCTGGAACCCTCCGAACACGTCTGTTTGCAAACTGAATATGTCAATGAAGGCATGTGCGAAAACACTCCGTGGAAATCTTCTCTCAAAGTCATCAGCGAAGGTCACTGTATCCAGACTTTCAAAAAAGGTGAATAAAAATGATACCCAGCGACCATTTTGTACGTTTCTACAATGAAGTTTTCAAATTCCTTGACAAACAGAACGGACTGAAAAAATATTATGATGAAATCAGCAGACATCAGGAGCTTCATTGCTATCAATGTTTTATGGATAAAGGACTCGACGGCATGGAAAAATACTGGGGACACATCAGAGTTGAGGAAAACTGTGTTTCATATTCCGAAATCATTGACGGAGTGCGCTATTCTTTTATGAACCGCTGTCCGAGTTTGAGCAAAGTCCTTGACTGTGACGCCGAACCTTGCCAAAAATACTGCCGCCACTGCCCCGGCTGGGTCTTGCCGTTGATGACAAAATGCGGTTTTTACTTTCTCAGTGATATCAGAAATCTTGACCAACCGCAATGCCGCAGCGCACAAACCGATGATATAAAAAAGGCAAAAGCCGTTATTCAGAAATGGCTCGATGAAGGAGCAAATCCCGATATGATAACTTCCAATCTTGACGATTTTGAAACCGTCGAAGCCAACAAAAAATTCAGACTTGAAAGATTACAGAAAAAGGAAAATTTAAAATGATACCGAGCGACCACTTTGTGCGTTTTTACAATGAAGTTTTCAAGTTCCTTGACGAACAGAACGGACTTGAAAAATACTATTTGCACATCAGCAAACATCAGGAACTGCACTGTCTTGAACTTTTCAGAAATAAAGGTTTGCAGGGTGTTTATGAATATTATCAGAAAATTTACAAGGAAGAAAACTGTCAGGGCAAAGTCGAATTGAACGGACATGAACTGATACTTTTGATGTCACGCTGTCCGAGTCTGTCAAAAGCCGTTGACAATGACGCAGGCGTCTGCCGCAAATACTGTTTGCACTGTCCCGGCTGGACCATTCCGATTTACACTCAGGCAGGGCTTTATCAGGTCTATGACACCATGGGACTTGACAAGGCTCAATGCTGCGAATGGATTTACGATGTCAAAGAACTTGCCGTTGCCAAATATAACGAACTTCTCAAAACTTGCCCGAAAGAAAATATCGTAATCAATTTTGAAGTTTGATAATCAGTAAAAAAGACTGTATACTAAACGCAGCCTGATTTTTTATTGCAAGGGGGCTAACTTCTCCCCCTGCAAAAAAACGCAAGTTAAAGTTATCTCTCCATATCGGAAACAGAACTTTGCAATAAATTATCAACCGATAACGGAAATAAAGTGCGAAAAATACACTTTTTTGTCAAAAACAATAAAAATATTGCAAAAAGTTTACTTTTTGACATATTTTAAGGAAGATGCACGATTTTTGAGTTTGATTATTTTATGTATCAATAAAAAAATCAAATAGTAAAAAACATTATGCAAGTTCAGAAAATACTTTTTTCTTTAAAATGAAAATGCCATTTTGTCAAAAAATATTTGTTTTTGTCAATTGCTATATTCAAAATGACAATATATAATATACGCAGGTCATTATTTTCATTGACAGGAGGGTTATATGATAAAATATGCAGTAAATTTAAAAGATTTTTCTGAAGATTATGAGCGGGCAGAGGCGTATTTAAACGCTTTTCGCCGTTCAAAAATCAAAGCAGTTGAACTGTCGCTTTTTCCCAATGTTGACCCTGACAGTCTGCTGACTAAAATTCACAGCGAATATGCCCGCAAGCTCAAAAATGAAAAAATTGCCGAAATCGCCAGTATTCATCTGCCTTTTATGGGCGGCGGTAAGTCGTGGGATATGTCGCTTGCGGATGAAGATGCGCGCAAAGATGTTTCAATGCGTTTGCAGAAATTGATTCGTGATAACGCAGATTTATTTCCCGCCAATGTCACTATACATTCAAGCATGGAACCGCCGCTTGAGGAACACCCGGCACGGATTGAATGTGTCTGCCGCACTATTGAAGAACTGCTGCCGCTGGCTGAAGAAATCGGTTTTTCACTCAATGTTGAATATCTCCCCCGCAAGTGTATCGGAAATTGTATTGCGGAACTGGAAAATATCATAAACCGCTTTGACCCAAAACATGTCAATTTGTGTATGGATGTCAATCATGTCATGGACAAATACAATGAATTGCCCGGTATTATTTCACATCTTGCGCCGCGCATACGCACATTTCACTTCAACGATTATGACGGCATTGACGAAAAGCACTGGTTCCCCGGTCAGGGCGTGATAAACTGGGGCAAAGTAATGCAAGCTGTAAGAGCGATTGACCATGATGTTACAATTGTGATGGAATGTACCAAGCAGCTGGAAGTTTTCGGCAGACTGCCCGACCCGTATTTTGCACTGCGCCAAACCGAAGCCGCCTACTGGTACATAGAAAACTATGACGAAATCGAACAGAGATTAAAGGAGTTTGAAATAAAATATTGAAGGCGGTGTTGTAAAAGATGATTGATTTGTTGCAGGAGGAGAAGAAAAAACCTTTTAAGGAAAGGTTCTTTTCTTCTCCCCCTGCACCCCCTCATCTTTTTCCAAACCTTTTAATAATAATCAGTTTTTTGGTAAATATAAACTCATATCATAAAAAAAGGAGGGAATATACATTATAGGAAGTTCCAAGATAGAAGTTTAAAGCTCTCTTGTACTAACAATAGGGCGGTCAGCCCCGCGAGGTCTGAAGCGGTTACGAGCGAAGCGAAGTAAGCGATGGCAAGAAATTGCCGAGCAGCGAGGTTAACCGAAGCGAGCCTCCCCGGCGTAGGCGAGCGAAGCGAGTCCGATGAGGGGCGAGCCGCCTTAAGCGGCGAAGGGTAAGCCCGCCGCGCAACTACTGTAAGCGGTGCGGCGGGCGCTGTAACTGCAACGGGCTTCAAAAAATGAAAGGATTTGAAAACAGAAGAGTTTTCTTTGTTACTTTCTTTTTGTTAAAAGAAAGTAAAAAGGAATGAAAATTTCAACCCTAACAGAAAGGATAGAATATGAAAAACAAGCTCAAACAACATGATAAAATGTATACTATCGGAAGTTTCACGCTTATTGAACTTCTGGTAGTAATTGCGATTATTGCAATTCTTGCCGGTATGCTGCTCCCCGCTTTGAACAAAGCAAGAGAAAAAGCCCGCAGTGCCAGTTGTGTCGGCAATCTGAAAGCAATCGCCAATGCAAATCTGCTTTATATGAACGATTTTGACGATTATCTCATCCCTTACACGACTTTCTGGTCAGTTTTGTTTCTTGATGATTATATCACCAGTGCCAAACAGCAGGGAAATTATAAAAATGTCAAAGGCGGTGTAAATTTGAAAACAGGACAATGTCCCTCCGCTCACCGTCAATTTACTGTTTATTCAACACGCGACGGTAAAACCCAGCTCAAAGAATGTTTTGCAGTCTCTTACGGCTATAATGACCGCATCGGCAAAAACGACGAAACCGGAGATTATGCCTGGAAACTTTCTGCTATGCAGGAATGGATATCCACTATTCCGCTTGCCGCTGACACATGGGCTTACATTAAAAAAGTTAACCCTGAAGAAACTGATAAATATTATGTCGCCTCAATGCTTAATGCCTATGACAATGTCGGTATTTATGCTGCCCACGGAAACGGTTTGAATTGGGCAAGAATTGACGGAGGTGTAACTTCTGCCAATTATATTTATGCCCACGGTTCAGGACGCAAAAACCCGTGGAATATGGGCAAAAATAATATGTACAAAGGTAAATGGAAAATGAAATTCAGTCATTAACATATAAGGAAAGACAAAAATGAAAATCAAAAAACTTTTCTCTATTGCTCTGGGCGCGTCTGCTCTCGTCGGCACCGTTCAGGCAAAGGAACTCACGCTGGCTAAGGACGGCAAAACCGATTATAAAATCGTCATCGCAGCCAAACCCGCAAAACAGGTGAAATATGCCGCCAAAGAAATGTCTGAACTTCTCAAAGAAATGACAGGCGCAGATTTCAAAGTCGTTTCAGATAAGGAAGCTAAAGGTAAATATGAAATCGTCCTCGGCGAAACCAACCGCAACGTTGCTATTCCCGAAAATCTCAAAGTCACCAACCATGAAGGTTTTGCTATCCTCCGCGACGGCGACTCTCTCCAGTTCAGAGGCAAAATTCCCCGCGGTACTCTCTACGGTGTCTATGACTTCCTCGATGAAAAACTCGGTGTCAAATTCCTCGCTTTTGACTACACTCACGTTCCCAAAAAAGCTACTGTCAAAGTTGATGTTGACTCCTACAAATATGAACCTCCCTTTGACTACCGCAACATCATCAACTGCGGCGACGGCAATCAGAACGGCGCAGAACTTGAAAGCATCTGGGCTGTCCGTCAGCGTCTGAACTCTGTCTGGGGATACATTCCCCTCGGCAGCAAAATCGGCGGTCTCAAACACTTGGGCGGTTTTGTGCATAATCTGCATAAACTCATGCCGCACAAAAAATACTTCAAAGACCACCCCGAATACTTCGCCTACCGCGGCGGCGCACGCCGTGCCAAACAGTACCCCCACGGCAGATTTGAATCACTTCCCTGTTTGACCAATCCCGAAGTCAAAGAAGTTATCGTTACTGAAATCCGCCGCATTCTCAAAGGATATTTCGCAAGCAGAAACGCTGACCCCAATGACCAGATTTTCTTCCCCATCGACTACCACGACCATGACCAGGTCTGCCAGTGCGATAAATGCGAAGCAGTAAACAAGGAAGAAGAATGTACCGGCGGTACCTTGTTCCGCTTCCTCAACGCTGTTGCAGAAGATGTCTGCAAAGATTATCCCAATGTCATTTTCTCAACTCTTGCTTACGCTCCCACTCTCAAACCGGGCAAAACTCCGCTCAACAAAAACATCGTTATCCGTTACGCTCCCATCCGTATGGATAATGCCCGCTCCCTCGAAGACAAAGAAAGCAAAGTCAACACCTATCAGCTTGAATGTCTTCAGGGCTGGATCAAGAGCGGTACACCTTTCTATGTCTGGTATTATGCAGGTAACTTCACCAACGGCATTACTCCGCATCCCGACCTTGCCGGTATTGCCATGAACTTCCCCGTCCTCACCAAAAACGGCATGAGAGGTATGTTCTGCGAATCTCCGCAGTCAGCAGGTATTGAAATGAAAGAGCTCCGCAGCTATATCGTTTCAAAATATCTCTGGCGTCCCGCTACCACCGATATCAAAAAAGCAGTTGAAGAATTCTGTCACTTGTACTACGGCAAAGGCGGCGAAAAAGTTCTTGAATACATCAAAGCTATTCACGATTATCACTACAATTTTGTTGACGCCAAACGCGATACTCCGCTGACCCTCCGCGGCGCACCCGCTTACCGTCACGCTTACACTCCCGAATTTATCGACAAGATGGACAAAATCCTCTATGATGCAGAAAAACTTGCCGAAAACGATAAATTCAAACTCCATGTCGCTGTCATGCACATGCCCATGTGGTTTCTCCGCCTCAACAATGCCATGAATACTGAACGCCGTGTCGCTGCGTTCCCCGTTGAATGGCGTTTCAAAATCGACCCCGACAAAAAAGTCAAGCCCACCGATGATACTTCAAAATGGGGCAAAGTCCGCATTGACGATTTCTGGACCAAACAGGAACCCTACACCGAATACCGCGGCACCGCATGGTATGCAGTTGATTTCACTGTTGACGAAAAACTCCGCAATCAGGATTTGAGCTTCTATTTCTCCGCTGTTGACGGCACTATTGAAATATACATCGACGGCGAATTGTACGGCAAAAAAACTGACAACGCATGGAACAAGGGTTTTTACATGCACTTACCCAAGCGCATCGCTCCCGGAAAACATGAACTCAAGGCAAAAATTTACAAAGACCGCTCCGCCGCCGGTATCTGGCAGCCCGTCGCTCTGCTCAATATGGCTCAGGACCTCGCTCCCGAAACCCGTATGGCAGGTGAACGCTACATGGCAACTGATTTGAAATTCCTGCCCAAACGCCGCAAAATGGAATTCCGCAAATCAACCTTTGAAAAAATTGAAACCCTGCTCTCCGACAACAAAGCCCCCATTACTTCACTCAAAGACGGTGTAACTACCAAAATGGCTCATACTCTTGACAACGGTCACAAAACCTTTGCCAAAGTTGACGACGCAACTGCTCTGACAAAAAAATGCGCCATGCAGTTCCCCACCAAAAAATGGACTCTCGGTCAGTCCATGAATTACCGTGTCTCTGAACTTGAAAAAGACCACAGCAAACTTTTCCGTGCCAGAGTCCGCCTCAAGGTCAAAAAGACAAGCGACATCGGCGACGGTGCAGTTATTTCTTTCTGCTACTACAACAAAAAAGGCTGGAGCGGCGGCAACTGCGCCCCCTCACTTACCGTTCCTTTGAAAAACCTCCCCGATAACGAATGGATCTGGGTTGAATATCCCCATATTCTGCGTTACAAATCCGATATCCGTTATCAGATGTTGTCTGTCAAAGCAGCATATAACCCCAAAAATATGCAATCTCTGTACTTTGACGCCATTGAACTCACTCCCGTCAATCCCGCAGATTCCATCCGCATTCTTGCAAGCGCACTTCCCAATGCTCACAAAACTTTCACTGTCGTTGACGATGTCAAAAGTGTTGCTCAACGCTGCGCTATGCAGAAAGCCGACAAAAACTGGACTCTCGGTCAGTCTCTCAACTTCCCCGTCAGCGAATATTTCGACGACGACGCCAAGCTGAAGACTTACAAAGCCCGTGTCCGTTTGAAAGTCAGCAAAAAAGGCAATGCAGGCAATGCCGCAATTATCGGTTTTGACTACTACAACCTCAAAAACTGGAGCGGCGACAAATGCGCTCCCGCTTTGACCGTCAAACTTGATAAACTCCCCGATAACGAATGGGTCTGGGTTGAATATCCCCATGTTCTCAAATACAAAGACAATGTCCGCTATCAGCTCATCAGCGTAAAAGCAGCCAATAACCCCAAAAATTTGAATGCTCTCTATGTTGATGCCGTTGAACTTCGTCTCAACAAATAATATCACAGGAAAAAAAATGAATATCCCGAGAGAATTCCCCGAAGATTTCGTATGGGGCAGTGCTACTGCCTCTTATCAGGTCGAAGGCGCACCTTTTGAAGACGGCAAAGGTGCGTCCGTCTGGAATGAATTTGAAAAACGCCCCGGCGTCATGCGCGATGACGCCAACGGCAACGTTGCCAGCGACCATTACCACCGTTATAAAGAAGATATCGGTATCATGCACGATATCGGTTTGACCGGCTACCGCTTCTCTTTTGCCTGGAGCCGCCTCTTCCCCGAAGGCAGAGGCAAAGTCAATCAGAAAGGCGTTGACCACTACAAAAGCGTTTGTGAAACCTTGCTTGAAAACGGCATTGAACCCTTTGTTACCCTTTATCACTGGGATTTGCCGCAAGCTCTGCAAGCCGATATCGGCGGCTGGGAATCACGCGACTGTGCAAAATATTTTGCTGAATATGCAGATTTGGTCGGCAGAGAATTCAAAGGTTTGGTAAAACATTTTTCACCCATCAATGAATTTCTTGCCGCCTCCGATGTAGCTTACAGCATGGGACTTATCGCCCCCGGTCTGAAACTCCCCAAAAAGCGTGTCAATCAGGTGCGCCACAATCTGCTCGTCGCTCACGGTCTTGCCGCCCGCGCTCTCAAAAATGCCAACCCCGAAGCTAAAATCGGTATGGCGGAAAACTCAAACTTCATGGTTCCTGTCATTGACACTCCCGAACATGTTGAAGCCGCCAAAAAAGCTCTCCGTGAACAGAACGCTCACTTTGTAACCGCCATGATGGAAGGCAAATACCTTGACTGCTATCTGGAAAAAGAAGGTGCAGACGCCCCTGTTTTCACCGATGAAGATATGAAAATTATCAATACTCCGCTGGATTTTGCAGGTCTTAATCTCTACCACGGCAAACGCGTCCGTTTCGCCCCTGAAAAAGAATGCGGTTACCACATCTTTGAAGAAAGCGAATACACCAAGCGCACCGGTATCAATGATTTTTATTTTGAACCGTCTTCACTCTATTGGGGAACACGCCTTTTCTATGAAACATGGAACCCCAAAGAAATCTACATCACCGAGAACGGCACCCGTCAGGAATCTGACCGCCCCGACCCCGATGACGGTGAAGTTTACGACGATATCCGTGTCCGCAACCTGCGCTTGAACCTTACCCAGCTTGCCAGAGCTATCAATCACGGCGTACCTGTCAAAGGTTATTTCCATTGGAGCTTCATGGACAATCTGGAATGGCATCACGGCTTCCGCCCGCGCTTCGGATATGTCTATATCAATTACTCCACTCAGCAGCGCATCCCCAAACTCTCCGCAAAGTGGATGAAAGAAGTCATCAAAAACGGCAGAGTTATGTAAAAAATCTCACTCAAAATCCCCCGCGGCAAAATCTCCGGCGGGGGA
>JAZOSO010000022.1:0-9094 GCA_045657185.1 Victivallaceae bacterium | reverse complement strand
GCTGTAATTAATGTCAATGGCGGTGAATTGGTTGCTGATTCTCTTACCAATAAAGGTACAGTCACAGTCTCCGGCGAAAGCAGTATTGTTAATGCCGCAACATTTAACAACAGCGGTGTTGTTACTATTGAAAATTCAACAATTGCAGGCGTTATTTCCAATAGCGGTACTGTTGAGTTGAACGGTGAAGTTACACTCAATGCAAATTCAATCGACGGCACTGCTGCAGTTGATACTGAAAACGATGCGATTTTGGATGTAGTCAATTACACATATGCTGCAGGTTCAGAACTTATCAATGCTGATGTTGAACTCTCACAGATTAAGACTGTCAACGGCAATGCAGTTGATATGGTCGGCGATAAATATGTCTTTACTGTAGATGACGCTATTTATACACTTGATAAGTCAAATACTCAGATTGTTGTTAATAAATGGACTGTTGAAGACCTTACTGTTACAGTGGAAGCCGCACAGACTGAAAACGAATATGAATTTGTCTTCACTGCAACTGCAGAGGGTGCAGCTTCTTACACCTTTGTTATCAACGGTCAGGAATTTGTTTCTGATACCAATATCTTTACTTGGACAAATGAAGCTTACGCTTCAGAATTGCCCGCCGACTTCACCTATTATGTTGTCGCCGCAGGCAAAGATGAACTCGGCAATGACACTTACGGCAAGAGCGCAGAAGCAGATTTCTCAATCACCGACTGCACCAAGCCTGTTGTCAGCTCTGTTGCCCTTGACCCGGTTGAAGAACAGATGTTCCTTGAATTCACTGTTTCCGACAACCGCGAAGTTTCTTCAGTTGAACTCTGGATTGACGGCGCAATGGTCTCTGACGCAATCGCTTTCACCGATGGTGCATGTCGTGTTGATGTAACCCAATACGCCGGCAAAGAATATCAGTTCATCGTCAAAGATGCCGCAGGAAATGAAACTGCAACTGACAAAGCAGTTCTTCCTGAAAACGTCATCGCTCCCGAAGACGGCGACGATGTCGTTATCGTTCCCGGCGAAACCGTTGTTTCCGGCACTATTGAAAACACTGCTGATTCACAGCTCAATATCGGTTCAGGTTCAACTCTTGAAGTTGTCGGCGATATCCAAAACACCAATGACTCAAGCAGCAATATCGTTCTTAACACTAACACCGGTTTGAATGTCAGCGGTACAGTTGACTCCAACAGCAACTTCTTCGTCAGCGGTAATGCAACTGTTGAACTCAATAACTTCAACGGTACTGATGAAGGTGACGATATCTATATCGGTAAAGATACTAATGCAAAATTTGCCGCAGTTGATATGAAAGACGGCTATGATACAGCTTACATTGCAAGCGGTGTTGAATTTACCGCCGATTCCGTCACCAACCTTGACAGCTTGAACATTGCTGCAGAAGGTAAAGTTGTTGTCAACGGCGCATGGGATGTTGCCGATGATGATGCTGTTATCAAAGTCGGTTCTTACGCTTCATTTGAGGCAGGTTCAATTACCGGCGGCAGTGTCAACTTGACCTTGAACCGTAACTCATACGCAGCTATCGGCGCTGCCAATATCAACAAAATGACTGTTCAAGCAGGTGCAGTTCTCAAGCTCGGCGCAGTTACTGCAACAGCCGAAGATAACGTCTTCTCAATGAGCGGCAGTACTGCAGTTATTGAAGGTATTGCTTTCGGCGAAGGTAATGATACATTGAGCTTGGCAAGCGGAGCAAACCTTATTCTGACCGGCGCAGTTACTGATTTGGAACGCATTTCCGCCAACCGCAGTGCTTCAATCTTTGTAACTGATGCTTCTTATCTCAGCGATGCAGTCAGAGGTTACAAAGGCTCTTCAGTTGAAGTTGTTGATTATCAGGAAATTGCCGCAGACGGCAGTGTTTGTGATATTGTCGGCGGCGGTAATGCAGACCTGTTCGTTTTGAGCGGAGATGAAACCTTGACCCTTGACGGCAGCTTCGGCGAAGTCAAATACTTCAGCCTTGCCGATAAGACCTGGATGACCGCATTTGATAACTTCAGTTTCAATGCCGCAGATGTCAGCTTGGTCAAAGTAGAGTCTGTTGACGACTATAAAGCAACTTTGATTGCCTGATAGTTTTTAAGTAAGACTTACAAAAAGAAACTTAACAAAGCTATTTCCTTGAGAAGAGGAGATAGCTTTGTTTTTTTTTCGGGGGACTGACTGCGTCCCCCGAACCCCCGCAGCCGGTTAGCACCGGGGCAAGGTGACGGCATAGCTGTGATGTCAGCGACTGGGTAGTGTCAGGCATTATTTGCGGTGAAGTATTTTCTTCATCCTTCCTCTTTTTTGAGGAATGATGAAGCAAATCTTTCACCGCGATTAGCCACAATTGGGGTATTGCCGTTCATTGCTATCGCAATTCACTATACCCCAAACCCCTTAATTTTTTATTCTCAAAAAAATAATTTCATTATCTCCCCTCAAAGGGAACAGAGTATTGTTTAAAAATTGATAAACTTATTGAAAAGAGCTGTGCAATGAATTTGTAAATGTTCTTTATTGAATTATATTATACGATGAAGTTAATGTTTTTTTCAGGTTTAATTTTTTTAAATTTAATAGTATAAGCAGGTTATGGATTTTTTCTTAGTTATTGCAATTGTGTCTTGTCTTTTGCTGGCAAGTTTGATGTCAAGTAAGATTTCAACTCATATAAATATGCCGTGCCTTTTGCTTTTTCTGGCAGTCGGTATGCTTGCGGGTGAGGATGGTATCGGTAAATTGCCTTTTAATGATGCCCTCAGAGCTAATGCAATCGGTTCAATAGCAATGGCTTTTATTCTTTTTTCCGGCGGTTTTGATACTTCGCTGGAGTCGGTCAGAAAAGTTTTTGTACCGGGGAGTATTTTATCTAGTCTCGGTGTATTGCTGACGGCGTTTTTCTGCGGGTCGTTCACATATCTGGTCAGTCATTTGCTGCTGCCGGAAAAGGGGTTGTCTTTTGCATGGTGTCTGCTGTTGGGCAGTATTATTTCTTCAACTGATGCGGCGGCGGTTTTTTCCATTTTGCGCTCAAAAAGTGTCAGTTTGAAGGGAAAACTGCAATCTCTGCTTGAATTTGAGTCCGGCAGTAACGACCCTATGGCGGCGTTTCTGACAATATTTATGATAAATATTGTTCTGTTTGAGACAAATTCGGGAACTGTATCTTCTGCGTTGTCATATCTGTTGATTTTTCCGAATTTTATTTATAAAATGGCAGTCGGAGTTGTATTCGGGTATCTTATCGGCAAGGCGGCAGTGTGGATTTTCAATAATATAGACTTTGAATATAACGGCTTGTACTATGTACTCGGCATAGTTGCGGTGCTTTCATCTTTTTCTGTTGCTGAACTGCTTAAAGGTAATGGTTTTATGTCGGTTTATGTTGCAGGTATGACAATGGGAAACAGTATTTTTGTCTTTCATAACGGAGTAGGGCGTTTTTATGACGGTCTGGCGTGGCTGATGCAGGTTGTATTGTTTATTTTGCTGGGGTTGCAGGTGAGTCCGAAACTGCTCCTCTACGGAAGCGGAGTCGGACTGCTGGTTGCACTGTTTCTGATGTTTGCCGCCCGTCCTGCGGCGACTTTTATTTCGCTTATAAAAAGCGAGTTCAGCATGAAAGAGCGTCTGTTTATTTCGTGGGTCGGTTTGCGCGGCGGTGCGCCTATCGTGCTGGCAACATTTCCGATGCTGAGCGGAGTTTATGAAAATTCGTATCTTTTTCATATTGTGTTTTTTATCGTTCTGACTTCAGTTATTTTGCAGGGAATGAGTATTATGCCGCTTGCAAGGCTGTTGAATTTGGATGCTCCTCTCAAAAAGAAACCGCGTTCACCGCTGTCTATTGAGGAGACGGGGGACAAAGAGATGATTTCCCGTGAGCTTGTCGTTACCAGAGATTTCGGAGAGCAGACTCTGGCGCAAATCGAATTGCCCAAAGGCGTTCTCGTACTTATGATAAATCGAGATGATAAAATTATCGTCCCGCGAGGCAACAGCATTTTGCATAAGGGAGATATGTTAACGGTACTCGGCAGTCCCGCTGCAATCAGGTCATGCCGTCATGTTTTTTCAGAATGAGGTGAAAAATGGAACTTTTGTTGAATGTTGTTTATTTTTTCGGCGGGCTTGCCGCTCTCTATTACGGTGCTGATTTTTTGGTCAAAGGCGGAGTTGATGTTGCCAAAAGACTCGGAATTTCCTCTCTGGTTATCGGATTGACACTGGTTGCCTTTGCTACCAGCGCACCGGAACTTGCCGTAAGTTTGAGTTCTGCATTGCAGGGTAATCCCGATATCGCCATGGGTAATGTCGTGGGGTCAAATATTGCCAATATCGGATTGATACTCGGTGTTTGTGCGTGTATATTGCCGCTTAATGTTGACAAACAGCTGCTGAAACTGGATGCGCCGTTGATGGTGCTTTCTGCAATTTTGCTTACTGTATTATATTTCACAAGCGGCGGTTTGAACCGCATCCACGGTGCTGTTCTGCTGGCAGTTCTGATTGTTTACAATATTTATATTATTTGCAAGTCACGCAAAAATTCAGAAGCAGAAACTGAAAAAACGCCGTGCCGTTATCCGCTTTATCTGGCAATAATAATTGTTATTGCAAGTCTCGGAGTTCTGGTCGGCGGGGCAAAAATTTTTCTTTTGAGTGCGGTCTATTTTGCCAAAATGCTTAATCTTTCTGATGCGGTGATAGGCTTGACGGTTGTTGCAGTGGGGACTTCACTTCCTGAACTTGCGACTTCGGTCGTTGCTGTATGCAAAGGCGAAAAAGATATTGCAATCGGCAATGTCGTCGGTTCAAATATTTTTAATATTCTCGGGATCCTCGGACTCACATCATTGGTAAAGCCGATGAGTAATTCATCTTTGAACGGAGTTGATTTCGGCATGATGGCAGGTATTTCAGGCGTGCTGCTGCTGATGCTGTTTACCGGTCGTAAACTCTCGCGGGTTGAGGGAGCATTTTTGCTGATTGCTTATATTATTTATACGATTTATATTTGCCGCTGAAGTAAGTCATTATCAGCTTGTTTTTCTCAGTATGACACGAAATGTCGTATTTATACGATATATTATGTATTGTACATAAAAAACGGAGGATAAAATATGGCTGATTTGATTTACAATTTTTCTGAAAAGTGTGCAAAGATGAAAAAACTTGCCGAAAAATATCACAGTACCCAAACCCGTAAAGGCAAAGATAAAATTCCTTATATCGTTCATCCCGAAGCTGTTGTAAATAAACTTCTCCGTTGGGGCGAAGATGTTTCATCTCTCGCAGTCGCTATGGCATGGGGACATGATTTAATGGAAGATACAACAGTCAGTGACAGTGAAATCCTTGAGGCCGGCGGTAAAGAAGTTTTTGACGGAATAAAAATACTTACTCATTCCGATACAATAAGCAAGGATGTTTATCTCAAAAATATTGCTGCATCAGCCCCCCGTAATGTTCTGCTGGTAAAAATTGCCGACCGTATATCAAATTCGGAGGATTTTATTTCCTACAAGGGGAAACTTCATGCGTATCAATATTTGCATCAGGCTGATTGTCTGGTGCAGGCATTGGAGAAATTTGCCGATGATGCAGTTGTTGAAAATGCTTTGCAGGCGTGGCGTGAAATTGATGAAAATCTCCGCAGTGATGCTCAATATGAGTCAATCCGCGGCTGTCTGCTCGGCGGAGCTGTCGGAGATGCTCTCGGCGCGCCGATTGAATTTATGAGTTTGCGTGACATCTATAAATTTTACGGGGATGCGGTAAGAGATTATGTTGAGTTTTACGACGGTACAGGAGCAATAACAGACGATACGCAGATGACGCTTTTTACCGCAGAGGGGATTTTGCGTGCCAATGTCCGCAGTAAGGAAAAAGGCATCTGTTGTCCCGAAAGTGTAGTTAAATTTGCTTATCTCCGCTGGCTTTATACGCAGGGCACAAAAGCAGATGTTCCGCAGGAGGTAATCAACAGCGGTAAACTTATCAAGTCCGAAGAACTTTTTGCCGGGCGTGCGCCGGGCATGACTTGTATAAGTGCTTTGCATAAGCCGTTATTGCATGCGGAGAATAACAGCAAAGGATGCGGAACAGTCATGCGTCTTGCCCCGGTCGGGTTGTTTTTTGACCCGCAGTCGGCGTATGAATACGGCTGTAAATTTTCTGCAATCACTCACGGGCATCCGACCGGAATTATTGCAGGAGGGGCGTTTGCCATGCTGATATCTTACTTGAGAAACGGGAAAAGTTTAAGCGAAAGTCTTGACCTTCTGGAAGAGTTTTTGCAGAAAGAGGCAGGAGCTGAAGAGACTTTGAGTGCAATTTGCAAGGCGCGAAGAGCGAATGATATTGCTGAACTGGGAGAAGGCTGGGTAGCGGAAGAGGCATTGGCAATCGGAATTTATTGTGCGCTGCATAACAGTTGGGATTTTGAAAAAGGAGTTATTGAAGCGATAAATATCACCGGAGACAGTGATTCAACGGGTGCAATTGCCGGAAATATTCTGGGAGTTATGAACGGAGAGAAGAACATTCCGGAAAGATGGCTTAAAAATTTACGGGAATATAATATTGTAAGTGAAATTGCGGATGATTTGCATACCCGTTTTGAGTCAGATGCAGACGGACACGTCACCGACTCCTGGTGGCAAAAATACCCCGGCTTCTGATATTATAGAAAAGAATAAAATTCAACTGCTAAAATCAGTTTTTGTTTAACTTTTAGATAGGAGGCTTGTCTGTAAGTATGGAGCAGAGAATTTTGTAGAAAATTGCAAATTTTTTTGATAGATATAAAAAGTTTATTTGATAGAGATATATTAATGTATCATTTTTTTAGGAGGTTATTTATGAGTAAGAAAATGAGTGATTTTACAGGATTGTACAACATTTCCAAAACGTTGAAATTTGAGCTGAGACCGGTTGGTCCTACTGTAGAAAATCTTGAAAAATCCGGTTTGCTTGAGCGGGATTTTAAACGGGCAGATGACTATCCGGCAGTAAAATGTTTTTTAGATGAACAGCACAAGAAATTTTTATCAAAAGTTTTTTCCGGAATTGAAACGGTAGATTGGGCTGGTCTTGCGGAGGAATTGGAAAAATTCCAAAAGGATCATTCTTGCCGGAAAGAATTGGAAAATGCGCAGGATAAAATGCGTAAAATCCTTGTTAATATTATCACAAAAGACGCGTTTTATAAAACTTTAACAGAAAGCACTCCGAGCAAACTTTTCAAACATATACTGGATAATGAACCGGATGTTATCGCAGAAGTCAAAACATTTGAAAGTTTTGCCTGTTACTTTAAAGGGTATCAGGAAAATCGGAAAAACATTTATTCCGATAAAAAGCAGCAAACCGCTGCTGCTTATCGGGCTGTCAATGACAATTTTACCAAATTTTATACTATAACCAAAATTTTTTCAGAATGTATTTCATGTCATTCCGACTTGATGAGTGATATTATATCCCGTACTGCAAATGTGCGAAACGGTGAAGAACTTGCAGAACTTTTTACTGTTGCCAATTACAATCATTATCTTTCTCAAAAAGGAATTGATTTTATCAATGCAGTGATCGCTGAAATGAATTATTCGATCAATCAATATCGCCAGCAGCATAAAGAAATTTCAGCAAAAGAACTTCCTTTCCTGCCGACACTTTTTAAACAAATCTTGAGTGATCGGGAAGGGGCTTTTTCTATACCGGTCTTTACTAATGACAGTGAGCTTTGTTCCGCATTGAAAGATTATATTACAGCGAACAATGCGGTCATAATCCATAGTGAAAAAGTTGATCTTTTCACAAGTTTGCAGCGTTTGTTTTTCTCAATCAACAATGAAAGTGATCTTTTTGTGGCGGAATCCGGCTTAAATCAAATTTCATCGGCACTTACCGGGAGCTGGAGTTCTTTCAAGGAGGCAGCATCGGAATATGCTGAAAAAACTTTTTCAAACAAATCCGATCGGAAAAAGTATCTGGAAAAAGATGTTTACAGTTTTGAAGAAATCGGCAAATGGGATATTTGCCGTAATCAGGAGGACGGCAAAACAATTCCGGTACAACTGGCAGAATATTGGCATTCCGAAAAGGTTGCAGATTTATTCAAGCAGGAAAAAGAATTGCGCAGTATTGTACTTGCTGTTATTGAGAAAGAAACAGATATACCTCTGCGTGAGCGTAAAGATGACATTGCAGCGATCAAGACTTATCTTGATACGCTTCAGGAAATGCTTCATACATTAAAACCTCTTTGTGTTGGCGCAGAGTATGGCGGAGATCAGGATTTGCAGGGAATTATCACGGAACATTTCAATGTATTGGAAACTGTTATTCCGCTTTACAATCAATGCCGCAATTACGCAACCAAAAAGATTTCGGATGAAGTTCCGAAATTCAAATTAATGTTCAACACAACAACTTTGGCGGATGGCTGGGATAGTAATAAAGAAGCAGCCAATAAGTCAATTTTGCTGATGAAAGATGGAAAATATTTTCTGGGAATCATCGCTCCGAAAACAAAGATCGATTTTGAGAAGTTCTCATGCCCGGCAACAGAAGATTGTTACAAGAAAATGGTATATAAGCAGATGGGAGATCCATCAAAAGATTTACCTAATTTAATGCGAATTAACGGAATTGTTGTGCGTAAAACAGGGCGTAAAAACGAGAATGGAGAAAATAAAATTCTTGAAGGACTCAGGAATAAACATTTGCCAGCTCATATAAATCGTATCAGGAAAGAACAGACGTTTAGTGTAAATAATGAAAAGTTCTCACGCAAGGATTTGGATTCCTATATTGATTTTTACAAGGAAATGATTACTGAATACAAAAGTGATTCAATTTTCCATTTCAAACCATCTTCTGACTACGCGAATTTTGCTGATTTTGCGGAAGATTTGAATCAGCAAGCATATCAAATCCGTTTCACGAATATCTCTTCTGCGGCGATTGATGAAGCTGTCCAAAAAGGAAAGCTTTATCTGTTCCAGATTTGGAACAAGGATTTCGCTCCGGGAGCAACCGGTAAACCGAACAAGGCAACAATGTTCTGGAAAGCGTTGTT
>JAZOSO010000021.1:0-18481 GCA_045657185.1 Victivallaceae bacterium | reverse complement strand
ACAATGCTTCATTTGGCAAGGCGTTTTTATGAAGCGGCACGTTGTGCCATGAGGCGCACCAGCGGTGCTTGAGGCGAAGCCTGACGGCTTCATGTTTTTTTTGCCCATTTGGGCAAAAAAATGGTCGGGATAGCGAGATTTGAACTCGCGACCTTTTGTCCCCCAGACAAACGCGCTAACCAGGCTGCGCTACATCCCGACTTGTTGGTATATAATATACCGCACTATTTCAAAAATGCAAGCTGTATTTCGTTTTTTTTCTTGCTTTTTTTGAATTGGCAGTCCCACCAGGAGTCGAACCTAGACTAAATGAACCAAAATCACTTGTGCTGCCATTACACCATGGGACTGCTTCAGTTCCTATAATTTACTACACTTTTTGAAAAATTCCAACTGTTTTTCAAAAAATTTTAAGATTTTTTAATTTTGAAGTTTTCAATTTACCAGTAATATACGATTTATTGCTATGTAATTTTTTGATTTTGAATTTTTTACATATGACGGACCGGAAAATTTCACTGACATATAGACATCGTATGTGTTTTCTTTTTCCGTTGCCGCCGGGTCAAAGGCATTGGGGATGCGGCATTGCAGTACCCAGGAATTTGTACCGTAAAAGTAAATCATGTTATGTTTCAAGATGATTTTTCCGACTTTTACAATATGAAACTTTTCGTCTTGGGCGATATCGGTATTTTGTATGACTTTACTGCACAAAGCACGTTTGTTTTTCATATCATAGATACCGAAATTCGTTTTGCCGTCCGTTGTTTTCTTGGGAACGCGGTTTCCGGCGGCAATAGCTTTGCCGTTTATGCTTGAATCTTTATCTTTAATGATATCAACGGAAGCAAAATTATGGAAATAATAGTACGGCATATCAATAACACGGCGATTCTTGAATTGTTCAGGAACCGGTGGCGGATTGTTTATGAGAGTTGCGTATTTTTTGTATTCCTGCAAGTTTTTGAGCAGTTTATTATAGGTGCCTTTGACATCTTTTGGCGGATAATAGTATTTGACTGCGGCAGTTGCAAGTTCAATATATTTGTCAAGCATTTTGTTTATATCGTATTTGCGTTTGGCATTTTTCATATCAAGCTGCTGACTGCGGATGAAAAATCCTGCGTAAACAGGTACAAGTTCCCGTTCAATATTAGCTTTGATTTTTTCATTGTCAGCCATCAGCAATGCTTTGTCAAAAAGTTCAAAGACACGGTCGAAAAATGCAATGTTCAAATATGTCCGCTGTGCGGGAGAGATTTCTCCGAGAGGTGATGAAATTTTATGCTGTTCATTGTTGAGAAAATCAAGATATTGCAGCATTACGGGAGCAGCTTTGCCATACATGCCTTTGAAGAAATCAGCTTTTTCCTTCTCCGCATTAAGTGCGGGATTATTCATCAGACGGAATCCGAGATAGCGTTTCAGTCCGAAAAATGAGGTTGACGCAGGAGTTTCACATTCAATGAAAATACTGCTGACATTGATTGTGCTGTAATATTTTATATTGTAAATAATTGCATCAGTATTGATATACGGGGGACAGCGTGAGGCATCAAGTCCGAAAAGTTTCCAATAATCCCAAATTGCCAGATTTGCGGCATGGCTGTTCCATTTTTTAATAATTTCCGAAGCCTGTTTGTTGTTGGGATGATTGACCGGACGCATTGTATCGGCGTGACCGTGGCCGCCGAATTCTTTACCGAGCATGGCAAGATGGATTATGACATTTTTGCGGGGTTTGAAAGTTTTCGGCGGCTCAACAGAATAAAGATAGGCGAAAGTACGGATTTGAATACCGGGACAGAATTTTTCTGCTTCCTCTGCAATATAATTGATAAACTGAATAAGCGGCGCAGAATAAGTTCCTTCTTTTTTGACAAGCTCATGACAATTCTTGCAATAACACGGATTGGGGTTGTCATTCGCACTGATATCATAAATAAGCGGCGGCGGAACTTTGCGGGCAGCAGCTTCCTTGCGGTCGGCTTCTACAAATTCCCGGAGAATTCTTACCATTAGCTTGCGTGCTTCGGGATTGGTCATACATATCTGACCTCTGGAGTCGGTAATGCGTTGCCCCTTAAGATCCTGCGAAAAAAGTTCGGGCTTGTTTTTCGGGAATTTGACGGAGTAACGGTTGAATGTGTGGTGTTGGTCCGGACGGCCGATGAGCGGATAATCCAAAGGTGTGCTGCGGGTATAACCCTGTCCGCGGTTGCGGAGTTTGAATATTTGTGAAGCAGTGTACCAGTCCAGTGTATCATAAATTTGACGCAGACGGAAATAAGGTTTACCCGTAATATTGATTCGGGTAATTGTAAAATTTTTCAATTTCGGAATAATAGTGTTTTTTTCATCAAGCCAGCGGAAGCCGAGGCGGTCGAGAAATTCATACACTCCGAAAATTATTCCTTGGTCGTCACCTCCTGAAATTACAAGGTTTTTATCAGCGTTACGGATAATCCAGCCTTGAGCAGTTGAACTTGAAATTTTGTTTTTTAAGCTGAAATCGGTTTTGCCGACATATATGGCAGGGGCGTTTTTTGAGGTCGATTCATTAACTACCGGAAATTTTTTACCTGTTGCCATTTTTAAATGCACGGCCAGCTCATGGGCTGCTTTTTTCTCAAGTGCCGATGCTCGGTCAGGTATTACAATTGTAATTGACCCGTGAGATATGATTGACAAAGCGAGCAGGAACAAAATTGATAATTTTTTCATAAATCACCTCATTAAAGGACACGGGCAATGCCGATTTTATTGATTTCTTCTTTTGAATGCAGGGCGGCATGACCGTCGCCGAACCATGCGGAAACTTTGTTTTCATGCAGACGGCTCAATGCCTGTGATGAATTGTAATACACCTGCCAGAAAGCATAAACCTGAACTGTTTTTGTTGCCGTGGTAGCATCTCCCAACCAGAGAATCGGAAAGTCTTTTATTTCATGTCCCTTTTCCGTAAGTATTTCAGTGCGGTAAAATCTTTCATGAACATAATTTGTATCAAATTTTAAAATGCGCAGTCCGTAAGTATAACCGTTCTGTAAAATTTCCATCGGAGTTTTGCCGTCAATTGAACCGGTCGGACGAGTGGGACAGAAATAAAGCTGCGGTTGACGCGGAGTGTATTCATTCATCAGATGTACTGCCCATGTGCGGTTTGCATATCCTGTTGTCGGCATCAGAGCTTTGACCGTCCAGCCGTTATTATCATCGGCATACATGGTAAATGAAATCCCGACTTGTTTGAGATTGCTGACACAGGTGATACCTCTTGCCCGTTCTCTTGCTTTGCTTAATGCGGGGAGCAGCATACCTGCAAGGATGGCGATAATGGCAATCACAACTAAGAGTTCAATCAGCGTGAATGAAAATTTTTTCATAATATAACCTTTCTTGTCATTATACATTTTTTTATTTTTTTGTGATAAAATTTGATTGTTGTAACTTCCAGGTATATATTATACTGTATAAAAAATAAATAGCAATAGTAATTTTGTGGTAAAAAAACGAAAAAATGTGAAGTATGAAAAAGAAACTTGATTTTTATTTTGCACCTCTTCATCCTGACAGTGATTTTTTTGTACGGTCAATAGGGGATTTCTGTTTGTTGGAAAATGACCGTGATTATCCCAAAAAAGCAAATTTTGCAGAACTTTTCTGGTGTATTGACGGAGAGGGGGAATTTGAATATAACAATGATGAGTTTCAGTTGCGGAAAAATCAAATATGGTATTATCCGTCAGGTTCATTTCACAGAATCAGATGCAGCGGAAAATTTTTTCATTACAGATGGCTTGCTATAGGCGGGAGCAATGCAGATATATTGTTTCGCGGAGTGCATTTGCTGCCGGGAGTCAATGATGCCGGAGAATGTCCGGAGGAACTTTTTAACAGAATAACTCTTAATATCAACAGCATTTCTGCTAAAGTGCAGATGGAAAATATGGCAACTGCATTTAAGATATTGACAACGGCAGTATCAAAACCTATGCAGCCGCATAAGTCGCTTGTTGATAAGGTAAAAACGATAGTTGAAGAATATTTTTCTAACGCTGATTTAAGTGTGGAGAGAATTGCTGAACTGCTGCATGTTGACCGTACCGTTTTAAGTAAAATTTTTTCGGCACAGCAGCATACGGCAATTGTAAAATATATTGCAGCACGCCGTATGCGTGAAGCCGGTATTTTATTGCGTGAAACAAATTTGCCAATCAGAGAGATTGCTGCTCTTTGCGGTTATTCAACACATAATTATTTTACTAAGGCAGTAAAGAATTTTTACGGCATGACTCCGCAGGAAATACGAATGAGTTACCGCAATTGAATTGTGTTTTTGTCTTTTCTGTACCAGCATTCATAAAGGACAATGCCGATAAAAATGACAAGACAGCAGGGAACTACTGCAATAGTTCCGGTCGTTCCGAATTTGTCTCCGACTGCCCCCATTAACCATGAGAAAAAGCCGCAGCCTGGTATTCCCATTGCAGAAAAATAGATGTACAACAGCGTAGAGTCGCAATCTGGAAGTTTTTGGACCCCATATACTTGTGTGGTCGGCCAATACGGCGCAATCCCGATTCCCGCCAGAAAAAGAAGTACAAAAAGGACAATGAATGTCAGCCACACAGGCATTATGCCGGGCTTGAGAAATGCCAGCAGCAATGTGACCGGGATAGTGCCGGCTCCGCAGTAAAGCAGGATATAACGCAAGTTTGAGGGCTTGGCTATATAACCGAAATAGGCACGCCCGAAAAACATGCCGAGTGCAATAGCACCCGTTCCAAGACTTGAAACAAATGCTCCTGTTTTGAATGTCAGCTCCATGTATGCAGCTGACCAGAATGTAATTCCGAATTCAGCACCTGCTCCGAAAAACATACCGAGACTGCAAATCCAGAAACTTTTTTTGCGGATAATTACTTTGGTTTGAGCGATAAGGTCGGTAAATTCGGTTGCTTCGCTGCTTTCGGGATATTTTGAGGCAGGATTTTCTTTCCAGAGAAAAATTGCTGAACTTGCAAGCGAAAGTAAGCCTGTAACTGCAAAAATTACCCGCCAATTAACTCCGAATGTTAATAAACCTCCGACAATAAATACTGCACAGCCGATACCGACAGACCAGAATGAATGTCCGATGTTTACATATCTTTCCGGAGCATCTTTGTGCAAATCCTGAATGAACGGAGTGGCAATCCCTTCGCAAATTCCTTCGCCGAATCCTGCCAGTACAAGACAGGGAAAAAGCCATGCGTATTCAGTACATAGTGAGCATAGCAGTATTCCTGTTCCGAAAAATGCTGTGCTGAATCCCATGGTCAGACGCTTGCCGAGTTTCGCCGCAATAAGGCCGCAGCTGATAAGCGCAATTATCATAAAAATACTCCGTGCTGCGTGCAGAACTCCGCCCGAAGCCATACCTCCTGCATCAAGCGGAAAGTTGAGTGATTTTCCCATGGCAACGATTGTAAGCGGTATCACCAGAGAACACATTGAATACATGGCAAATGCCGCATACGAAGCATAATCGTAGCGGCCGAACTTCAAAGGCATTTTTTTCATATTATAAATTGGTAAATTATTGTGCGTTAATTATTTCTGTGCGGCTGACACAGGATGTACCGCGTTTGCCGACGGCAATACCTGAGGCTATGTTGCCGATTTTTGCCGCTGACATGATATTGCCGCCGGATGCAACGGCGCAAGTCATTGAGGCAATCAGTGTATCACCTGCACCGGAGACATCAAATACTTCTTTTGCGGCTGTCGGAATTATATTGAGACTGCCGTTTTCGTAAATTGCAAGTCCGACGCCGGAAAGAGAAATGACGAGATATTCAGGGGTGTATTTCTGATAAATTTTTTCTGCTGCGCTGAGAAGAAGTTCACGGCGTTTGGCTCTGTCGGCAAAAAGGTCGTCTTTCATCCCTGCCAGAGCGAAAGCTTCAGTGCGGTTGGGCTTGAGAACGGTAAGATTTTTTACCACATCCAGACTTCCGGGTTTGGGGTCAAGCGCAGTAACTACTTTATTTTCATTGGCGCAGTCAATAAGTTTTTGTACCAAATCGGTTGAAAGCACTCCTTTTTTGTAATCAGAAAAGATGAGAGCATCAATTTTTTTATCCTTGATAAGAGAACTTAATTCTTTGAAGAAAAGCTGCTGTAGTTCTGCTGAACAGACGGCCGTTTCCTCGGCATCGACACGCAAAAGCTGCTGCTGATTGGCGACAAAACGTTCTTTGACGGTAGTAGGGCGGGAAGCATCTTCAATAAGACGGCTTGCAATATTCGGAGCAGAAATGCTATCTGTAAGTTTTTTGCCGTTGTAATCGCTGCCGATAAGTCCGAAAAGAGTACAGTTGACGTCAAGAGCTGCCAGATTTTCTGCGACATTGCCGGCTCCGCCTGCGCAGTATTCTTTTTTCAGAATACGGATGACGGGAACGGGTGCTTCGGGGGAGAGGCGTTCTGAAATGCCGTAAGTAAAAATATCCAGCATCACATCGCCGAGTACGGCAACATTTAATTCATTGAAACGGTCGAGAATTTTTTTCATGGTTCCAGTCCTGTTCCTTTGACGAGGTAGTTTTGAATATAATCTTTGACTGAGTCCTTGAGGGAGGTTGCCTCATTCTGCCAGCCGTATTTGAAGATTTTTGCGGTTTCTGCTTTTGTGTAATACTGGTATTTGGGGCGCAGAGATTCAGGCATTTCAATATATTCAATGTTTACGGGCATGTTTAAAGCTTCAAAGGCGGCAGTTGCCAGAGCATTCCATGTTTCGGCGCGGTTTGAACCGATATTGAAAAGGCCTGTGGCATTTTTGTTGTCAAAAAGGTGCAGTACCATTTTGACTGCATCTTTGACATAGAGAAAGTCGCGCATGAATTCGCCGTCGGCATAATCGGGATTATAAGATTTGAACAACCGCATTTTTCCTTCGGTGCTGATTTGCTCATAGGCGCGGAGGACAACGCTTCGCATATTGCCTTTGTGATATTCGTTGGGGCCGTAAACATTGGAGAATTTGCAGCCTGTTATCAGTTTCTGCATGTTGTGACGCATTGCCCAGAGGTCAAAAAGCTGTTTGCTGTAACCGTACATGTTCAAGGGGCGGAGTTTCTCAATTTCATCGTCATTGTCAATATACCCCTGACTGCCGTCTCCGTAAGTCGCACAGCTTGAAGCATAAACAAATCTGATGTTATTTGCGCAGGCAAAACAGGCAAGTTCTTTGGTATAATTGAAGTTGTTGTCAATGAGATAACTTGCATCTTTTTCCGTAGTGCTGGAACATGCTCCCATGTGGATTATGCCGTCAATTTTCATTTTTGCAAGCGTACCGTCATGGATGAATTTACGGAAATCGTCCCGTTCAAAGTATTCATTGAATTTGAGCGGGGTAAGATTTCGCCATTTTTCTGAAGTTCCGAGATGGTCAACAACGATAATGTCTGTAATATTGCGGCGGTTGAGTTCCCATACGATTGCACTGCCGATGAGTCCTGCGCCTCCTGTAACGATGATAGACATATTAAATACCTCCGAAAAAGTGTTCTTCCAAAATTAATGCAAATGCGTGATAGAGCGGCAGATGCTGTTCCTGGATTTTGTAAGTTTCATGCTCCGCAGCATGAATTGCAATATCAGCGTAAACTTCTGACTTGCCGTATTTTGCACCTGTAAAAAGTGCTGTTTTGATATTCAGTATTCTGGCTGTCATAAATAGTTTGCGGATGTTTTCGGCATTGCCTGAAGTTGAAAAGCCGATAACCATATCGTTTGCCTTGCCGAGCGCATTGAGCTGCTGGGCATAGATGAGAGAAGAGTCAACATCATTGGCAAATGCTGAAGCATAAGCAGGATGAGAAAGAAGAGAAATACATTTCAGACCTTTCTGCAATTTTCCGGCAATATCTTTTCCTTCATCTCCGTAAGCGTCATCAAATTTTTTCTGTATGTCGTTTTCAAGCGGACGCAGAGAGCAGAAACCTTTAAGCAGTTCTCCTGCAAGATGTTCTGAGTCGCATGCACTGCCTCCGTTGCCGGCAAGGAACAAAGTTCCGCCGTTTGTCAGAGTTTCGATTGCTTCATCGCACAGTTTATTGATTGCATCTTCTGCGGCGGCGAGTTCATTGCAGCGGGAAAATAAATTCTGTAATATATCTTTTCTGCTCATTTTTTACCTCCGTCGTAATCGTGCATCGGGAAATTGCGTTGTCTTGCGGCTTCGTAAAGCAATATGGTTGTTGCGGTTGCAACATTGAGAGAGTCAATTTTGCCGAGCATGGGAATAACCACCTTCAAATCGGAGTCATTCATCCAGAAATCGGTAAGACCGGTTTGTTCTCTGCCGACGACGATAGCCACTGCCTGAGTCAAATCCACATCGGTATATTTTTTATCGGTGTGGGGGGTTGCGGCAAGAGTTTTGATGTTATTTTTTCTGAGCCATGCCATTGCTTCTTCGGAAGTTGCTTCAGCCAGCGGTACAGAAAAAAGCGCACCTGTACTTGCCCTGATGACATTGGGATTGTAAATATCAGTACATTTGTCGCAGATGATAAGTCCGTCCACGCCTGCGGCATCGGCACTGCGGAGCATGGAACCGAGGTTGCCGGGTTTTTCAATTGCTTCGGCAACGAGATAGAGACCGTTTTTAACAATCGGCATATCTGCAAGAGTATGGCGTTTCATTTTTGCAATGGCAATAAGTCCTTCGGGGCGGTCGCGATAGGCAAGTTTGGTCAGAATTTGAGGTGTTACCTGCATTACTTTGACGCCGTTTTGAGCGAGAGAGGTCAGCAATGTGTATTCATTTTCGCCGAGGAATTGTTCGGGAGCGAAAAAACATTCAACAATTTTCATGCCGTATTCCTGACCGCGAGTAAGTTCGCGGTAGCCCTCAAGCAGAGTCAGCTGCTCTTTTTCGCGGTCGCGGCGTTCGCGCAGTTTGACTGCATGTTTGACTGAAGGGTTCTGAAAGCTGCTTATTTTAAGAAATTCCATAAAAAACTCCGATTTATTATAAATATTACTACAATATACACCATTTTTCAAGAAATTAAAATAAAATATAGTGGTATTTTGCAAAAAAGAGGTTAAATTATATATAATTTACTTAAAGTTAGGACTTTTATGAAGACATACGCACTTATTCTTGCCGGCGGTATCGGTTCAAGAATGAATTCAACAATACCGAAACAATTTCTGCATCTTGAGGGTGAGCCGGTTCTGGCGCATACTCTCAGGAAATTCAATGCTCATAAACTTATAGACGGCATTGTACTTGTCATGCACGCAGATTATGTCGCAGAGGGGAAAAAAATTGCCGAAAATGCAGGTATTGATAAACTGCTGAAAATAATTCCCGGCGGTTCCAGCCGCAAGCAGAGTTCTTTTAACGGTGTCATGGCTCTGCCTGAAGAGGAGTCGTATGTCCTTATCCATGATGCCGCACGTCCTTTTGTCAGTGAGAGGATTATTACTGACTGCTGTGAAATTTTGAAAAATTGTCAGGCGGCAAGCACTGTTGTTGAAAGCACTGACACGGTATATCTTACCGATGATGAAAATATCGTTGACTCAATTCCTGACCGCGCCCGCGTGGCAATGGTGCAGACTCCGCAATGTTTTCACCGCAGTATTATTGCAGAAGCTCACCGCCTCGGCGCAGAGGATATGGAGTTGAATTTTACCGACGATTCTGGCATGGTGCATCATTACGGACTTGCAGATGTGCATTGTGTCAGAGGCGAATTTGCCAACCGTAAAATAACCGTTCCCGAAGATTTGCAGTAAAGGAGGATTTTTCATGCGTGTACTGATAATCAAAACCAGCAGTCTCGGCGATATTATTCATGCTTTGCCTGCAGTCAAATTGCTGGTAAGAAATATTCCTGATGTGCAAATTGACTGGCTTATCAAACCGCAGTTTGCCAATATGCTCAAGTATTGTCCCAATCTCAATGAAGTAATTTTGTTTGAGAGTAAAAAATTCGGGTCATTTTTTCACAGTTTGAGCTATACAATTGAGCTTATCCGTCAAATCCGCAGTAAAAAATATGATATGGTCATTGATTTGCAGGGATTGATGCGCAGTGCTGTTTTTGCAGGTTTTGCCGATTCTCCTGTGAGAGCGGGATTTGCCAGTCCGCGGGAAAGGCTCGCAAGTCTTTTCTATAATCATAAGGTTGATGTGCAGTTCCGTCATGCGGTTGACCGCAATCTTGATTTGGTACGCGGAGTTTTGAAACTTGAACTTGCAACTGAACCCGAAGAAGAATTACTCAAACTTGAGGAATGCCCGGAATTTGCCGTCGGCGCAAAGAAAATACTTGAGAATTCAAATTATATTCCGGAGCGAAAACTTATTGCCGTCGTTCCCGGAGCTCGTTGGGAAAGTAAAAAGTTTTCTGCTGATTTTTACATTGATATAATGGAGAAAATACACAGTCAGGCGGAGGTGCAGTTTATGCTGCTCGGCGGAGCTGATGAACAGCGCGACGGAGAGAAAATAGAAAATACCGCCGCTTTGAGCAATATGAAGATTTTGAATTTCATCGGAAAAAGTTCTATCGGTGAAAGTGCGGAACTTCTCCGCAAAGCAGATATGATTTTGTGCAACGATTCAGGTCCTATGCATATAGGAGCTGCAACAGGTACGCCGTTATGTGCATTTTTCGGACCGACCCGTCCTGAACGCACAGGCCCTTACGGCAGACAATGCAAAGTTTTCCGTAATGATAAATGTCAGTGCATCGGCTGTTTGCGCCGTGAATGTCCGCTTGCTCCCGATGTCCTTTGTCACCGTATTGAAATTGATAAAGTAATAAAATATATTCTTGAAACACTAAAATAAAAGAGGAAAAGAAATGAACACATTTGAAAAACGCAGCTTGAAGTACACTTTGAGCTGTCCCGAAACTGACTTCAGTATCAATTTTGCAGGTATGAAATTTACCGATAAGGCCCTTGACGATATGGCACCTTTGTTTAAAAAAGCTGCAAAAGGTATTGCCGATATTGAAAGCGGAAAAATTAAAAACCCCGATGAAAAACGCAAAGTCACTCACTTTACAGACCGTATCGCTTATGCCGAAAGCGCACTTTTTAATGAAGTTGAAGCCTTTGCTGCCGATATCCGCAGCGGCAAAATTACAGGTTCAACAGGCAAAAAATTTGACGCTGTCGTTATCAACGGTATCGGCGGTTCCGCTCTCGGCCCCCAGCTGATGCAGTTTGCAATCAACGGTCCTTATTATAATGAGTGGAGCGTTAAGGAACGCAACGGCAACTTGCGTATTTATTTCCTTGACAATACCGATGCCGCAGGTTTCGTTGATATGTGTAAAGTCTGTGACCCCGAAACTACATTACACTTGTGCATCTCCAAATCAGGTGGTACTCAGGAGACCAAAAACAACCTTATCGCCACAGAAAATCTTTATGCTTCATTGAAACTTGATTTTGCTAAACACGCTTGCGCAATCACTATGCGCGACAGTTCTCTCGACCGGATCGCCCGCAGCGGTAAATGGCTCAAAGTTTTTGAAATGGCTGAATCCATCGGCGGCCGTACCAGTGAGACCAGTATTGTCGGTCACTTGCCAGCCGTTCTCTGCGGTATTGATTTTAAATCTTTCCTCAAAGGTGCATGCGCCATGGACGAATGGACACGTTCAAAGAAAGCTCTTGAAAATCCCGCTATGATGCTTGCCGCCATGTGGTATATTGCAGGAAAAGGCAAAGGCAACCGCAATATGGTTATTGTTCCTTATTCTGACAGACTGGTATTGCTTTCACGCTATCTCCAGCAGCTGGTTATGGAAAGTTTGGGCAAAGAATTTGACCTTGACGGTAAAAAAGTTCACCAGGGCTTGAATGTTTTCGGCAATAAAGGCGGTACAGACGCACACGCATTTATCCAGCAGCTCAACGACGGACGCGATGATTTCTTTGCCACTTTTATTGAAGTTCTGAAGGATGCTGAACAGCTTAAACTCGGTGAAATGATGTACATGGGCGACTACCTCCACGGCTTTATGGAAGGGCTTACTTTGGCATTGCGCGGCAAAAAACGCCAGATCATTTCAGTAAAAATATCTGAAATAAACACATTCAATCTCGGTATGCTCATTGCACTTTATGAAAGAGCAGTTGCCGTTTATGCTGAATTTATCAACATCAATGCATTCCACCAGCCGGGTGTTCAGGCATACAAACTTGCTGCCAAAGGTGTTCTTGAAATGCGTTCAAAAGTTCTTGCCGTTCTCGCAGAAGCAGGCAAATATGAACTTACTGCTGCTGAAATCGCAGAAAAAGCCGAACTTGAAGAAAATGTTGTTGAAGTCGGCAATCTGATGGATAAATTTTCTTTCAACTGTCCCAAAATCAATCGTAAATATTCTGAAAAGAAAAAATGTTTTGTTTATTTCAACTGATAAAAAATAAAATAATCTGCATAGTGTTCCTTGCGGCGGCATGTTTTATGCCGCTGTACGGCTCTATGTTTGCCGATGAATGGGATTTGGACTGTGTGCGCCGTGATGCGGGCAAAATAAAAAAAATCGTCGAAGAATACAAGCAGGGCGATGTTGAACACTATTTTGACTGTCACGGCAGAAAAATTCTGCGCACTTATCCTGATGCCAAAAGCGGCAAAAAAGTTGAATACAAAATGACTTACGGTAAAAATGGCAAACTTGTTCAAGTTGATTGCCTGATTGACGGCAAACTGCTTTTCTGCGAAAAAGGCAATTATGATGCCGACGGCATTTTGCGCGGCATCATCCGTTTCAATGCGGAAAAAAAAGAGGAATTTGCCACGACCATGCTGACTTATGATGACAGTATGAAAATTTTGAAATCATACGGAATTCAGACTCCGCAGGGGATAATTGATTACGCTTATGAATATGACGGGGAGGGGAGATTGGTCAAAGTGCAGGCAAGCATGAAAGGCCGCATGATATCCGCCGCCGTTTACAAATATAACAGTAAAGGTTATATTATTGAAGTTCAGCGCATAAATGAAAAATTCAAAATCGCAGGTATTTTGAGAAATTCATGGAAAACGGATAAAAAAGGCAATTGGATACAAAAGACTTCCGGATTGTATTCAAACCTCGCACGCCGTCCGTCTTTTGCTGAAATGGTAAGCCGCAAAATTGAATATGCAAAAGAGGAGAGATGATGAAAAAACTTTTATCTTTGCTTTTGATTTTTATTGCTTTGTTTTTTGTATCGTGCCGTTTCCCGAATCAGAATGAGGCATTTTACAGTATCAGAGTCGGAGTCATTCTGCCGTTGTCGGGAGAAAATAAAATATACGGCAAAGCCGCACTGGATGCTATGGAAATGGCGGTCAGAGAGGTCAACAGTAAAGGCGGTGTCAACTTCCGTAAAGTTCAGCTTATTGTTAGAAACAGCGGAGGAAATCCCGACAAAGCCGCAGCTATGGCTGATGAAATGATTGCAAAAGATAATATCGTCGCATTTCTCGGAGCATATTCAAGCGCAGAGGCTCTGCAGTTGAAATTGACTGCAGAGAAACACGGAGTGCCTTATATTTCTCCTTTGTCATCGTATGAAAAATTGACAGAACACGCATCTTATACGTTTCAGAGCGCAATGAGTGATGAATTTCAGGGCGTTGCGTTGGCATCTTATCTGATATTCAACCGCAGTGCGCAGAAAATCGCAGTGCTTTTCAATACTGCACACGGAGCAATGCAGCAGCGCGCATTGGCTTTGCGGACTGCACAGGCGTTGGCGGATTTTTCATCCGTTGAACCTTTGCGTTTGATGTATAACAGCAATGACAAATCATTTGCAGCACTGATAAAAAAATGTATAAGTGAAGATATCAATTTTATTGTTCTGCCGGAATATGCCGCCGATGCATTGCGTTTTATTGTTGAAGCACGCAGTCTCGGATACCGCGGTGCTTTTGCAGGCTGTGACGGATACAATGACAAAATTATGACTGATACAGACGAAAATCTCGGAGTATGTTTCTTTACAAGTCCCTATTATGCAAATAACAAATCTGAAAAAAATCAGAAATTCAAGGAACTCATGCAGGAGTATTATAAACGCACACCGACTTTTGCAGAGGCTCTCTCTTATGATGCGGTGCAGATGCTTTTGCTTGCGCTTGAAAATGCTTATACCCCGAATGAAATCGCAGGAAATATGAAAAATATGCGTTCATTTCAAAGTGTGTGCGGATATTTATCCTATCATACATTGAGAGAGACTTTGCTCAGACCTGCGTATGTTATGGGTATATCCGGCAGTAAAACAGCTCCCGCACATCTCTTTACCGTCGATGCTGAAAGATTAAAAAATTATCGCAACCGCGAAAAAGATTAACATAAAGGAATTTTATTATGTACACAATCAAAAAAGCAAAACAACTCGTCAATCTCACCGCAAGTTTTGAACAGGGTGCATGGAAAGATGCCGAAAATCTCGCCATTGACATTGTCCGCCCCGAAAGTTCCGCACATCATCCTATTATTAATGCCCGTATGCTCTATGATGATTTGGGTATTTATTTGCGTTTTGAAGTTCAGGACCGTTATGTTGTTGCCCGTAAAACCAATTATCAGGACGGTGTCTGCTCTGACAGCTGTGTTGAATTTTTCATCCAGCCCAAAGGCAGAAAAGATTATTATAACTTTGAAATGAATGCCATCGGTACCGTATTGCTTTACAATGTCGTTGACCCGACCCGCGGTGACCACGGTTTCAAAGATTATTCTCAAGTTCCCTTTGAAAAAATTCAGGGTATGAATATTGCAACTACTTTGCATGGTGTAATTGACCCCGAAATCACAACTCCTGTTGACTGGGCTTTGGCTGCTTTCATTCCTTTCAGCATTTTTGACCTTGATGAAAAAGTCAAATCCGGCGATGTCTGGCGCGGCAATCTCTACAAATGCGCTGACAAATCCTCTCATCCGCATTGGATTTCCGCATTTCCTCTGAGCGTTCTCAACTATCATTTGCCTGAATGTTTTCAGGAAATATCTTTTGAATAATCATGATATTTTTTGATACACATTACCATCATCGTGCGGAAGATGATTATGCAGATACCATAGCATCTTACCGTGCGATGATGAATGAAAATGATAAACTCTGTATGATAACTTTGGGCGGCTCTTTTGCAGAAACTGCCGTTGCGCAAAAAGTCGCTCATTGTGCTGAAAATGTCTGGTTCTGTTCCGGAGTTCATCCGCATTGTGCGGCGGAATTTCTTGCTGCAAATGATAATTTTGAGCAGTTTGAAAATGATGAAAAATGCTGCGGTATCGGGGAAATCGGATTGGATTATTACTATGATTTTTGCGATGCAGAGTCTCAGAAAAAAGTTTTTTCTCATTTTCTTGAACGCGCTCTGGCAAAAAAACTTCCCGCTGTTGTTCATGTGAGAGATAAGGAAAACTCATCTCAAGCTTACGATGATGCTTATGCAGTTCTTAAAGATTTTGCGTCAGCCGGCGGTCGTTTTGAACTTCATTCTTACGCAGGGACATCTGAATATCTGGAAAAATTTGCCGAACTCGGAGCTTTTTTCAGCGTTAACGGTATGGTCACTTTCAAAAAAGCAGATAATATCCGCTTGAATTTGCAGAAAATGCCGTTTGACCGTCTGCTTATAGAAACGGATTCTCCTTATCTTGCGCCTGTACCGTACCGCGGCAAAGAGAATAATCCTGCCTTGGTGCAGTTTGTTGCTCAAAAAGCCTCCGATGAATTGCAGATGTCTCTGGCGGATTTCAGTGAGCTTACCGCACGCAATGCGGAGAAATTTTTTAATATAGAGATATTATGAAAAAGATATTGCCGTTTTTTCCGAGCAGCCATCTTGCTTATGACAAATTGCCTGCTGTTGCGGTTGTGCTTCAGGGGGATAAACTGCTTGTACGCCGTCATGGTGACAGGATGTTTCTGCCCTGCACTGATAATGAAGAATTCACTTTGCTGAGCCGAATTTCAGGCGAGGCATTGTATGTCGGTGACTTTACGGAGATGAATTGCGGAGTCTGGTCGCTTGCAGAAGATTGTCAATGGCGTAATCCGGCAGATACTGAATTTGTTGAAATCAGATATGCCATGTATGTTATGGACAATATGTCTGTTACCGCTGTCGCCCGTGCCAAAGAGCTGCTTTTCTGGCGGCGCAAGCGTCAGTATTGCGGATTTTGCGGCAATGAACTTATTGATAATGAAAGTGATATCAGCCGTATTTGTCCTGATTGCGGCAATACTTTTTATCCGGTGATGTCGCCTGCTGTAATTACGGCAGTTCGGCGTGATAACAAACTGCTTCTGGCGCATAATGCGAGATTTAAAGAAAAACTTTACGGATTGGTTGCAGGTTTTGTTGAGGTCGGAGAAAATCTTGAAAGTGCCGTTGCCCGTGAAGTTCGAGAAGAAGTCGGCATTGAAGTAAAAAATATCCGTTATTTTTCCAGCCAGGTCTGGCCTTTTCCTAATTCTCTGATGGTCGGATTTTTTGCAGAATACGCCTCAGGAGAAATCAAAGTTGACGGTAAGGAAATAGTTGATGCTGATTGGTTCAGTGTTGATGAATTTCCCGAAATTCCACGCCACGGCAGTATAGCCCGTACTCTGATAGATACTTTTTGTGCTGACTGTTCTTTTTAAAATACTCTGTTTCCGATATGGAATGAGAGCTGTATCTTGTGCTTTCGGTCAGTGGGATGTATGTGTCCGCTGAACATATAAAAAGATACAGCTGTCATCCTGATATCCGGAACAGATTTTTATTTTTCTGCGGGGCGGAAAGTCGGAATCTTTTTGATAGTGGTAATGACCTGTTCGGCAGAGATGAGTTTGGTACATTCAAAATGTCTGTCAGTGCCTTTGTGGCGCGGACACCACAGGAAGTCAAAGTGGTCGAAGTCAATACGCATATCGTTCCAGCAGCTGTGGCAGGTGTGGTAATTGATGACACGGTACGGAGTTTCAAATTCATTTGTCGGATGGGTGAACCCTGAAATCATTACGACGGGAACCTGACAACCCCATGCAATCCAGCTCAAACCGCTGGAAAGACCGATGAAGAAGTCGGCATCTTTGATAAGGTCAATGCGTTCCTGCAACGGTTTGTTGCCTGTTTCATCCTCAACGCCCCACGGAATATGGTTGTAAACAAGACCGGTACCGTGAACGCGTTCTTTGTCAATGCAAATGACACGATATCCGTTATCTTTCAAAAATTTGATAACAGCATCCCAGCCGTAGGGATTGTTCCAGTATTTTGCCTGACTTGAGCTTTGGGCGGCGATGCAGACATATTTTTCTTTGATTTTGCGGGGAGCTGAGAGGTTGAAGCGGGGCGGTTCATCTTTGGGGTCAACGCCGAGTATGTAACCTGCGGTACGGTGCAGACCGATGTAACGGAAGTCAATCGGCTGATTGTCAACGTCGCCGCGGAAAAAGAGTCCCATATAGTAGCAGGCATACGGAGTATAATTTTTTGTTTCTTCAGGACCGATAAAAGTAATATCGGGATACTGGTCTTTGACGATTTCTGCAATCCAGGGAGTCATAACGCAGATAACGTTGCACTGATGTTTTTTCTGAAAGCGTTCAACATAGCTGAACCAGCCGATGCTGTCGCCGATAGTGCCGACGGGGAGCTGAATCATGACATCTTTGTCTTTTGCATCATAATCGTATGTGAAAATCGGTTCGGTTTCGCCTTTGCGGTGGATGATGAGGCGGAAACGGATGAAGAATTTTTTGACGCTGGTAACGTATGCACCGGGAACAGTGTCGTTGCTGTAAAGGATTATGCCTGTATCAATATCGGAGAAAGTCACATGATATTCTTTGCCGTTATGCGGGAAAAGTACACGGATACCGTGATTGAAGTCAAAACGGATGCCTTCAACAGCTTCCATGGTTGGGATTTGCGGTATTTCGCCGTAAATTGACTTTTGCGCATTGGGGTCGGGTTTCTGACCGGGAGCGAGGCCGGGAGCAGCCATTTGTTGTTCGGGATTTGCGACATTATTGTTGACACCGATTACGAGGTCTTCGGTATTGAAGTTGTTTTGGGTATTGATTACAAAATCATCCATAATATAAATCCTTTTTTAACAGTTAATTATCTATTTTTTGTAATATATCACTTTAAAAAAATAAGTCAATATAATAAATGCAATTTAAATAAAACTTTTACAACTTGCAAAAATGATTTATGATGTTATATTGTTTATTCAATAAATATTCATAAAAGCTCTGTTCCCTTTGAGGGGAGATAATGAGATTATTTTTTTGAGAATAAAAAATTAAGGGGGTTGGGGTATAGTGTTTTGCGTAAGCAAAACACGGTAATACCCCAATTATGGCGAAGTCCGGCGGAAGATTTGATTGCTCATTCCCCAAAAAAGGGGGAGGAGCAATCGAACATTTCGCCGAAAAACAGCCTGAC
>JAZOSO010000020.1:0-7338 GCA_045657185.1 Victivallaceae bacterium | reverse complement strand
AAACGCCGGGTTTGATTTCTCTGTAACCTGTTGCTTTGGAATAGCGTTTGCTTTTAGTGATGTGGTAACATTTGTAAGCCTGTCCGACATATATAAGCGGGCGTTTTTGGGAAGCGGCAACATTGTACGCTTCGCCGATTTCACGATTTAATAACCGTACCATATCGGAAGGAGTTGAAATAATATAATTTCCCTTGCTGTCCATTACCATACGGAAACGGTAACGGTCAAAACCGAACCATTCAGGAACATCATCCCCGATATCCTGACGCATTGCAACAATATTGTTATGCAAAGTGAAAACAGGGACTTTCGGCATTTGTTCCTTGCTGAGTTTGCGCCCTGCTTTCATAATAGCGACGGCATCGCCGACGGGCTGAACTTCCTCTTTTCCGCTGTACCCTGCAAGATTGGGAATATCATTGTAAAGATGAAGATATTTTTTGATGGCGGGCACAGTGATTTCATTGTAATATTTCCAGTCTTTTTCAGTTCGTATATAAAGTTCTCTTGTTCCTTGAAAAAAGACTTTCAAACCATGTTTTTCTGCAATTTTGCAAACATATTTGAAAAATTCAGGGTCATCGCTGAGATTGGCGACATAGACGCAGTTGCAGCCGTGAGCTTTTATATCGGCAAAAACGGTGTCAACATATTGTTCCACGCTGAGACCGCGGGGGGTGGCATAATGCTCTTCTGTATGTTTTTTGTCATAAAAATAGAGATATGAACCGAGCGGAAAAAATCCCGGTTTATAGTCAAATTCAGTATAAGTTTTTTCAGCAGGCACGATAATTGGTTGAGTTTTCGGCACAGATTCAATTTTGAATGATTCAATTTTGAAATTTCCTGATTTCTGAATGTTGTAAGTATAGATTTCAACTTTTTTAATCAGATCATGGTCAATATCAAAAGTGCTTACGGCAGAAAAATCTTTGGCATCGGCAGTCAGCTGATGATTCCAGAACAACGTCTTGAATTCAGGCTTGCCGATTTGCGGATGGACACGGAGTTTACAACCGAATTTGACATCGCCTGAAGCTCTGACAGTGATTGTTATTTTGCCGGGCTGGGTGAGTTTCGCCAAATCTATGACGCCGTTATTCGTATAATAGGCGGTTTGATTTACAAGTGTGTCGTACTTTTTCTCCCAGATGACGTTTGCGCTGCATATGGCAGCAAACAGTGTCAGCACGAGAAATGTTAAATTTTTTTTCATCTTGTTTTTTCTTTCTTTTTTAAGGTTATTATTTTAAGTTATATTTCGATTTCAATTTCTGCGGCTTCAAGGTATCTCCGGAGCAGATATTTTGCTGCAGGATAACAGCCATTCGGCGACATAAAGGGAGTAAATTCAAAAGTTATGAATTTTGAACATCCTGCATTTTCCGCTGACTGCATTTTAAAACGCATTTTTTCCCAGTTTATGACTTGGAACTTCGGATTTCTTATGTCGCGGTCAAACGATTCAATGTTGCTCCAACATTCAAAACCGTACTTGGCGCAAAGTTCAACATTTATTCTCTGAAATGTTTCCAAATCTTCATAATCGGGGTGCCCGTCCTGAAATGCGATAATATCAACTGCGCCCTGCAAGCGGTTCAACATGTAATCCCACTCTTCACGGTGCTGTTCAAAAGTCACACTGCGAGCTTTGCGTTCTGCGGGGGGATAAAGGTCGGCAATCAGCCCCTTCGGTCCTTGAATTCCGGGCGACATCATAATCGGCTTGTTGTCTGAAACTTTTTTGCAGTAAGGACCGAGTTCGCGGAAAAGTTCGACCACCCGCCATGCGACTTTGCGTGAAATTTCGTGAGCAAAATACCATCCGGCAAAGGCGGGACTTGAACCGCATTTTTCCATCAATTCGTCAATCAGCGGCACGAGAAATTCAAATTCCTGCTGCGGGTCATAAGAGTCAAGCAGCCAGTCATGTCCGGGGTTGTAGGTCGGAACATAAAATTTCATCTCATATTTTTCGCAGAGTTTGAGCAGCATATCCAGATAATCAAAAGATACATCCCACATGTTCGGGTGAAGTTTTTTGAGATATTTTGAATTGTAGGCGGCAAAAGGTCCGAGCATTTGACGGAGCAGAATAATCGTATCTATACCGATTTTTTTCATCAAAGCAAATTCTGCATCGTATTCTTCATACCTCCAATCCATTGCGGGAATGTCTCCGCCGCAAAGTGGCTGTACAAATGTTCCTGTTATCTTTTTCATTTTTCCTCTTTGATGTTAGGTGTTATATTGATAATTTCAATTTATTATATGTCAAGCCAATGATTTCCGACGGGGAGGTCTTCGGCATAAGTTGGGGTGATTGCGTTATCAAACCACTTGCGGAACAAAGTCTTTGACCCGACTTTTCGGGCGGAACAGCCTTTGCGGTAAATGCTTGAAAGTTCAGCGGAGGTCAGATAGTAAACTCCCATTTTGTCAAGTTCGCTTAAAACTGCGTCCAGACGTTCAAGACGCTGTTTGACAACATCTCTGTCAAAGCCGCAGTAGTTGGCGCGGTGTGATGAAATCACAACGGGTTCTTTGTAAATTTTTAAAACTTTGCTGACTGTTGTTACTGCTTCGTCAAGGCTGTTGCCGACTTCAAGGAAAACATTACGGGTCAGGAAACAAGCGTCAGCAATTTTGCTGCAATCACCGATTTTGGCGTAAACGTCCTGCATGTTCCACGGTTTTGTCGGGTAAACAACGACTTCGCCGGTATTGACACGGCAGTTTTTGAGCGGAATGGTATTGATGCCGAGAGCCTGCCAGACAAGTTCAGTTTCGGGAAAAGCATCACTGGTGACTGCGGCATTGGGAGCGTAACCGAAAGTCTCCTTGAAGCGGCGGAAGCCCGTACTTATCATATCGTATTGTTCGTGGATGTTATAACCGTGAAATTCAGGGATGTGTTTCATCTGATAATAACTGCGCATTTCAAAAAGTTCACGAGCAAGTTCGCCGTCGGGAGAGTTTTCATTGAGAAGTTTCAGCCACAAACGGGGGCTGGTATGGTGGAGCATGGCGTGATATTCCGGCTGCCATACACCGAGTTTCATACCTTTAAGCATGGTATCAATGATGCCTTCGCCCTGCCACGGAGCGGGAAATCCTTTATTGATCGGAATGTCGATGTATTTGGTAAAATTATTTGCTTTGATTGCATCAAAATCGGGGTTGCCCATAGCGGTATAGGCAGTGAAAACAGCACTGTTGCCATCAGCTCCTTTGTGTTTGGTAAGAATGGCGAAAAGCTCACGCATTTCGTCGGGAGTTTCCAATCCTGAACTGCCGCTTTCGGAATTTTTGCCGTATTTTTTCATCAGAGCGTTGTAATTTTCCTGCAAATCTGCCGAGGGGATGAGTTCACATGCGCCCCAGTCATCACTTTCGATGACGACAACGGGATATTCCGCAGTGTCTATTTCAAAATGCCGTTGGTACGGGGTGTTATACATAAAAAACTCCTTTATAAATTATTTTCAATACCGTCAATAACTATCAATTCATCTATTGCATCACACAAAGAATTTACACACTGTTCCGCAGAAACGTCATTTCTGAAACATTCTTCAAGTAAAGGATAGACTACATGATAAATCATATTGCGTGCATTGTCACTGATAGTTGATTCATGGATTTTTTCCAGCATAGGAGCAACGGTATTGTAGATTTTGGGAAATTTTTCCTTGAAATCAGAATGAAAAACTTTTTCATTATAGGGAATGCCGTAGGAGTCACTGACCAGTTTTCGCTGTACAGCTTCAGAACGGAGAAAGTTTATAAACAGCCATGCTTCTGCAGTACAACGGCAATTTCTGTTGATACCGATACGGACGGTTTCTGCAAGATAATCTTCTTTGTATGGTAACGGTGCAATAGTAAATTCATTGCTCATTTTGCAGAAATGACTGTTTAAATATGCGGCAAAAACAGAAATTTTACCTTCATTTACAGCTTTGATTACGGCAGAAGGAGAAAAATTGTTCCACGGAGTTTCCCATTTGTAATAATCGCGCAAAAGTTCAATCAGACTGATAAAATCAGCTTTACTGTTCGGGTCAGAGAGATTTTTACATATATCACCTATAAAAAAATGCAATGTACTGAAAAATCCCGTAAGTACGGCAGAATGTTTATTCTCCGCTTTCAATTTCCGGTTGAGCAAGGCAAAATCCTGCCATTTTTCAGGCAGTGCGCCGATACTTTTATCCGCACCGAAAAACAACGGTACCGATATCATAAGAGGCACTGTACAATCATCATTGAGACAACGGTTTTTTCTGCCGAATTTTTCAAAATACGGTGTCAAATCAAGCAGTCTTTTGTGATTTATCAACGGCAGCATGCATGAATGACTCGCTTGAATCACATCATGGTCGGATTCTACGACAAAATCTGCCGAATCAGTAAAATCCTGTTCAATGTGTATCCACGGATAACGTTTTTCAAATTCCCGTATGACCAGCGGCATCGACTCCGGAATGAGTACGGCAGAACGGTCGGTAAGATAACGCAATGTCACACGGCGGTTGCGGAAAATATCAGGAGTGTCATCCCATGTATTCACACACGGATTATTAAGATTTATGTTCCGCAGACCGGGCTGATTTATGCGTGTCCCGCCTCTTCCTGTTCCGCGGGCAACAATACCGTCCTCAACGAGAAGCTTTACGGCATTATTAACTGTAAGCAGACTTGCATCATACATTATTGTAAGTTCAGATACAGGAGGAAGTTTACCGTCAGGAAATGCGCCTGAAAGGATTTTTTCCTTCAAATTCTGATAAATTATCTGATATTTTGCAACTTTTTTCATATATTTACCTCAATTAAGAAAATTTTTCAGCAGATGTTTTTTCATATTTTCAAAAGAGCAGTGAGAAGAACATGGACGATACGGAAGTATGCCTGTTTCGAGAAATTTCGCCGCAGTTTTACGATTCAAAGACATTTTGGCAGTGACGAACTGACCGAGAAATCCCGCATTAGCAGCGATAAAATCCACAGGTTCCGTCATATTGTCAAACCATTCCTGCGGAAAAAATTCCTGAAATCTCGGCTCCGACAACAGCCATGAAAAAGTATAGAGAGTATCATATTGCGGATATTTCGCCTTTGACTCCTCCATAATGCGCATGAAACACTCTGCAAAGTAACGCTTGTCTTGCAGAAATGAGCTAGGGCTTTTGCCGTTCCACATGTGAAAAATGCACCAGTTAGGCGCAAGGTCGGGGTGCGGGGCGCTCCAGTGCAGACTCATGCCGGGGGCGTACTCTTCGTTCCATTGGGTAACGGTGCGGTAATTCTGTGAGGCAATTTCGGGGATAATATCTTTGTATTTTTCGCAGGCACTTTGAAAATCTCTGTCTGCTTCAGCTGTAAATTCTTCAGCTTCAGCGGGATAAGTTGTGCATTCATAACAACCATCACGCAGCAGATAAGAGAAAAGAGTACGTTTTTTCAAAATCTCTGAATATGCCTCATCCGGATGGTCAATTTTGTATCTTGATGCAGATTTAAGTACAAAATCAAACATTTCGCGGCATATTTCGAGGTATTCTTCGCGGGTAAATTGCATTGTTTGTTCTTTCATAAAACAGTTTTATTATATATGATATCTTTTTTTATTATATATCATTATTTTATAATGTCAAGTGCCGAAAATTAAAAAAATGCAAATATATTGGTTCTGTTTTATTTTGATTTTTTTGCAAATTTCTAAATTGGTTCTATTGTTTTTTTAATTTTATATGGTATAATGTATAAAATAGGTAATTTTTATGACAAAGACAAAAAACATCGCTGAAGAATTGAGGTGCAGAATCCTGTCCGGGAGATATCCGCAGGGAAAACTTCCGGGGGAACGGGAACTGGCATCCGAACTTGCCGTCGGCAGGGGAACTGTTCGCGCGGCTCTGCAAATCCTTGAAAAAGAGGGGGTTGTTGAGCGCAGACGCGGAGCGGGGACTATTGTTAAGATTAAAATTACGGATAAAAAAGATAAGACCGCAGGATTTATTATGCGCACATCAGGACATGTTTTTGATGGATTGTATCATTCGGTATTGAGTACTTTTGTTGCAAACGGTTATTCTGTGCAGAGCATTCCGACAAACTCATTTGTCGGTGATGCCAGTTTGAAACACGGCAAAATTGCAGCTTTCAGAAGTGCCGTTAAAAAAATGATTGATTTTGCTCCCGATGTTATTGTGCTTGACGGCTATTGCAATGCAAGAGTTCCTTTCCGCAAAGAGTTGTGGCAGAGGGACACAATTTTGTTCAATTTTTTTGATTTTGCAGATGATGAACCTGCCAAAGCGGCAAATATTGATTTTACAGAAAGCCGTCCGCGCGGTGTCTGGTTTGATTTTGAAGCTATTGGTTATCTGGGCGGCAAGTATCTGCTTGACCGCGGTTGTCAAAAACCGCTTCTGGTGCCGCAGTATGTTCCTGTTACGTCACGGCTGAATCATGATTATTATTCACAGCATCGTGAGCGCAAAATTGCTGCCGGTTTCTCAAAAGCATTGACAGAGAGAGGTATTGACCCGATTTGCTGTATTATTGATTGTCTGGTACAGAATTCAAAACAGTATATTGCAATTTTGGAGTATATTTTTCAATCGCCTGCCAATCTGCCTGACGGATTTTTCGGTTCATCGGATGTTATAACTTTGAAGTTTATCAAGGATTATCTGGAAAATTTCGGTAAACTGCCGAAAGATATTGTCTGTCTCGGAGTCGGCAATACTCCGTGGAGTAATGTTGATTCTTTATATCCTTTTTCATCTATTGACTTCAATCTGGAGTCAATGGCAGAGGAAATCGTGCGTATGGCGGAGTGTCCCGTTGAGCGCAGAAAGGATGTTTATATTAAACCGTTTTTAGTTGAAAGGTAAATTTTCGTCTATATAACAATAAAATTTATAATCAAGGAGGAGTTAATATACATTATAGGAAGTTTACAAAAAGTATAATCTGACCTGCCCGACAAGTCAGACAAGTCTGAAAGAACTCTTTAACAGAAAGAATAAAAAATGAAAAACAAGCTCAAACAACATGAAAAAATGTATATTATCGGAAGTTTCTTCACTCTGATAGAACTCTTGGTCGTTATTGCAATTATCGCTATTCTTGCAGGAATGCTGCTGCCCGCATTGAATAATGCCAGACAGCGTGCATATTCAGGAACTTGCCAAAGCAATATGCGTCAGCTTGCAACAGCGTTTAATTTATATACTCTTGACAATGATGACTGGGGACATATATGGTTCGGATATGATGTCTCTTCTCATACTGCCAATTTTATCAAATACTGGGCGCAAAATC
>JAZOSO010000019.1:0-34122 GCA_045657185.1 Victivallaceae bacterium | reverse complement strand
CGGCGGAACCCCCTCATCTTTTTCCAAACCTTTTAATTATATTTGACATTTTCTTCAGTCAAACTTATAGAAAATTATTGGAAAGATGATAAAAATCAATCTATATTTAGTACAGGACCTTCGGAATATACTGCATTTCTTTTAACTGTTTGAAAACAGAATATTTGCAAAAGACTGTTAAAATTCAGATTGCATGAATTCAGCCAGAGCCTCACGCCAATCCGGCATGGCAGGAAGTCCGCACAAGCGGAGCATGCGTTTCTCAAGTCTGGAATTCAGAGGTCTTGGCGCAGGGCGCGGAAACTCATCGGTTGTACAAGGTTCAATCTTCTGATTTTTGCCGGCAAGTCTGAAAATCTCCTCTGCCAATTCGTACCATGTGGCTTCGCCCTCACAAGTAAGGTGAAAAGTTCCGACAAGTTCGGGGCGTTCAAGAATATTTTTCAACTGACGGCCGACAGCAAGTGCGGAAGTCGGGTTGCCGTGCTGGTCATTGACGACTTTCAATACCGGACGGCTGCCGTCGGCAAGATTCATCATAGCATGAACAAAACTCGGACCGCCTGCTCCGTAAAGCCATGAAATACGGCAGATAACATGATTGGGACAATGGCAGCGGATCAATTCCTCACCCGCAAATTTGCTTTGCCCGTAAACAGTATTGCCGCCGTCAGGAATATCAAATTCGTGATACGGACGCTCGGAACTGCCCTCAAACACATAATCTGTGGAAATGGCTATCAGACGGACATTCTGTCTGTTACATGCAGAAGCGACATTCATTGAACCGACAGCATTGAGTTTATATGCAAAATCCTGTTCAGTCTCACATTTATCAACTGCTGTCATGGCGGCACAATGAATTACGGCATCGGCTTTTGCCGCGGCGAGAAATTTATCAAACCCGGCGGCATCAGTGATATCTGCTTCGGGCAAATCGGCGATAATTATTTCATTTCCGCTCAAAACATTCTGCAAAGTTCTGCCGAGCATACCTTTGCCGCCGGTGATGACGATACGCATTATTTGTCCTCCCACGGTTCAATATCTTTGAACGCCGGATGCTGAGTATCTTTGGCGGAGAGATTCCATTTATCGGGATTTATGCGCCAGTCAATATTCAAATCAGGGTCATTGAAAGCAATACCGCGCTCACTTGAGGGCATATAAGTATTGTCGCATTTATAAGCAAAAATCGCCTCATCACTCAAAACTGCAAAGCCGTGGGCAAAACCGCGCGGAATAAAAAGCTGGCGTTTATTTTCACCGGAAAGCTCAACAGCAACATACTTGCCGTAAGTCGGAGAATTTTTGCGGATATCAACTGCCACGTCAAGCACACAGCCCTGAATAACACGGACAAGTTTTGCCTGCGTATAGGGAGCAGCTTGATAATGAAGACCGCGCAAAACGCCGTAAGATGATTTTGATTCATTATCCTGCACGAAACAGCAATCTATGCCTGCTTCCGCGAGTTTTTTTTCGCTCCAGCTTTCAAAAAAATACCCTCTGGCATCGCCGAAAACTTTAGGTTCAATGATAAAGACACCGTTTATTTCAGTTTCAATGAGTTTCATTTTTCAATCATTCTCTTAAGATATTGTCCGTATTCTGTTTTGAGCATGGGCTTGATGCTTTCTTCAATCTCTTCTTTGGTCATCCAGCCGTTTTCATAAGCAACTTCCTGCAAACAGGCGATTTGCAGGCCCTGACGGGTCTCAATAGTGCGGATGAAGTTTGCCGCCTCAAGCATACTGTCATGAGTACCTGTATCAAGCCATGCATAACCGCGTTTGAAAACTTCAACATGAAGTTTGCCGGCTTCCAGATAAGCGTTATTAACGGAAGTGATTTCAAGTTCCCCGCGGGCGGAAGGTTTAATATTCTCAGCAATTTTTACAACATCATTGTCATAGAAATAGAGACCTGTAACAGCGTAATTTGACTTGGGAACTTTGGGTTTTTCCTCAATGCTTACCGCCTTGCCGTTTTCGTCAAATTCCACCACGCCGAAGCGTTCAGGGTCACAGACATAATAACCGAAAACAGTTGCACCGTCTTTGCGGTCAACAGCGGCTTTGAGCAGCATCTTGAGATTTGCGCCGTAAAAAATATTATCTCCCAGCACCAATGCTACTGAGTCATTACCGATAAACTCTTTGCCGATAATGAAAGCCTGTGCCAGCCCTTCAGGTTTGGGCTGAACTGCATAAGTAAACTTCACGCCGAAACTTGAACCGTCGCCCAGAAGACGCTGAAATGCACTCTGGTCTTCAGGAGTGGTAATGATAAGAATATCTCTGATTTTGGCAAGCATCAGAACACTGATGGGATAATAGATCATGGGTTTGTCATAAACGCCCAGAAGCTGTTTTGAAACCCCCATTGTAATAGGATGCAGACGACTGCCTGCACCGCCTGCGAGGACGATACCTTTCATAAATTATTCTCCTTTTCCCAAGCGTTCCATTTTGTATGAACCGTTAAGTACATTGGCACACCAGGTATCTTTGTGGTCAAGATACCATTCAACTGTTTTGCGGATACCGCTTTCAAAAGTTTCCTGCGGAGTCCAGCCGAGTTCGCGGGCGATCTTTGACGGATCAATAGCATAACGCAAATCGTGGCCGGGACGGTCTTTGACATGGACTATCTGCTCAGCATAAGGCTTGCCGTCTTTGCGGGGACGGAGTTCGTCAAGCAGTGCGCAAATAGTTTTGACAACTTCAATATTTTTCTTTTCATTATGGCCGCCGATATTATAAGTTTCTCCTGCAACGCCTTTTGTGGCAACGAGATACAACGCTCTGGCATGATCTTCGACATAGAGCCAGTCACGAATTTGCAAACCTTCGCCGTAAACAGGCAATTCTTTATCGTCCAGCGCATGCAGAATTATCAGCGGGATAAGTTTTTCAGGGAAATGATACGGTCCGTAATTGTTGGAACAATTTGTTACAATTGTCGGCAATCCGAAAGTGCGTTTCCAAGCTCTGACGAGGTGGTCGCTTGAGGCTTTACTGGCACTGTAAGGAGAACTCGGAGCGTAGGGAGTGTCCTCTCGGAAAAAATCTTCGGGGCCTTCCAAGTCTCCGTAAACTTCATCGGTGGAAATATGGTGGAAGCGGAAAATTTTCTTATCAGCCTCATCCAGAGAATTGTAATATTTGCGTGCAGACTCAAGCAAAGTATAAGTACCGACAATATTAGTCTGAATAAATTCACCCGGCCCGTCAATAGAACGGTCAACATGAGATTCCGCTGCAAGGTGCATAATATGAGTCGGTTTGAATTCCGCAAAAATACGGTCAACCGCAGCTTTGTCGCAAATGTCGGCTTTTTCAAATCTGTAACGGTCACTGTGTGCAATTTCGGCAAGATTTTCCAAATTTCCTGCATAAGTGAGTTTATCAAGCACACAGACAGCATCTGCAGTATTCTGAATAATATGACGGGCAACAGCCGAACCGATAAAACCGGCTCCGCCTGTAACAATAATTCTGTTCATCTGAAATCTCCTTATAAAATAATCTCTTTTTCTATATTATAACGGCTTTAAAATATTTTGCAAGTTTTTTACGCTGAAAAATGAATATATTTTACAAAAAAACAATCCGATTGCCTCTTGCCGGTTATTTTCCGCCGCAGGAAATTATAATAACAGAAATATCTGCATCATTGGAATTATGGATTGGCTGTGTACTAAACGCAGACTGATTTTTTATTGCAAGGGGGCTAACGCCACCCCCTTGCATCCCCGGCGGGGGATATCCATCCCCATTTTGTGACGCTGGTGCGTGAATGTCAGCGGCTGGGTGCGGCAGGCTGTTTTTCGGCGAAATGTTCGTTTCGTCCTCCCGCATATAAAAGCGGGTGGAACGCCGGAATGACGAAACAAATCTTTCGCCGGACTGCGCCACAATTTTTTAGAGTATGCTGTCGCATTTGCATACCCAGTTGTAAAAATATACTTTAAGATTTTGCTGAGGCGATAGCAAATAAAAAGGCGAGAAAACACCCCGCTCATTGCTATCGCAATTCACTATCCCTCAAACTCCTTGTTTTTTTATTATCAGTCAATGTTTAGTACAGAGCATATGGATTTAAATATCGCCGTTTTGAGCTTAGAGTTGACACAAAGCACATTTTATAATGTTCTTTTTTTACAGAACAAAAAATATCATCAATTTATCAAAATAAGGAGACAACATGGAAAACTTTGATTTTCTCTTCCGCCGCACTCACAGTGATTACCGCAAAAACCGTGCAGTCTGGGAAAAGTCCCGTGCTGCTTACATCGGCGGCAGTGCATACATTCAGAATGCACTGGTAAGACATATTTCAGAAATTGATATTGAATTTGCAGAGCGTTTGAACCGTGCATATTATTTCAATTATCCGCGCCGCATTGCACAGCTTATTACTCAATATATTTTTGCGACAGAACCGCAGAGAATAAATGCCGATGCGGAACTTCTGGAAGATTTTTCCCGTACCGGAGCGCGAACCGGAGATGTAATGCGTCAGTTTTCCACTCTGCTCAATATTTTCGGCAAAGCCGTAATTCTGGTTGAAATGCCGTTTTTTGAGGGTGAAATGGATTTTGAACGCCGAAAAAAAGAACGCATCCGACCTTTTGCCAAAGCTCTTTCCCCGCTGGATGCTGTTGATTACGCATACGGCAGTGACGGCAAACTTGACTGGCTGATCATTGAAGAGGAACATTTGTGCAAATCAGACCTTTTTGAGCCTGAATACCGTGTGCGCCGCCGAAAAATTTTTACCCGTAATGAATTCATGCTGCTTGAAAAACAGTCAGCAACATCGCCGGTACGCTGCATCTTCCGCCGCGAACACGACCTCGGCATCGTTCCGGCAGTTATTGCCGGAGATATTGATGGTACTGAAATCAACGGCGGACACTATTTTGAAGATATAGTACGCATCTCAGATGCAATTCTCAATAATGAATCCGAAGCCCAGATGAATATGATAAAACAGATGTTCGGTCTGCTGGTTATTTCTGATTCTTTTGCCCGCGGGACAGTGTCGGTAAATATTCCCGAAAACGATGCAGGACAGCAGAAGTTCAGCCACATTATCGCCCGCAGTGCCGCCATTTGGGAAACACCCGAAGAAAAAGGCACCAGCCGTTATATTTCCCCCGGCGGTGCCGACACCCGCTGTATCCGCGAGGAAAATCTCGCCCTTAAAAAAGAACTTTTTGACCTCGTCGGTATGGCGGCACAGAATGAAAGCCGTCTGCTTCAGAGTGCCGATTCCAAGGCATGGGACCACCACCACGTCAGTCAATTTCTCTCTGCCAAAGCAGAACTTCTGGAACAGTGTGAATCCGCTGTCTGGGAAATTATGCAACTGTATGACAAATCACTTGAAAAAGTCCGTGTCTCATACAACCGCGATTTCTCCGTTACCAATCTTGAAAGTTCAATCCGTGCGCTGCTTGACCTTGATAAATTCACAAATTCTCCGACTTATCATCATGAAGTTGCCGCGACTGCGCTTTTTCTGCTGGAGAAACTCAAAAAAATAGACCACTCCGTCAAAGAAGATATTTTTAAAGAACTTGCCGGAACTTTCAAGGAGGTACAATAATGGTTTTCGGGTTTTATTTCAACAAACAATACACCATTTTGCGCAGAAAGCGCAACGGTACAACTTCATCATTTATAACAAACGGTATCAGCCGCATGGAATACTCCTCATCACAGGAAAAAGAATTCAGCGATATAAAATGCTTTTTCATTTTCTCCCCCGCAGTAAAAATCCGCATCGGTGATATCGTTGATGACGGAACATGCAAAATACAAATCGGCAAAGTCACAGAAGTAATTGACATTGACGGCTATCTCTCCGCTTACCGCTGTGAAAGTATCTGATAATAATTTTTCATCTCAGACCGCTGCTTAACTTTTTCAGGTTTTGCAGCGGTTTCTTTTTTTTGCAGATAATTGCCGCAGCATTGATTATTGATCTTTTTGTAGAAATAAACTTGAAAGTACGAATTTCAGGAGTATATTTGATTCAAGTATGAAAATTATAAAATAAAACTGTAATGTAAAGGAGTTTATTATGATTTTTGATGACCTTATCAATTTTGAAGACTACATCGTTTTTGAAGAAAATGCCGCGGCAAAAATCAACGCATTTATCAAATCACTGAACAAAGATATCACTCTCGGCAAACATGAAATTGACGGCGATATGATTTTCGCCAATGTCGCATCCTATGAAACCCGCACAACCGGTGAATTTGAGGCTCATCGTGAATATGTTGATATTCAGCTGCTGCTGCTCGGCAATGAAGATATTTATTTTGATTCCGCAATCGGCGCGCAAGTTACCAAAGAATATGAGCCTGACTGTGAATTTTTCAAATTTACTCCTGAAACTGCCGGTAAATGCAACCTCAAAGTAGGCAATTTTGCAATCTTTATGCCTTACGAACTCCACATGCCCAATATGCAGAGTGCCGCAGGGCTTGCAACCAATATCAAAGTCGTGGTCAAAGTTCATAAATCTTTGCTTGCCTGAGGTAGATAATGGCAGATTTTCCCTCTCAAATTTTCATTGACAGCTGCCGTGCTTTGCGTATGCTTTTCATGCGTCCTGCCCCTGACGGCGTACTTGCCGCGCGGGAAAATCTGCTCTACTCTCGTGAACTCGGCATTATTTATGAAATTTTCTGTCTGGTATCAAAGGATAATTTCAGCTCGCAGGATTTGGAAAAATGCTGTGACTGCTGGAATTTTTTAGCGGATAATTCGCTTAAAAAAGAGATTTTCTCCATTGAAAATATTCTGCTGCAATCAGCTTTTGAAATTATTATTGCCGCTGACCCGCAGAACTTTGCAGACGGCGAGGAAAGTGCCTTCGTCCGTGAAAAACTTCAGTTCATACTGCATGGTGTCCGCTGTTGGCAGAAATTGCCGCAGGCAATCCCGCTGCTGACCCGCAGGGCATTGCTCATGCTTGAAAATGTCCGCAGTTTAAGTGATGATGATTTGCAGACTGAACTGATAAACTGTGACCCGTTCCGTAAATGCAGAACATTCCGTTATGTTAATTCAAAATTTGAAACATCTGACTTGAAAGAGACTCATGCGTCGGATGATTTTTTCGGTTTTCTGTCAGTGCGGAGGATTTTCGGAGAACACTTCAAGGAATTTGCCGACGGCAAAGGTAATGTGCCTCTGATTATTTCAAGTCTCCCCGGACACGGGAAAACCCAGCTGACCATTGCACATGCTCTGCAATATACGGATATCACTCTGATTCTGGCGACCCCGGATGCACTGGAATCAGGTTTTGCAGATTTGCTGGCCAAACTTGAAAAGCGTTCCGACCGCAAATTTGTTCTCTTTTTTGATGATATCGTACCTGATGAACTGGATTGGTATTACTTCCGCACGCATGTCGGAGGCTCGTTCAAAACTCCCGATAATGTGCTTATCTGTCTTGCCTCAAACTACCATTTTCCGCCGAGTATTCTTTCGCGCGGGCGGAGCGTACTGTTTCCGATATTTGACGAGATACGCTGTATGGAGATGGTGGAGGAATTTCTGAAAAGCTGTCATTTGAACCGTCCGCCGGCAAATCTGATTTTAATGATTGCTGCGGATTACACCGAACATTTCGGACAAAAGCGTTTCTCTGAACTCAGTCCCCGCACGCTGATGCGTTATCTTGCGCAGTACAAAATTGACCGGCACAAGCGCAAAACCATGCTTGAATTGTCTCACGGTGAAGTCATTACCCGTCCTGACGCTCAACTTTTTTATGATTTTAATGTGGAACTTATGCGCAGACTTTACGGTAATGAATTTATTGAAAATATGCTTAAAGACCGTCTGCGTGAAATGGAAAAAGGATAATTTTTTATGGCATCAAATGTAAACAGCCGTCCGCTGTGGTCGGTGCGGCATCTTTTTTTGAATATCGGTATGCAGACGATTTTTGAGGATGCCGAATTTTCCGTACATGAAAATGAACATGTCGCCCTCGTCGGCAGAAACGGCTGCGGAAAATCAACTCTGCTGCGCATAATTGCAGGGGAATTTGCCAATGTCCGCGGCGATGTCGCCATTGCCAATAATCTGCGTATCGGTTATCTGCCGCAGAATTTCGCCGTAGATTCAGCAAGAACTGTCCGTGAAAATATCATGGACGGCGCATCGTACTGGCTGGATTTGCTGAAAAAATATGAGGATAAACGCACTCCGCAGCAGGAACATGAACGCATTGAACATCTGCTCAACATGCACGATTCCTGGGATGTCACGCGCAAAGCAGAGAGTGTTATCGGCAAATTTGAACTTGACGCAGACCGTTTTTGTGAAAAACTTTCAGGAGGCGAAATGCGTAAAGTCGCTCTGGCGCGTGCCATTGTCGCATCACCCGATTTACTGCTGCTGGACGAACCGACCAACCATCTGGATGTAACAGTTATCAGCCGTATTGAAAAATTTCTTGACAGTTTCAAAGGCAGTTGTCTTTTTGTAACTCACGACCGCTATTTCCTCGACCGCCTTGCCGACCGTGTAGTTGAACTTGACCAGGGCAAATTTTACTCTTACGACGGCTCTTACGCCGATTTTATGGCAGGCAAAATGGAGCGAGAAACCAAACTCTCCATTGCCGAAGAAAAACGCAAACACTTCCTTGCCAGAGAGATAGACTGGATTCGCCGTTCTCCCAAAGCCCGCCTCAAACGCAATCTCGGCAGAGTCAAACGTTTTGATGCACTGAGTGCCATGCCGGATATAAAAATCGCAGGTGATATGGAACTGCTCATTCCCGACCCGCCGCGGCTCGGCAACAAAGCTCTTGATGCGGAAAATATTTCACTCTCTTTCGGTGATAAAACTTTGTTTAAAAACTTCTCATTTGAGTTCGTTCCCGGTTCAAAAGTCGGTATTATCGGTCCCAACGGCATCGGCAAAAGCTCATTTCTGAAAGTTCTTACCGGTCAACTTGAACCGGATACCGGAAAAATCAAATACGCTCCCGCATTGGAATTCAATTACATTGACCAGGGGAAAATCACTCTTGACCTTGAAAAAACTGTCGCCGAGGAAATTTCCGGAGGCGTAGAAACCATAGACCTCGGTACGGAAAAAATCTCCGTTTGGGGATATCTGAAGCGTTTCCTCTTTGAAGATGAGCGTATCAATACTCAGGTCAAATACCTTTCAGGCGGCGAAAAAGCACGCCTTATTCTGGCAAAAATTCTGAAAGTCCGCTGCAACTTTCTCATCCTTGACGAACCGACTAACGATTTGGATTTGAGTTCATTGCGGATGCTTGAGGATGCACTTGAGTCTTTCGGCGGCGCACTGCTGATTGTCAGCCACGACCGCTATTTTCTCAATCGGCTCTGCGACACAATAATTGCTTTTGAGGGCAACGGCGAGATTTATATCCAAACCGGCGACTATGACTACTATCTGGAAAAATTTGAGGAGCGTGAAGCAAAAAAACTTGCCGCAGCAGCTCCGCAGAAAATAAAAATTTCCGCACCGGTTCAGCCCGCCGCCCCCAAAGCAGAGAAACTCTCCTTCAAAGAAAATAAGGAACTTGAAGAAATGGAGGGAAAAATTGAGGCACTGGATGAAAAAATATCCGAAATTGAAGCCCTTTTTTCCGCTCCCGATTTCTTTGAAAAATACGGAAAAGATTCACCGAAACTTCAAACTGAACTTGAAGATTTAAAAAAACAGCAGTCAGCCCTCTATGAACGCTGGGAATTTCTTGAGCAAAAAAAGGAAAGATGCAGAAAATGAAAAAAATCGTATTTTGTCTGACATTGTTGGCATTTATCTTTACCGCCGATGCCGTCACTCTGACTGAAATTAAAAAACTATCTGCTGATGCAACGCTTAAAAATTATCCCGATGCACAGACAATACTTCTTTATGATGACCAGCAGATAACTTTTGAAATTGACGGTACTGCCAATGACATTGATGATATGTACCAAAAGGCTCTGACCGACAAAGGTGTAAGCAATTTGCGTTCAGTGCCGTTGCATTTCAACGAATTTTATGAGAAATATCATATTGAAACTCTGGAAATAATCCGCAATGACAAAGTTATTGCAATTGATATAAAAGCCAATACAAGAATAAGCGTTGATGACTCCCAGATGGATGCAAATATTTATGACCCGCACAATAAAATTCTTTTTGTCAATGTTCCCGGAATGCAGAAAAATGATATTCTGCACCTCAAAGTCCGCCGCGAGACTCTGCGTCCGAGAATGAAAGGATTTTTTACTGATATCACGGTTTTGCAGTCAGACGACCCGATTTTGTGTTACAAAGTGCAGTATAATGCTCCTGAAAAGATGCCGCTGGTATCAACTTTGGTCAAAGATGAAGTCAAAGGAACTCTGAAAAAATCTGTTGAAAAGAAAAACGGCAGAATAATTTATACATTTACCGCCCAAAATGTGCCGCAGGTAATTCCCGAACCCAATGCACCGCCGATGTATCTTTTCTGTCAGAGAGTGTTGGTCTCTTCAGCGTCAACGTGGGAGGATATTTCCAAATGGTATTATGAACTCTGCGAACCGCATTTGCAGAAAGTAACGCCGGAGATGAAAAAATTCACCTCAAATCTGATTAAAGACTGCAAAACTCCGACCGAAAAACTGCGTAAAATTTTTGACTTCGTCTCCCAGCAGATACGCTATATGGGAGTTACAACCGAAACAGAAGCTCCGGGGTACGAGCCGCACGATGTCAATGTAACTTTTGAAAAACGCTACGGTGTCTGCCGAGACAAAGCAGCTCTGCTTGCTGCAATGCTCCGTCTGGCAAATATTCCTGCATATATGACACTTTTTTATGCAGGCGCGCCCAAAGATGAGGAAGTCCCCAACAATTACTTCAATCACGCAGTCGTTGCAGCAAAACTGACGGACAGCAAAGATTATATATTGATGGACCCGACCGATGAAAACAGCACAGAACTGCTCCCTGCTTACGGTTCCAATAAAAGTTATCTTGCCGCCTGTAAAGACGGCGACACGCTCCGTCTGTCTCCTGAAATTGCGCCGCACAAAAACCGTATTGATATCAATAACAACTGGTTTGTTTCCGCTGACGGGGATTTGACAGGAAGTTCGGAAATAAGTTTTTACGGTATCAATGACAACATCTACCGTGACGCTTTTGCCAACTGGACAAAGGAGTATGCTGACGAATTTTTCAAAAGCGTGATGAACCGCGAATTTGCAGGGGCAAAAATCTCAAAATCCGTCATTTATCCGTCAAATATTCGTGACCTCCGTCAGATTTTGAGGATAAAAATTGATTTCTCCGTCAAAAAGTTCGTCAATTCAAAAGATAATATATCTATTCTACCGTCACATAGTCTGCATAATATTTTCGGTGCTTTGTCAATGCAGCTGGGCAAAAGAACAACCCTCAGCAAGCGTAATTATCCGCTCCAGTTTTTCAGCACAGCCGCCGTCAATGAAAAAACGGTCATAACTTTTGCTGATAAAAATATCAGACTTGAACTGCCGGAATACAATAAAATTTCCACTCCGCTTTTCAACTGTAATATCAATGCAAAACTCAACGGCAATGTTCTGTCGGAAAATTTGTCAACAAATCTCTGCAAAACATTGATTTCTCCCGCTGAATATCTGCAGCTGGTCAAATCTCTCAAAGACGCCTCCGGAGAACTTGATAAAAATATTCTGGTTCATCCTGTAAGCATAAAAAAACAGGCAAAAAATATCCTCATCGAACTCAACAGGCGTGAAGTCAATTTCACCGACGCACGCAACTGGACGGATATTTGCACTGTCAGATATAAAGTTCTTGACTATGCAGGTGTCAAAAGTTATGCCGAACTCGCTGTTCCCTTTGACAGTGCATGTGAGAGCGTATCGCTTATTTCCGCCTCCGTTACTGCTCCCGACGGCAAAGTTCACAAAATCGCCCCCTCTGAGGTGCATATCATGGATTCAGGAAGTACCGCCGACGCACCTGATTATGCACCGCAAAAAATTCTGACCGTTAAATTTCCCCATGTCGTACCGCAGGCAACTATTGAATACAAATATGAAATCAAACATAAGAATATGCCGTTTTTTGCGGATGTCTTTAATTTTGCTTCAGAAAATGATACTCTTTTGAAAGAAATCATTCTCAAAAATCTGCCTCCGTCTTTTAATTGCTCCGATATCCCCGGCAGTGTGGAAGTTATTGAAAAAGGCAAAAATATCACCCTCCGCAAGCGTAATATACGCCGCATTGATGTTGAAATTGCCCAAGCACCGCTTGACATGTTCAATGATGCAGTTTTCTGCTCAGTTATCAACTTTCAGGAGTATTGCTCCGAACTGGTCAAACTTTTGAACAACGCCGCCGCCAATGCGCCGATGACAAAAGAACTGACCCTCAAACTTATAAAAAATTGCAAGACTCCGACCGAAAAACTGACCGTTATCCGCGACTTTGCAGATAAACAAATCCGCCCGGCAGGTCCCGCTTTCAATGATTACAATTGGACTTTTACCAAAGCCGACGATACACTCAAACGCTCATACGGCAACAGTGCCGACCGTGCAATTCTGCTGAAAGCCATGACCGATGCCGCAGGCTTTAAATCTGAATGGATTGCCCGCTCATCTCTGGGATACCCGATAAACAAAACTCCTTACTTCGGACGCATATTCCGTTATTTCCAAAATGTTTACGACAGTGTTGCACTGCTCGTTTATGACAAAAACAAAATCATCGGCATCCTCAATGTCAACAGCCGTTTTGCCCCCGTCACCCAGGATAACGGCAATTCATATTTGAGTTTGAACCTGTCACGCCGTCAGCTCCGTCCCCGTACAGAAGCTCTCAAGCGCACTGTTGACCGCAAAAAAACGGATATAAATTTTACCGTACATCCTGATTTATCAATTACAGCTGAAGTTTTATATACTTTCAGCGGACAATCGGCTGAACAGATGCGCCGCTTTTTTGCGGAAACTGACCGCCGCCGTCAGGAACAGTTTTTCCAGCAGCAGACCAATTTGTTCTCCCGTCTGGCAACAGTCAAAAAACCGTGGCGCACTGCGGATGAAAAAAATTCTTTTAAACTTTTTGTGACATTTTCATTGAAAGATTACATCTCCCGAACCGGCAGCTGTGCAGTTCTGCCGCTCCCCGAAGTTGACTCATTGTATGCCGATATTCCGAGTGTTTCCGACCGCAAAACACCGATCTGGCTGAATAACGAACATGCAAAGGAGCTTAATATCAAAATCCGTCTGCCGCACAATTACCGCCCGACAGGTAAGATTTTCGTCAATATCAACCGCAGTATCAGCAATATTTTCGGCTGTGTATATCATCGCGCACTGCATGACAATACAATTACAGTAAATGCTGTCTCCGTCAATGATATCGGATATCTTGACCCGGAAAATGCCGCTGCGGTTGCTGAATACAAAAAAATGCTTTCTTCTCCTGATTTAAGTCATATTTTTCTTACAAAGAAATCCGAATAACAACACTGTCATGTATTGACTTTTTAAAAAAGTGATGATATCTTATCAAAAATAACAGACGGAGAAAAAATGATAAAGTTATTGAAAAAGTATAAATATCTTTTGCCGTTATTACTCAGTGCGGCAGGAATTATTATATACTTATGGTTATTCAACAATTCAATAACTTCAGCATCCGTGTCGGGAACAAAAATCCTTGCCCGCTCCGGCAATGTTCAGGAATTTCCGCAAAACCCGACTGAAAAACTCTCTGATATCAAATACGCATTACAGAGAATATACAGCAGCAGCAATCTGCTTTCCCGTGCAGGCAACAACATACGCAGCAGAAATTCAGCTCCTCAAGCATGTAAATTACGCATTGCGGCAATCACTGAACTCACAGAAATAAGCTCTTGCCGTGAAAATTTATTTATTGCACATGAACACCACTTTGTCTTTCAAAAATATCTGAAATATTCCCTTCCGCTTCGGGCGGGGCCGTTTACAGTTTGATGAAAAATTGAGATATACGGCGTGGCCGTAAATTTTACAAACATCAAACTTTGCAGGCGTCAGCTGTCAAAGCAGTCAAATGCTTTGTGCCTGCATGAAACGGAGTAAAAAAATGATAGATACTATTACACGCGTAACCCTCTTCGGAGGATGTGTTTTTGTTTTCGGCTTTTTCATCACCATGGGTATTTGGCATATCTGGAAAGCCGTCAAAAAAAATCAAAAAGACTGATTCCGCATCATCGTAAGGGCTGTTGCAAAACCTCAAAAAAGGTGAGCTTCAGCCCCTTTTTTTATCTGCATGGCTGACCGGCTGAATATCTGACAGAGCGGATTTATTTGTAAATGCGGTATTTGCTGATTTTCTTTGCAAAAGCGTCAGTTTCAGCACGGTAAAGGCTTATGATTTTGTAGGGAGAAAGCCCCTGTGAAATCTGTTTGCGGATAACATCACTGCCGATTGCTTTGTCAAATGTATTGTTAAATGACGGCGAATCTGTATTCCACTTGAAACCTTTTTCATAATCGCGCATATAGCAGAGAATACGGACAATTGTTTCAACAGGGCGTACTTTTTCGGGGTCTGTGAAAATAAGTTTGACCCCGGAAATCATTTCGCCTTTATATCTTCCGAAAGTTGCCCGGGTACGGAAAGACTGAAATTTTATCCCCGGAATCGGTGCGCGATTGAGAAAAGATGCCATCTGTTTGCCGTTCAGCCACGGGGCACCGATAATTTGAAAAGATACTCCCATTTTGAGACCGATATTGAAAAGTCCGAGTTCTCCGAGCGGTCCTGTTATCCAGTACCCCATCGCAGATTGCAAGTCGGGAATATTGGGCGAAAGTTGACGGAATTTGAGCTTGGTTTTACTGTAATTCATGCCGCGTCGGTAATTCTGCATGGGAACGATATAAAGTTTGCAGTTTATTTTTTCCTCATGCTTGAGATAGCGGGCAAGTTCACCCTCTGTGGCATCGTAAGTATAAGGGGTGCGGTAGAGCCCGATGAAACTTTTGAATTTATCAAGGCGAATAGGGCCGTCAGGATGACTCAAGCCGTAAATTGACGGCATATCAAGAATTATCATCGGAATTTTTAAGCGTCCTGCCGCTTTCATACATTCAGCCATTGTCCAGATATAAGTATAAGTTTTACAGCCGATATCCTGAATGGCAAAAATCAGAATGTCAACCTTTTGCAAATGAACAGGGTCAGGTTCCTTACTTTTTGCCTGATAAGTTGAATAAACGGGCAATCCGGTAACCGGGTCTTTTGAATTATTGACAACCTTGCCTGCTTCGATGGTACCGCGCACACCGTGTTCGGGAGCAAAAAGTGCAACGACATTGATATCGGGGTGACGCACGATAGCATCAATTACCGCTTGACCTGACTTGGAAACTGCACTTTGATTGGTGATAAGTCCGACTCTTTTGCCCTTGACAAGTTTAGTATGATATTTGAGAAAAATGTCAACCGAGGGGACAAATTCAGCGGCGCAAAGGACACTGAAATTGAATACAAAAATAATTATCAGACAAAAAAATTTCATTTCTTCTTTTCCGTATGGTAAACAAAACCGTTTTTATATTTCTGATTGAAACTTACAAGGACGATTTCCGAACCGCTGTCATTCATAAAAAATCCTGCCGCAGTATCCTCATTAAAAGTGCCGATATGCTTTATCCCTCTGGATTGAAGCTGACTTGCACAGTTCTGAAAAGCATCTGCGGCGTTATAAACCATGTTGAAAGTAACATAAGTCGTTCCGCGGTCGGGGAATTGAATAATACGGCTGTGCGCTGCTCCGCCGCCGGGGTCAGGAATAAAATTCGGCAGCTGCGGCGGATGTTTGCGGTACGGTACATTGAACTCAAAACAAACAGCCTTGCTGAATTCTCCTGCATTGTAAATCAAATAACGCTGTTCTCCGTAAATAATAACGGTGTTTACGGCATTGGCAGAGTAATTCTTCAAACCGAGATACTGCAGCGCCCGCAAAAAATCACGGTAAGTAAAATCCAGCAGTCCCACATGCAGTTCGCCGTCTGCACCGTTGATTGAAATATCTTCATCAAAGAGTGAATCAAACCGCAGAATATCAAGCATTTGATTTTCACGGTATTTTGCCGGCATTTTCTGCTGCTGACTGCTTCTGCGTTTGAAAAAATCCCGCAATAAAAAAACTTCTGCATTGAGATTTTGAACTCCGATAAGCAATGTAATTATCAACAGACAGAATTTTATTTTCATTTGTCAAGCTCCCATATTCTACGGCTGACCTTGCGGGTGACAGAGGGAAACATGCGGCTGATAAAAACGACAAATCTGTACCATGCAGGATAGATAAGCGTTTTTTTCCGTTTCAAAACAGCATTGAAAACTTTATCTGCCAGCTTCTCCGGCGAAGATGAACGATTGCCGGGGGTGTCCGGACAATCACGCATTTTAACGGCACGGCTTGAAAAACCTGTATCTATCCGCCCCGGCATAACCGAAAGCAGATGCACATCTGTCTCCATACGCAGACTCTCATTGAACATCAGAAGCGCACTCTTGCTCGATGAATAAGTACTCATACAACATAACGGCATAAGCGAGGCAATACTGCAGACCTGCACCAGAGAACCGTTTTTCTCCTGCAAATACGGCAATATCTGCATCGAGAGGTCAACCGGAGCAAAATAGTTAAGCTCCATAATTTTACGCAAATCATTATCGCTTATTTCAGCAGACAGTGCATAAACTCCGATGCCGGCATTGTTTATCCAGACGTCAGCTTTGATACCGTCAGAGATAAGACGGGGAATAAGTTCGGCCCGTTCCTTACGGTCAGTAAGGTCACAGCTGTAAAAGCGGTCACACGGGAGATTTTCCCGTTCCTTGCGGCTGACAATGACAATTTGCCAGTCTGCCTGTTTGAAGCGTTGCGCCATGGCAAGCCCCAGACCGCTTGAACCGCCTGTTATAACGACTGTTTTTCTGTTATAATCCATAAACCCAATTTCTCCGTGATTTTTCTTTTTGTCTGACGGATTTATTGTACTTCTTTATCTGTTTCTGACCGTCCTCGTCAAGCTCTTTCAAAATTTTGTCACTGCCGCCGTGATGATTCGCTTCACGGGGCGAAAAAACAAAAGAACCGGGATTAGGGTTGAGGTCACTTGCCCGATTGCTCCGCTCAAGCTCATCCATTTCAACAGAGTTGAGCCCCGAAAGCGAAGTAATACTGTCCTCACGGCGCTGTTGTGCTTCTTTCATGCGCCGTTCCTGCCGCAGACGGTATTCCTCCTCAACCGAGAGCCTCGGTTTCGGTTTGGCACAGCCTGAACAGATGAACATAATACTCAATATGAGCAAAATGACCTTTTTCATATTATCCTCAAAGGTGTTTGAGAGCTTTTTTACCGATGTCCTTGCGGTGGAAGGCATCGGCAAAAGAGATTTTTTCCACGCCTTTGTAAGCATTGGCAATAGCTTCGGGAATGCTTTCACCGAGAGCGGAAACGCCGAGAACACGGCCGCCGTTGCTGACAATATTGCCGTCTTTGTCAAATTTGGTACCGGCATGGAAAACAACTGCTCCTGCATCGGCAGCTTCTTTCAAACCTGAAATAACATCACCTTTGCGGTATGAACCGGGATAACCTCCGGCGGCAATAACAACGGAGAGAGCAGCTTCTTTTTTCCATTTGATATCAGCTTCAGCAAGTTTGCCGTCAACGCACTTGGCAAGGACATCAGCGAGGTCGGAATCAAAACGGCGCATGACAACCTGAGCTTCGGGGTCGCCGAAACGGACATTGAATTCAAGAACTTTCGGACCTTTGTCAGTGACCATGATACCGACAAAAATGACGCCTTTGAAATTGAACTTTTCGGCTTTAATACCTTCGAGGAAGCGGTCGAGGATGTTTTTGTGGATGAAATCCCATGCTTTTTCGTCAACCACAGGAGCGGGTGAGTATGCGCCCATACCGCCTGTATTCAAACCTTTGTCATCATCAAAAATGCGTTTGTGGTCTTGAGATGATACGAGAGAAACGATAGTTTTGCCGTCAGTCAGACCGAAAATAGATGCTTCTTCACCGAAAAGACATTCTTCAATAAGAACTTTTGCGCCTGACGCACCGAATGCGCCGTCAAAACATTCTTTGGTAAAGTTGACAGCATCTTCGCAGCTTTCCGCCACGAGAACGCCTTTGCCGGCAGCGAGACCGTCAGCTTTGATAACAATAGCTTTTTCGCCGTTGGCAAACTCATTTTCAATATATTTCTTTGCACTTTCAAAGTCAGTGAAATCAGCGGCTTTGGCAGTGGGGATACCGTATTTGAGCATAAATTCTTTGGCAAAACTTTTGCTGCCTTCAAGCTGTGCTGCGATTTTGTCAGGACCGAAAATTTTGAGACCGCGTTTTTCAAAAACATCAGTAATACCGTCGCAAAGCGGTGCTTCAGGGCCGACAACGGTGAGGTCAATTTTGTTGGCGATTGCGAAATCGGCAAGTTCGTCAAGTTTGTCAACTCCGATATTGACTATTTCAGCCACAGAACCGATACCTGCATTGCCGGGAGCGCAGTAAAGTTTGGTACATGATGCACTTTCGTTCAACTTCCAGCAGAGAGCGTGTTCACGACCGCCCGAACCGATAACCAGAATATTCATTTTTCAGTATCTCCTTTTGTTAAAAAACTGATTACATTTCAACGCCTTAATATAACCCGCAAAAATGATATTTTCCAGTTAAAAGTTGACAATTTTTGCATTTTATACAGCATTGTATTCGACAATGCGGCAAAAAACAATCCAACGAAAGGATATTTATCATGGAAAAAGAATTCCTCACCGCCAAACTCACCGAAAAATTCAGCGAACTTACCGGAAGCGAAATACCGCTTGTCTCCCCCGGAAAAGATGAAATCTGCGACCGCTGCGGCAGACTCTATTTTGACGGTATTGAATGTGAGAAACATTCTCTCCGCAAAACTTACAAATACCGCTTTCGCTATTACGCTGAAAATTGGTTTTGGAGTTACGGCGGTATCCTCAAAGTTCAAGATTATCTCAAAAACGCAAAACCTGAAATTTTCTCCAATGAAAAAAATAAATTCTTCATCCGGTATTTCAACATCAATACCATACATGAACACCTCTACACCGCCTCCGGTCTCATGCACTGTTTCTCTGAAATACAATTTTCAGTGACTCTTTAAGTCAGTTGGCTGAAAAATTCGCAGAGGCATCAACGCCTCTGCGAAAACATACAATAACTATCTCCCCATATCGGGAAGACAGCAAAAACTTAAAGTTCCCAATTTTCCCACTTGCCGAGTGCTTGCACAGGAAAAACACCTTTGCCCTCAATGCGGTAATTTTTGCTGCTGCGGTAATCTCCTATAACTGTTTGCAAACGGAAATCATGCGGCATTTTAATAAAAACAGAGGGGAGGCACATCCCTGAAGTGCGTTCCCCGACAAGTACGGCGGCATCTGCTTCATGCATGGCAAGAGCAAATATTTCTGCTGTACTGTATGAATTGCGTCCGATAAGAATGGTTATTTTGCCTTTAAAGCGTTTTTTCTGCGGGTATGATTTCGGATTAAGCGGCTGATTGGCGATAACCATTGTACCGAAGTCAACTTTTTTATCACAGAGAAAAGACGCCATATTGACGCCGATCATCAGCAAACCGCCGACATTATTGCGCAAATCAATGACCATTTCCGGAGTATTTTTGAATTTGGTGCTGATATCGTTTTTAAGTGATTGCAGAGCGTAAGGCGTAAAAACGCTGAAATTCACATACGCAGTATCCGGTTTCAAAAAAGCAGATACATAATCCTCCTCCATAGGCGGCATTTCTCCGAGTTTGAACATGGGGGGGACTTTTTCCGCCTGTTTGGGGGTAATGGTAAATTTCACAATTCTGCCGTTGCGTCTGACTGCAACAGGCATTTTTTCATCGGCTGTATTAAATGTTAAAAGAGAGTTTAACTGTATAGCTCTGCCGATGCGGGAAAATTTATCGCCGCTGTTATTTTTGACGGACAAAAGTTCGTCACCTTTTTTGAATTTTGAGCGGGGGGGACAACTTCTGACGAAAACTTTCCCGTCAATTTCAAGTAATCTGACGGAGTTTTCCAATCTGACATAGCCGGCGGAATTTTTGTCCGGCGGCGGGATTATGCCGAAGTGGCTGTCAGGAAGTTCCCGCAAGAATTTATTTATTGTACCTGCAAGGGTCTGATTATTGACGGATTTTAATGCTATTTGACGGAATTTTTTTATTTTTTGAGCGTAATTTTGACGGAATTTTCCGTCATAATGATTTTTTGCGATTTCATTTATCACTGCGTCAAAGACTGTCTTATTGATATTTTTCTGCACTTCTCCGGCGGCAGAAAAGAGTATAAAAAAGCAGAAAAAAAGGAGCAGTGTTTTCATTTTATTCTTTGTATTCAAAAACGCTGTCAGGTATATTTTGGTTTACAGCAAAATTTTTGACGATAAATTCCATTTGTATATTGAGCATGGTTTGAGTAAATTTGACCGGCATTAAAATACCATTGATTTTTTTGAATTGTGTATAATGCGTGACGGATTCAAATTCTCCTATTTCAGAGAGATTTTTCAAAAATACATACGTTGTCAATTTTGTATCAGGGTCTATAAGACATTTGACGGGATTGAGTTTTTTTTCAGGCTTGAAGGAACCTGTCACGGCGATATATTTTTTGCCGTCGCGTTCCTCAAGTTCATCAGCAATGGAAATTTTGTCAAAAACATTGTACCAGGGGATAGCGGGATTCTGCATAGCAACGCCAAGTTTGGTTTCGTCAAGAATTCTGCCTTCAAGCGGAGTGACGCCGCCGAGGCTGTCAACTTTTACGCCTTTTTCCCCGTTGAAGTAGAGGTCTATTGTCTGCATATCGGGGATTTCAACGGTCTGACGCAGTTTATCGGGATTTTTAAAAATGGTACTGTTAAACATTTTGATATTCAATTTCAAAACGGTACAGTCCATATCCACGCGGAAATCTTTGATGTTTTTTCCGACATTTTGCGGGTCAACGGCAAGTTCTGTTTCGCGGAGAAATGCAATAGTTTTCTCTTTGCTCCATTCGGCATAAACAGTTGTAAATAAAATCAATACACAAATAGCAAGCAATATCTTTTTCATAAATCCCCCTTATTTGTATTGAATAAGAATAAGTGTCTGGTCGTCCATCTGGTCAGGTGAAAACTGTTTGACTTCGTCAAGGATGCGTTCAATAACTTTATTGGACTCAAGACCGTGACTGACAGAGTCATGGAAAGCACTCTTCAGCCGCTCAATTCCGTATTCTTCCTCTTTGTCATTTACCGCTTCGGTGATGCCGTCGGAGAATACCAGGAAACTCATACCCTGCTCAAATGCCAGACAGAATGTATCAAATGTCGCCCATTCTGACGGCAATATCCCAAGCCCTGCACCCTGCGGATTGATAACACGCAAGTGATTATGTACAAAAGTGATAAGTTCTGTATGACCGGCTCTGCCGAACTCCAGAAGCGAATTCTTCTTATCAAGCAGACAACAGTTCAAAGTTATATACCGCCCGTCATCGGTATCGGCATAAACCTTGTTATTCAAATGCACCAGAAAATCACTCAAAGTCGTAAAGTTATCCGCCAGCGCACGGATAAAACTGCGGGTCATGGCACTTAACATACATGCGGGAACACCCTTGCCGCAGGCATCGCCGATAACAATAAGCATACGGTCATCGTCAATCTGTACAAAATCGTAAAAGTCACCGTTGACTTCTTTGGCGGGACGGGTAAAGGCGGTAATTGAGAATTGCGCCCATTCCGGAAATTCTTTGGGCAGCAGAGAAAATTGAATCTGACGCGCAAACTCCAATTCCTGGTCGATGCGTTCACGGCGGTTCATTGCACTGTAAGAATTTACAAGCTGGTGCATCAGAACAATTTGCGAAGTCAGATGATGCAAATGTTCTTTCTGAAAAGCTCCGAACGGCGCACCGAAATTTTTGTTATTGTTAATGGCAATAATTACACCGAAAAGCATATCATCGCAAATGAGCGGCTCTCCGAGAACTCCGGTCAGCCCCTCAGCACACAGCGTGTTGCTGAAACGCTCGTCACGGGGCGGATTGCTTACCGCCTCTGCCATGCGGGATTGAGCGATACTGCCGACAAAACTTCCGTCACCGACAGTAAATTTGCAAAGTTTTACCGCTTCATGCAGATGAGCAAGATTGCCGAGAAGTTTATAATTTTTACTGGGAATAAGCGGGAAAATACCTGCAACACCTGATGCCGAAAGCTCCTGATTTGCATTAACTTCATAAATTGCAACGCCCTCTGCTCCGATTTGGTCAGCCACATAACGGCATATTGAATTTACAGATTCTTTAAGACCGTCACGGCTCTCAAGCCCCTCGGAAAAACTGGTCAGAAAATCTGCCATTTCATATTTGGCATTTTCAGCCATGGTGAGTTTCTGCTGAATTTTTTTAGTGCGGCGATAAAGAAAAATAATCAATGCAGCCATGCTGATAATCAGCAGCCCCATTGCACTTGTTGCAATTTCTATAAATTCCCTGAATTCCATATTTTCTCCAAAATTTTGTACTCATAATATTATAAAACATTTTTTTTATTTTTCAAATGCCTTATGCAGATTTTTTTTCATATTCTTTAAATTTCCCGCATGAAAACGGCGAAAAATATCAGCAATTAAGCAGCAGCATCAAGCTTCAGAACAGATATGCAGCTTAAAACTGTCATGCATAATATACTGCGCAAATCAGCTGTTTCAGTAAAAAGCAAACTTTTTCATTAAAAAATTTGAAAAATCCGATATTTGATGTACATTATGTAAATATTTTATCGTTAAAATTTTATCAATTAACATAAGAGGTATTATTATGGCTGAAAAAAAACAGGATTTGATGGAAAAAATCGTAAGCTTGTGCAAACGTCGCGGCTTTGTTTTCCAAAGCTCTGAAATCTACGGCGGTTTCAACGGTTTCTGGGATTACGGTCCCTACGGCAGCCGCATGAAACGCGCTATCGAAAACTTGTGGTGGCACGAAATGGTCGAAATCCGCGATAACATCGAGGGGCTTGACTCCACCGTTATCTGTCACCCCAAAGTCTGGAAAGCTTCAGGTCACATTGACCAGTTCAGCGACCTTATGACTGACTGCAAAGACTGCAAAGCACGCTGGCGTGTTGACCAGATGGCAGACCCCACCACCTGCTCTGCCTGCGGTTCAAAAAATCTTACCGAACCCCGCGAATTCAATCTTATGATGAAAACTTTTGTCGGTCCTGTCTTTGACGAAGAACATGCCGCCTATCTGCGCGCTGAAACCTGTCAGCCGATTTTCGTTGATTTTGACTTGATCCGTATCGCCGCACGCCAGAAGCTCCCCTTCGGTATCGCCCAGATCGGTAAAGCATTCCGTAACGAAATCAACCCCCGCAACTTCACTTTCCGCAGCCGTGAATTTACTCAGATGGAAATGGAATTTTTCTGCGACGGCGAACAGGGAATGGAATTCTTTGAATACTGGAAAGAACAGCGTATCAATTACTACAAAAACAAACTCAAATTCAAAGACGACTTCTTCCGTATCTACGTCCACGAAAAACTCGCTCACTATGCCAAAGCCGCTATCGACATCGAAGTTCAGTTCCCCTTCGGCTGGGGCGAACTCGAAGGCGTTCACCACCGCGGCACCTGGGACCTCTCTCGCCACAGCGAATTTTCAGGTTCAGATTTGCAGTACATGGACCACGACAACGGCCGCAAATTCATGCCCACCGTCATCGAAACTTCCGTCGGTCTGGACCGTACTTTCCTCGCTATCCTCGCCAATGCTTATGACGAAGATACCGCTTCAACCCAGAAAGAAGGCATGGATGAAGATGTCCGTGTCGTTCTCCATCTGCCCGCCGCTGTCGCTCCCATTCAGGTTGCAGTTCTGCCGTTGTCAAAGAAACTCAACGACAATGCTCAAACCCTTTACAAAGAACTCAATGAACACTTCCGCTGTGAATTTGACGTCACCGGCAGTATCGGTAAACGCTACCGCCGTCAGGATGAAATCGGTACTCCGTACTGCGTAACATTTGACTTTGAATCCGCCGCAGATAACGCTGTTACCATCCGTAACCGTGATACCATGGAACAGGAACGCGTCAGCATTGACGAACTCCGCTCCTATCTGGAAAAGAAACTTGCCGAATAATCTCAAGTTTTACAAATTTCAAGCGATGACCGCAAAATGATGCAGTCATCGCTTTTTTTATGACAGCATTCCCGATATGAGAAAATAGCTGTATCTTATACTTTTTGGGCTATGTACTTGCGGGTACATATCATTTTCAGGCAGAATATTCAATTGCTCCTCTCCGCATATAAACGCGGAAAAAAGCAGAGTTGTTCAGCTGAGCCACAGTTTGTGTAAAATTCCGAGGTCGTGAACAGCGAGGTCAGGAGTGATTATTTCTGAGCAGAATTCGTTGACTTCGGCGTTGATGTGACAGGTGTGAGCATTTGCGTTGACACCGACGGAAATATCGGTAGATAAACGGTCGCCGACCATGAGAACATTTTTCATATCGTCAATATTATAGCGCATAGCGGCGTGACGGAGGATGCCGGGGTCGGGCTTGCCGAGAACGGTCATTTTTTTATTGGTGGAAGTCTCAAGCATGGAAATAAAAGCTCCGCAGTCAACCAGCCATTCGTCCGGCGCACAGGGACAGAAAACATCCGGGTGTGTGGCGATGGACGGAACGCCCTGCCGCAAAAAATATGCGCCCTTGCAGATTTTTTCATAAGTGAGAGTTTTGTCAAAAGCCAGAATAAAAGCATCGGGGTCTTTGTCAGTCAGATTAAATCCGGCCGCTTCAAATTCTGCCATAACTTCGGGAATTGCAAGAAGATAAATATTTTTAACCTGCGGCATCTGACGCTTGAGATAATCAATTGTATAATGTGTGGAGATATAAAAATCATCAGGTGCGGCATCAATGCCGAGTTTCTGCAATTTTTTAACATACATATCAGTACTGAATGATGAATTATTGGAGAGAAAAAGGTATTTGATATTACGCTCTTTCAAAAAATTCAGAAAAGGCATGGTGCAGTCAAAAAGTTTATTCGCTTTGTAAATAGTTCCGTCCATATCCAGACAGACAAGTTTTATGTTTTGCAGAAAAGAGCAGTTTTCGGTCATTTCCATATCTCACAGTTTAAAGGGTTGAAATTTATATCATTATCAAGCGGATAAATCGGGCGGCGGCTGTTTTGCAAATCAGCAGACTCTATCAGCTGTTCGGAAAGTCCCCGCGTATGTATATCGTAAATTTTGGCAGCATACTTTTCAAAACAGTGACGGAAATGCACGGTTGACTTGACCGCAATGACTGCTTTTTTGCGCGGGTCAATACCACAGGCAAGAATACCGTAATCGTTCCATGTCTGAGCCTGAGTTGACGCCGCAAGGACAATAACTCCGTTCAAATCAATCGCGGCGATTTTACCGTGTTGTGAAGTTACAGGCGGCCAGCTGATTTTTGTATTGAGATTACCGTCGCCCATCATATTCAAATCAGGCTCAAGCCCCATATCAAAATGTCCGTCAACGACGGCTTTGACGTAACCTCGCGCATGGACAGGAGCACCTGTTATTTCCGGAAACATCTTGCCGCCGATATCAAATTCACCGACATTGCCGACACCCGTTTTTTCAGCCAATGCAACAGTTTCAGGGTCATATATAAATGCCGCAACAGCTTGTTTTACATTGCGTTTGAGCAGATATCGGAGAATATGCGTAGCATCACCTGTTGCACCGCCGCCGGGATTATCACAGCAGTCGGCAAAAATCACGGGGTAATGTTCAGCATGTTCAAGTGCATCATCAACAGCTTCCTCCACAGTGACAAATTTTCTTTTCAAATCCTGTCTGAGCGACCATAATTTATCAGAGATACGCCGTGCAGTTGACTCGGCAAGTTCAATATCATTATTGCTTACTGCAATCACCGCTGCACCGCTCTCGTAAATATCAGCACAGAAAAAACCGTAAGAGACAGAAGCTGAAAGCATTTGCGGATTTTTTTCCTCCTCAAACATCGCATCTGCAACAAGTTTGGCAGGTTCTTTTGTAGTCGGCAGAAATTCTGCAATCAGCGGCATTTTGAGACAGCACATGCATGGTTTTACTTTGCCGTCAAGCGTTTTCAGCATCAATTCCGCACATTCCGCCGCCCGTTCAAAAGCGTCAATATGCGGATAAGTATCATAATTGATTATCCATGACGCATTTTTTACCATTTTATGAGTAATGTTGGCATGCAGGTCAACCATAACACCGACCGGAATATCAAATCCGACTTCGGCACGGATTTTTTCCAGTAAATCGCCCTCTCCGTCTTCGCTTGCTGTCGTCACCATTGCTCCGTGCAAAGCCAGCAGAATGCCGTCAAGTCTGCCGGCATTGCGGATGCTTTCAAGCAGTTTTTCAGTTATATAATCATTCGCACCGGCATCAACTTTACCCCACGGACACGCCCATGCCGCTACACTCGGAATAATATTTACATCACTGCGATTTTTCAGAACATCACTGAATCCTCTGTTGTACAAATGCGTTCCGTCAGAGTCAATAATGCCGTCTCTTCCGCCGAAACGCTCCAAGTCAGTGACATCAGGAGTTGAAGTATTAGTTTCATGGCCGTAACAGCCGACTAAAATATTATACATTTATTCAGTTCTTTCTCAAAGTAAATGTTTTCACAGGGCAGTCAACATTGTAATAATCAATATAAACTCCGTTATCAGATACACGAAGAATTCCGAACCCGCTGCCGTTGGTCAGAAGTTCGACATTGATTTTTCCTGCGAAAAGTTTATTCCATAAATCCTTCTGGGCTTTTGTCGCAGCTTTTTTGTTATCGAAAGCGACTTCAGATTTGAAATTTTTCTGTTTTACAGGACTGCGCAGAGTAGAATTTATGATAAATTGAGTGATACTGTTTCCGCCTTTTGTATAACGGTAAAATGCAACTCCGTGGGTATGACCGCTCAAAACGATTGCATTGCGTTTCAAAAGAAGTGAAGTCAATTTTTCGGTATCATCAGTAATAAGATTTTTCATTCTGCTTTCTTCAGCGGGAATAACGGGAATATGGGAGATGAAAAAGAAATAGCGTGACGGTGTATTTACCGCTTTTTCAAGCATATCCAAATCAGGATTCAGGAAATCATAAAAAAAGTAGATGTCATTTGCAAGCGTGAAGTAAAAACAGGAGTTCTTACGCTCAACGGCTTTAACATTTCTGTCATAAGAACTTTCAATTATTTCCTTCCAAGACTTCATACCGCCGGGACCGCGTGAATCGTGATTGCCGAGTGCAACAAGCACGGGACATTCAAAACGGGAGGTCAATGCTTCAAATCCGCCTTTGAGCATCTCATAATGCAAATCGTATCTGCCGGCGTCCCCCTGAATGATATCTCCGAGCTGAAAAAGATAACGTGCATCATATTTTTTTGCAGTTTTGGCGGCATTATCAAGCAGCATGGGAGTATCTTTCTGCCACATTTTCACATTCTGATTTATTGATGCGAAATTATGTCCCAGAGATTCATTTACCCAGAGTGTCTGACTGCGCCATGAATACAAACCGTCCTTATTAAGAGAACCCTGGGCAAGCGGCACTTTCGGATTGAATTTTTTATAAACTTCTCCGTCATGCAATTCAGCACGGTCATAATGAATATCACCGAGAAAAGCGATATTGTAAGAATTTTTACAGCTGCATCCGGTCAGCAATGCAAGAGCGGCAAAGACGACAAACATTTTTTTGAATTTCATTATAATTTCCTTTCATTTTGGGGTAAAGCAATTTGTTGCGGAATTTCATTTTTCATATCAGGATAAGATTGCAGATGTTCGAGCAGAATACGGCGCACTTCCTGAATGGCAAGCGGGTTCTGCTGAACACTGTGACGGGATTTGACGACCAGCTCACTTGCAGCGCCGTCAAGATGACTGCTGTTATAAGTAACAATACCGTCGGAACCGTCAGGAATTCCTGCATCATCTTTATTACCGATGATTGAGTGATACGGCACTTGTTTGACAAAAGGAATTTTTGACAGATTTTTCAATGCGGCACTGTCAGGGAGCAAATTGTCAATACCTGTCGGATAGTAAATATTTTTTTCATCAGGGAGCAGTCTTTTTACCATGTTATTGAGTATTCCGAGCATTCTGCGCGGCAAACGGATGAGAAAACTTCCGAGTCTGCCGGCAAAACTTGCGGCAAAATCAGACCCTCTGTGCGGCACAGCAATAAAAATAACTCTTTTCACAAAATCCAGATGTTGAAAATTAAAAAGCTCATTAATAAACTTTTTCTGTTCATCCGTCAGATTTTCAAAATGCGCCCCACCCGCATTGGCTTCAATAATTCTTCTGCCTAATTCGGCGTCTGCATCCATAATGGCAGTTTTGCTCAGCAATCCGCCCATAGAATGTCCGATAAGCACCATGCGGTCAAACATTTCCGTACTCTGATTATTTCTGACTATTTTTTCTCTCTCCTCTCTCAGAGCTTTACGCAATTCCGCCGCAGAGATAATGACAGGAACACCGCTTGAGTATGAAAAGCCCCAGAACTGATAACGTTTGCGGATATCGGGGTCATTTTGGAGCGTATTGAGCATCTGTATCCAAGTGCGGGTATTGGACATAAGACCGTGGACAAGAACAACGGGAATGCGTTTGTCATTAAAAGATTCAAACTTGTAAAGCCCTTTCATATCATTGCCGCGGTCGGGATAAAGCATATATGCCAGATGATGGAGCGGCAGAGGTTTTTTTGCCATATATGCAATAGGAGTGGAAAAATCCAGCGACAACGGCACTGTATGTTTACTTATTTCAGTACTTTCAAACTCACGGGTATCAATAAAACGGGGATGAGCGGTGATATTTCTATAATGTTTATCAAGTTTGAAGTCAATATAAAAAGTTGCAGGCAGCACCAAATCCTTTGCCCATTTTTTTGCGGACTGCGATTTTTTGGCAAGGTCACAGATAAGCGGCGCGCCCAAACCGAAGTGGCGTGAAATATGCGTCAGATTCTGCGCCTCAAAATCACTGCAGAGTTTGAAATCTCCGTATTCGCTGATATCCAGCGGCAGTTTGTATTGAGGCGGAGCAAAAGTCACTCTCTGCCCCGACGCACTGCTGATTGAAAAACCATCCTTGCGGTAAAGATTTTTGCTGTGCAGATAGGCAAAAATTTCCGTCACCGCCGAGTTGTAAATATGAATTATCTGCCCTCTGTCAATACTGTAAGGCTGTTCCTCCGGTTTGTCAATCAAAGCAAGATAACCGTAACTGAAAAGCGATGCCGCAAGGTAATAAGTTACAGCTTTGTCCTCTTCATCGTGAAATCTGCGGCCGCATCTCAGCGACACATCCGCCAATGCAAAAAGAAATTCCGGCTTGAACTCACTCCTGAAATGCTCCTGCAGATAGCGGATAACTTTTTCAGGAGCCTTAAAAAAATCTTCCGTCAGCAGATGGTTCGCCAGCAGATTTTCCGTCTGCGGCGTAAGGCCTGACTTCAAACGGATGTAATTATTATCAATTACATCAACTCTTGAAACTCTCCTGACCGAAATATCCGTTGAACATCCAGCTGACAGAAACAGCAGAACAAAAAGCAAAACAATCCTTACCATACTCATTTATCAGAAACTTTCATCGCCGGAAAAAAAACTCTGTTGGTAACATTATCTTCCAGTTTTATTTTTTTCAATGTATCACTTTTGAGACACAATATTTTTTCAATGGCTTTATACATTTTTGACCGCTCTGTGACAGAAATTGTAGCAATATTTTCGCCGTAATCGGTTTTTCCTTCAAGCAGATTAGCAGAACGATAAACTGCATTAAATGATGAAATATCCAAAACCGGACTGCCGGTCACATTTAAATCAAATTTATTGAATGTATATTCCTGCGGAGCTTTATCAACATCTGAAGAATAAGTTTTGTCATTCAAATTATTTTCTATTGCCTGCATGACACTGCCGTTTGCGGATATATCCGCAGATGGCATATCTTTGGGCAAAAATGGAATTTCGTCTGATGTAAGCTCGTGAATTGTATATTTCCATTTCAAAATATCATTGTTGCGCACCCCGCCATCGCCGTAGTCAGCGTATTGCGCATTCTGTTCGGAGTTGAATTTTGCCTCTCCGAAAATTTCAATATTGGCAATCGAAAGTCCCATCACCACTACAAGACCGAGAAAGCAGATAAGAAACGCCAGCATGAGCAGTATCAGCTCCATTGTCGCCTGTCCTGAATTTGTTTTTTTTGCTGTAATCATAAGTGAGAGGGTCCTATCGCACTGCCCGGATGACCGCCGCCGTAACCTCCGCGGCGCGGACCGCAGCCTTTTTCTGAATCATATTCCATAATATCGGATAATTTTCCATTTCTGATTTTAATATATTCCCCCTTGTAACAAGCCCATACTTCGCCGTCGGGCGGAACATAATAGAGCTGTTCTTTTTTCGGGTCAAGTTTTCTGTTGAGGGTTGCGGCTTCATTTTTGGAATAGTAAAAAATCCTGTCTTTAGTAACTTCTTCCGGGAAGCGTCCGCCAACATATTTAATGTTGTGAACGACAGGCTGCTGCAGCCAGCCCGGCCCCCGCGGATTACTCGCAGGGTCGTACAAATGATTTTCTTTTTCAAAATAACGCATCAAAGTACCGTGGGAAGCATCCTCTTCTCTGTACTCAGGATTCCAGCCTTTGCGGCGGAATTCTTTGGTACTCAAAATACGCAGAGCTTCAAGCATGTGTGATGCACCGAGAGGAATGTACCCTGATTCATTGCCCTCCATATCGTATTGTTTAAATAATTCATCATTACTGTCAAAAATATCCTTACCGTTATCAAGCATCGTCCGCAACCCGAGAATAAATTCCTCCACCAGCGGCCAGTCATAGGAAAATACATGGATTGCCTGCATGGTTCCCGGTATCAGACTGGCACGGAAAAATACCGGCAGCACGATGGGAATTGTCGTCGGAGCTTTGTCATTGCTGAGTTTGCCGAGCGGTTTTGCCACACAGCCGGTCTGCAAATTGTCAAGTGTATAATTGCCGCCGACACGGGCGTCAGTCTTGTTTGTATTTTTAGAAACCAGATTGTTTCTCATGACATTTCTGCCGTTTACACCGACATTATCTCCCAATTTCATTCTCTCTTCGCCCTTGGCAATTCGCAATGCGCTGCCCTGAGAAATCTTGCTTTTGAACGGCAGTGTATCGGGAACGTTTTGAACACATTCCGCATAAGCTGCAGGACCGCCGTAGTGCGCCCAGGGGGCGACATCTTTTCGCAGAACTCCGTAATATCCTGCGGACTGCCACGGACTTCTGGCATCACCCTCATCGGGAGTTATCGGACCTGTATAATATCTTCCGGTAAACCAGCGGTTGTTATAACTGTAAAAATTTACAGGCGCACTTGAAATAACAGTTTTTTCTCTTTCTGCAATATTGAATGTTGCAGATGAAAAACGTTTTTTTGACTGTATATCACCCTCATTTTTAAAGTCTTCATAAATCAGCGGAGTATAATTTTCATCATCCGTATTTCCCGGATTTTCCAGTTCATCCACATTTGCCAGCATAACTTCCAGCGGATAAATTTCACTTTGCTGTGAAAATTGAATCATTGAGAAATCAGGACTGTACCATTGAGAGCCTTCAAAAAAAGAATCATCCTGCTTTATCAGATAACGCAGCCAGCGGTGACACCATGCGGGCCAGTTTTTATTGCAGGCGTGAATTGCAGAATACAAACTTGTATCAGCCAGATAAGCCGGTCTGATCCCCTCAAGCCCCATAATCATTGCATTGGGGCGCACGGCAACCCGGTTTATTTCGATACCGTTGGAGGAAGTTATTTCTTTAAGCAACGCTTTGTAAGGCTCAAGCCATTTGTAGCCTTTTATGATAACATTATTGGAAGAATAATAAATGTTGTTGGGGTCATCAAGGCGGTTGAAATATTCCCTGAAATCATCTGCAAGATTTAAGGTATCTTTTTTGTTTTTATCCTTTTCTGACTTTGAAGATTCAGTTATGGTATTTATACCATTGTGTATTGCCGCCTGCTGGGCAGAAGCAAGAGCAATCAGAGGGCCGATAAAAGTTATACGGCTCTGCATTTCATTGAGTGCCAGAACTCTTGCATTCTGTTCCGCAACAGTATAATTGAGCGTACTGCCGTTTTTTTGCGCTTCCTCTTTTTCTTTTTCGGCGTCCAACCTGACATTTTCAGGAATTTCAATAGCGGGATTTGACCACACGCTTTCTGCTGCAACCAGCAGATTCAGTTCCCCGATAAGGTTGAGAGATTTCGCCTGCCATGTTGCGGCGGTCAGAGCGGCGGCTTGTTCGGCGGTTTCAAGTTTTATTTTGCCTCTTATGACATTGTGGATATCAAAGAACAGAAAAATGGCAAAAAACAGCACCAGGAGCATTATAAGCCCCAGAAATAAAACCTGTCCTGATTTTTTCTTTCTGCATGTCATTTTATTCCAGCCATTCTTTTGCGTGGTCAACAGTTCTTATTTTGCCTTTGGGATTAGCCAGCGGGTTCTTGCCGTAAAATCCGCTGTGATTTGAAAAAAGGTCTTTCGCATGGGCATTTTCAGTAAATTCCTGAGAGATATAAGGAGCATTTCTCAGCGTTACAGTTGCAACATTTGTCTGCGCATCAACATGTACATTCAAATAAGTATCTTCTTTTGAGTTATTGTATGATTTCGGCCAATAGCTGAAATCAACCTTGGGATATCTTGTTGACATGTACAATCTCAAATCATTTTCCAGAGTTTTTCTGTCGTTGTTCAAGATTTTATATTCATCTCTTCCAGAAATCGGAATGGCGGCAATGTTGGCGGCTTTTTCCTGAAAAGAACGGGCATAACCCAAACTGTACGCCTTGCCGGCATAAAAAGCAGCATAATTACAGAACATTCTCGCCATTGCCCATTGAAAAATCTGCAATGTCGCAAAAAAAATAAAACAAATCACCATCAAAGCAATCATGGTTTCAACCATTGACGCCCCTGACTGTCTGTTTTTTTGCCGACTGTTGATTTTCATAAAAACTGCTCTCTCTGTATAAGTAAGTTATGTACACCGACTTACTATTACTGCCAAAATATCATTTTGTCAAGTGAAAAACAGATTTTATTTAAAATAAAGCTCTATTCCCAATATGGGGAGATAACTTTAACTTGCGTTTTTTTGCAGGGGCTTACGCCGCCCCTGCACCCGGCGCCGGGTACGACCCGGTGCGATGTGACGCTGGCGCGTGAATGTCAGTGGCTGTGTATTGTCAGGCATTATTTGCGGTGAAGTATTTGCTTCATCCTTCCTCTTTTTTGAGGAATGATGAAGCAAATCTTTCACCGCGATTAGCCACCAATTAGGGGAGAGCAAGCTCTCTTTTTGTATGCTGTCACATTTGCATATCCCGTTGTAAAAATATACAACAAGCTTTTGCTGAGACGATAGCAAATAAAAGGCGATGAAATACCCCGTTCATTGCTATCGCAATTCACTATACCCCACCCCCCTAAGGTTTTACTTATAGATATCAGTCAATGTTTAGTACACAACGCTCAAAAAAACCTTTTGCGCTGAACCGACTTTCGGTCGTAATTGCAATCATCGCAATTCTCGCCGGAATGTTGCTCCCCGCATTGAACGCAGCTCGTGAATCTGCCCGTAAAGCATCCTGCATGAGCAACCTCAAACAGATCGGTCTCGGTATCAAACAGTACGCCAACATGATGCGTTGGGAAGGCTGGTATCCCGTCGCCAAAGCAAATCACGCCACTACTGCGGCTGATGCTTTTAATCTGTTGATTTCAACTAAGAAACTTACTGATACCGGTATGTATATCTGCCCTTCAGCTACCACAAACAACACAAAATTGACTGCTACTACT
>JAZOSO010000018.1:0-4994 GCA_045657185.1 Victivallaceae bacterium | reverse complement strand
AGCAATGCCGAAGCGCAAGACCATTTCCAAAGTTTTCTCGCCTTGCGGAACAACAATGCAAAAATCAAAACAAGCAAAGAAAGCAAAAAAAGTGTCCAGAAAATATCCATAGACACCGGATTTACGCTGCCCAAACCGATGGCAAGCAATCCTATCATCCATGCAAAGACCGCACCGCCGAAAATTGCACAGAAAAGCACATTTTTTAAAACAGTTATAATAATTCTTTTTTTCCTGTTTTCATTTGAGTCGTTTTCCATAATTTTCTCCCTGTATTATTTAACTGTTGCTTTTATACGGGCAAAAAGTGAATCAACAATACCTCCGACGTAAGAAATACCGAGCAGTGTCAGACCGACAATGCCGCCTGCTTCACGGTAGAGAAATTTTATCCCGACAATATAAAGAACAATCAAAATTACATACAGGAAAAAATGCAGTAACGGCGTTTTTTTGCGTATCATATAACAAAGATAAATGATATTCAAAAACGGAATTATGCAGAAGTTGCGGTGCAGTTTGTTTTCTTTATCACTCAAGCGGAGTATCAGCGCATACAAATATACCAGGAAAAAAATAAAAATCCCGCTCCCCCAGAAAAATGTCACTCTGTCATGCAATCCCGCCCCGATAAGCACTATGGAGGCAAAATAAAACAACGCAAGCAAAATATACTGTGCCGATGCTTTCAACTGCTTAAGCACTCCCCCGGCAAGATACAGAATATGTACAAAAGGTATCCATGCCAGAATACGCCATGCCTGATGTATTTGTTGAGCAAATGCAGCATCATAATCATCACTTTTACCGCTGTCTGTCAATGTTTCAGCAGTCGGCAGAGGTGTTTGTTCATTATTTGTCCCCCCCTGCAAAGTTTCAAGTTCTTTAAGTACACTTTCACATGATTGCACAAACATATCCATATCCTCCTGCGACATGGAGGTACTTTCATGGGCGTTGCGGTTGCGCACTGCGGCGATAAAATGCAGAAGTTTGATACATTCGGGGGTAAGTTTCGGAGCGAGAAAATCGGTTTTGTCATGCAGCCCCGCCGCCGCTGCGCCGAGACGGGTCATGGCAGTTTCAATTTCACGGCTCAAGCTGATGATTATACCTGTTTGCTGAATACTTTCAGGATTGATATTTTCGTTCATTACCACACCTCCTTATAACATTGACTGTGCATCAATATCTGCATACGCCTCGACATCTTTCGGAATCGGGCGGCGGAAAAGCAGAAAGCGGATTTTTTCACGGATTGTTTTCAATTTTTCACCGCGAATGATTATCATATAGCGGAATTTTCCTTTTATACGCTCAATGGGAGCCGGTGAAGGACCGGAAATTTTGGCTTCACCGTGAATATATTCCATAAGTTCAGACTTGAAATATTCCGCATATTGCAGACAATGCGCCTCATTTTCACTGCGGAAGTGAACCGTCATCAAATGTCCGAAAGGCGGATATTTGAGCATCTCACGCACCGACATATCAAAATTATAAAAACTCTCATAATCATCATCAGCGGCAAAACGGATAGTTTCATTGCCGGGGTTGTAAGTCTGAAACATAACTTCTCCCCGTATCTCACCTCTGCCGGCCCGTCCCGCAACCTGCGTCAACAGCTGAAATGTCCGCTCCTGCGCCCGAAAATCAGGCAGCATCAAACCATGGTCGGCATGGATAACTCCGACCAGTGTTACATTGGGAAAATGCAGACCTTTGGCAATCATCTGCGTCCCTATGAGAATATCAATATCGCCGCGCTTGAAAGAATTTAGCATTTTTTCATAAGACTCGGCATTTTTCATAGTGTCGCTGTCCATTCTGCCGATGCGTGCATTTTTGAAAGCAGCAATGGCGGCACTCTCAATTTTCTCCGTACCTACCCCCATAAAACGGATTTCAGGAGATTGACACGACGGACAAACCGTCGGAGCAGGAACAACTTCACCGCACAAATGGCAGCTCAAAGTCTCGTTGCGGCGGCTGTAAGTGTAACTTACCGCACAATTCGGACATCGCGCCTCATAGCCGCACAATTCACAGCTCATAACTCTGGCGTAACCTCTGCGGTTGAGAAAAAGTATAACTTGTTCACCGCGATTGAGACGGTCATGCACCGCAGTTACCAGCAACGGAGAAAAAAACGTTTTCTTCCCCTCATTATCAAGTGAAGCAAGCCTCTGGTCAACAATTTTCACCAGCGGCTTGGCTTTGTCATCAACTTTGGAACGCATGGGCAGCAAATGGTATTTGCCGTTTTTTGCGTTATAAAAAGATTCTGCCGACGGCGTTGCCGAACCGAGAATTACAACTGCATTCTCCATAAAACCGCGCATCACAGCAACATCACGGGCGTGATATCTGGGAGCTTCACCTTGTTTGTAACTTGATTCATGCTCCTCATCAACAATTATCAGACCGAGATTGTTAAACGGGGCAAAGAGCGCAGACCTTGCGCCGACAACAATTTTGACTTCACCGTTGCGTATGCGCATCCACTCATCAAAACGCTCTCTGTCGCTGAGCTGGCTGTGCAACACACTTATATCATTACCGAAACGGGAGCGGAAACGGCGCACCGTCTGCGGTGTCAGTGAAATTTCAGGCACCAGCACAATAGAGTCATAACCGCGTTCAAGTGCCTGAGCAATAGTTTGAAGATAAACCTCTGTTTTGCCGCTGTTGGTCACCCCCCAAAGAAGAATAGTGCGTTTTTTTTCCTCACGGTCATCAAGCAGTTTTTTTACCAGGTCAATAGCTTTCTGCTGGTCAGCATTAGGCGTAAGCGGCTGAGTACGAACCGCCTCACGCCCTTCAAAAAGGTCGGAACGGACGATTTTTTCGGAAGTGCAAATAAGTTCAGCTTCAAGCAGAGTTTTCAAAACAGAGCTTCCGACGGAACAACATTCGGTTATCTCATCAGCAGTACTTGAAGGATTTTCCCGTATAAAATTGAGACAATTTATGCGTTTTGCAGCAGTTTTTTTGGAAGAGTTGTCATTTATAAACTTTTCACACAGTTCCAAGTCCTTGATATTATAGACTTTAACCGTTTTTGAGTGAATTTTTCCCGACCTCACTGCCCCCGGAAGCAGAGTGCGGATTGCCTGCTCCTGACTTGAGCAGTAATAATCTTTTATCCAATCGCCGAGTTTCAAAAGATTTTCGGGAATACAAACATTATCGCCATCGGCAATTTGCAGATTTTTTAAAGAAGGATAATCAGAACGCTCCGCAAGTTCAAGTACAAACCCGAGGCGGAAAGAGTTGCCGAAAGGCACCCTCACCCTCGTTCCGGGACGGATTTGAGCTTCAATTTCAGACGGAATCTGATAATCAAAGACTTTGTCCAGTGACAGATCTGTTATAACTTTGGCTATCATAGGCAAAAAAAGCCGGCATAAACAACTTATGCCGGCTGAACTTCAACAAAATGAATGATTAAGCCATGGTATTCATCAATTTGTCCAACTGAGATTTCTTGTTGGAAACTTTGTTGGGATGAAGAGTACCGACTTTAGCAGCTTTGTCAAGTTTGCTGCGGGTGATTTTGAGGAATTCTGCGGCGGCTTCTTTGTTGCCTTCAGCAACAGCTGCGCGGAATTTCTTTTCATAAGTTTTGAGTTCGCTGGTACGGGCGCGGTTACGGAGATTTGCTTTTTTGCTGGTTTGCAATCTTTTGATCGCGGTTTTCAAGTGAGCCATTTGTTTACCTTTTTTGTTTTGGGAAAGTCTCTCTTGCGAAAGGCTTTCTATATGTTTTTAAATTTATAAAAATTTTTTCAGCAGTCGATTTACTTAATTTGCCACATTTTTTTAAAATTTCAAGTCCTATTTCATTTTTTTTACGCTTTTTCATAGAAAAAAACACTCTTTTTCTCTTTCCGGGTTGTATTTTCGGAAAAATCGTGTAAATTTCACAAACAAAACAACAGGAAAAAACATGTTTGATATCCGAAAACTGAAAAACATATCTTTACAGGACAAAAATCTGCTGCAGGAGTTTCTGCAATCCCTCAATGAGTTCAGCTGTGAAATGAGTTTTGCCAATCTTGCCATGTGGCATACTGCATATCAAACTCAATTTGCTTTTGATGACGCAGGGCGTCTGATACTCTATTCACCGGTTGAGAAGATGATTTATTTCCCCCGCGGCAAAAAAATTTCTCCCTCAGAACTTGCTGAATTAAGCTCAATTTTCGCACAAAGCGGCTTGACGGAAAATGTTATTTATGATATTCCTCCGAACTACCTTGCCGAAAACTCCGATGCAGAAAAATTTTTCACCTTTGACGATAATACTGACAACTACGATTATCTGTATGATAATCAACAACTTAGAGATTGTGTCGGCAGCAAACTCCGAAAAAAACGCAACCTTATCAAACAGTTCAGTACCAATTGTCCTGATTTTGAAATAATTACGCTTGACGAAAACAGCAGTGAACGTTTTCTTGCTCTCGCTCTCAAGCTCAATTCTGCACTTGAGTCATGCGATTTTCTCACCGATGAGGACAAAGTTATGACTTTTGCCTGCAAAAATTTCCGTGAACTTGAACTTGACGGCATTCTTCTTACCGACGGGTGCGGAAATGATATCGGTTTTTCTATGTGGTCATATCTCAATTCTTCAACTGCGGATATTCATTTTGAAAAAGCCGACCACTCCGTTAAAGGCGCACCTCAATTTCTCACCAGAGAAACTGCCGCTGTCCTCTGTACAAAAAATATCAGATACATGAACAGAGAACAAGACCTCGGCGATGAAGGTATCCGCCGCGCAAAACACTCTCTTGACCCAGAATTTCTGTATAAACGCCTCTCCGCAACAGTCAGATAAACAAAAAGGCTGTGTTATAAAAGATGACTGATTTATTGCAGGGGGAGAAGAAAAAACCTTTTGGCGTTCCACCCGCCTTTTTATATGGTTCTTTTCTTCTCCCCCTGCATCCCCTCATCTTTTTCCAAACCTTTTAATTATATTTGAC
>JAZOSO010000017.1:0-8303 GCA_045657185.1 Victivallaceae bacterium | reverse complement strand
GTTCTCCGCCATACTGACCGTAATGACTTGCATCATGGTTGCGGGAATAAGGAGCTTTCAATGCTTTGAATAACTCAACGTTTGAACGTCCGGGACCGTTATTTACGGCGTTCATCGGTTTGATTCTGCCGGTGATTTCAGATGTTTTGACGGAAATTTCAAGTGTCTCATCAGGAGATTTAACAGTGTAAGGCATGGAATCAAAACAGAAATCATATCCATTTGCGCCTCTTGTAACAACAACTGCGATCAGATTTTTTCCTTTTTTAGCGACTGCGGAATAAACATGATTTTCAGGAGAAAAGGAGACGGCAGTATTGCCGATTGCGGGCGTACTGTAAATCTTTTTGCCGTTCAAATAAGTATCAAACCACCAGTCAGCACCTGTACCGAAAGTCACAACTGCATCCTCTGCAAGTTCAAATTCATTATAAACAATACACTTATCTCCGCGTTTACCTTTTTTACCGATGACAGTATCAAGGTTGGTGCAGTTGCGGTATTTACCGAGTTCAAAAGTTTTGCAATTCTGCGGCATCTGCTGCAAATTTGCTTCGGTAACTTCCTGCGTAAGATACCATATTTTATTAAGATTCACCTTTACCTCCTCAAGTTTATTCTGCTTCTGACAGACACATCCGCCGATCAATACAGCAAACAACATTATTACAAAAAATTTTAATTTTTTCATATTTTCCTAATCCTCAATAAAAAAACTTACCTTATGCTATCATATTTGGCTAAAAGTTTAAGAGCATTGATAACACTGACATCACAATTAATCCAATCTGTATCAGCAGATAATGCCTGATTCATCCATGTTGGGATACGTCCATCATCAAGCTGAATACGGGTCAGAGAATCACCGAGCGCACGGGCTTTGGCAAGATCAAGCGGTTTTTTCTCCAAATCATACATCAAAAGATAAAAACGTATGAGTTTGGCATAAGAAGCGTTCACCGGAACATAACAGCGGTACTGCTCAAGCACACAAGGGGTATGCTGATTCATCCAGCCCCAAACAGGATTCAAAGAATTTTCCTCTTTGCGTGGACTGAATGGGGCGTACTTACCTGTCCAGCCGAATTGTTCCCAGACAATGAACTGATCCTCGGCAAAACGCTGAACTTCACGCGCCCCTGCCGCAAGTTTTTTATCAGAAGGATTTCTGCTGCACAAATACAGATAAGCGGCAGTTGCATTATGCTTAGTCAAATTCAAATAAGGTACAGACTGAGCCTCGACATCTTCAAACTGCCCTTCCCAGTTGAAAGAATCCATCATCCGCTGCAAATGCGGCATGCCTTTCTGCGCCGCATCGAAATATTTCTTATCACCGGTAACAGCAGAAAGTTTCTCAAGATATCCCATAATTCCGGTAGGCACACAGTAATTATTGACAGTGGGATTTCCGTCAGCGATTTTCAAAACGAGATACCATGTACCGTTCGGCTGCTGAAGTTTTAGGTACTGTTCTCCGATTTTCACTGCATAATCAAGATATTTCTGCTTTTGGTTGATCTTATAAAGATTAAGCATGGCACTGCCGACATTAGCAGGATAAAGCATCATAATCGTACCGCCGAATTTACCTGCCGCCTCATTTTTTCCCTCATAAGTCTGAGGTAAAAATTCAAGTTTTTTACCGGAGGGGACTGCTTTTTCGATAAGATAATCAGCAGCACCTTCTGCTATTTTCAAAGCCTTTTCTCGTTTTGCGGGATTCAGTTCTGAATAACCGACCATAACATTAATTATGGAAGAATACATTTTGCTCGGATAACAGAACAAAGGATAAGACAAATCGGGCTTGCCATCAGCCAGACTTTGAACATGTTTCAAATTAAAAAGATATTCACAGTTTTTTCTGGCACATTCAAGATATGAGCGAACTTTTGATGGATAAGAATTAACAAACGGCGCATTGCGGTAAAAAGTTTTCTGTCCTGCGACAGCAATTTTCTTTCCTTTTTTGTCAATACCGTTCACCTCAAGCCATACAGGTCCGGCAGGAATATCGCGCCATACGGGAGAAAGCGCAGCACAGGGTGACTTCGCAGAAAATGAATGTACTTTACCAAATCTGTCCTTTGCTTCAAAAAGATACTCTGCTGCATCGTCGATTTTTGCAAATTCAAATGCGGGAGCATAAATAAACTGAATCGCATATCTATTCCAAAAAGGTCTACCCTCCCCGCCCGGACGGACGGGGATCAGAGTATCTTCAACAGATAAGTGCATTAAATTATTTTCTGACATACATTTTTCATCGCAAGCAAGGCTGCAACCAACCATGCCGCAGGCAACTACAGCACTCAAAACTAATAAAAATATTTTCATTTTCAAAAATTATAAATTTTCAAGTCAGATATTACTTCAAATCTTCAAGTTTGATAATCCACATGGGATCAGAACTTGTATTCCATTTTTTCATATCAACGGCTTCAACATGGCCATCAACAAATGCAGCTTGAACGCGTTTTGAATGACGGGCATCTGCATACCATCCGGTAGTGCAGTTTTCTCCGCAAACATATCTGCCGAATTTTGTTGACCCTGAACCTTTAAGCGCAGTGGGATGACAATCTGCAAAATGCGGAGTTCCGGGGTTGATTTTTGCAATTTTGGTGCTGTTAGTCAAGTCACTATTATGACCGTATGATATGGAATGATCTGTATAATCAGTAATCAAAGGACAACGGAAAACTGATTTATCATCTTTTTTAATATATTCTGTACCGCCATGAACCACTTTGCCGCTTACAGATGAAACATATCCCCACAGAAATTGTTGAAAACTCTGCCATTCAGCATTTCCCGGAACAATCCAGTCATCATTATCTCCGGCATAAAGCACAGCCGCCTGACCGATTTGACGCAAATTACTCATACATTTTGCAGCTCTGGCACGATCTCTTGCCTTGCCGAGTGCCGGCAGCAGCATTCCTGCAAGGATGGCGATGATAGCGATGACTACCAACAATTCAATAAGGGTGAAACAACTTCCGATAATGTTGTTTCTGTCATGTTGTTTGAGCTTGTTTTTCATATTTTTTCCTTTCTTTTAAGGGGGTGATTTGCTTTTTTATTGTCCGACTAGTCAGACATGTCGGATTGTACAGACAGTCACATGCTGTTTACCTGCATAGGACTATGCTGTACAACTTTCTAAAACAACATTATGTATTTTTCCTTTCACTCAATTTTCTGAAAAATTCTCTGAAAATCGGATCACGGTCAAGATAACGTATCCGCAGCATTTCAGGGTTGCCGTCAGAACTGCCGTAACTTCCGTCATCATTTACATTCGGGGTCTGAACGATTTCAGCATTGATTGCATTAGCATCGCATACACACAGAGCAACCGTGGAAATATCCCAGATTATGCGGGTTTCACGCTCACTTCCAAGTGCCGCATAAACACGTTCTGCAAGAAATTTACCAATTCTGCCGCAAGGTTCGCAGTATTTTTCAAGCTCACAGCGGCTCAAAAGCAGCGAACTTGCAACCGTCAGGCAAGGAATCTGTATCAAAGGTATTCCCGATGAAAAAAGCACCTGCGCCGCCGGAATATCCTGCCGCCAGTTGAATTCATTGTTCGGCTTCCAATAAACAGGGTGTCCGCCAAGCCAGATGACGACTGCTTTTTTTACAAGTTCAGGGTCTGTCAGTAATGCTGAAGCGACATTGGTTATCGCCCCGAATGCAAGAATATACAGCACTTCATTCCGTGCGGCACACTCATTGGCACACTCGATTATTCTATTTACGGCATCGGATTTGACAGGAGTATTACGGTCAGGAAGATAAGTTTCAGAACCTCTTACTGCAAGTGATTCATCTTTATCAAGAAGTTTCAGAAGCCGCAAAATCTCCTCGTAACTTTTCTCCATTCCGTCAGCCGGAGAAGTTGAATTGATATTGAAAAACGGTGCGGCACAAATCGCTTTAACATCCGTTTTTTCGGGAGACAGCAAAGCAAATGTTACCGCAAACTGGTCATCAATCTCATTGAATGTATCCGTATCAAGGACAACACTCACCCTCCCCTGCGGCAATTTCAATCTTTCACGCCGCAGTACAGGGGCAAGTTCCGGATATTTTACAGAGCCATTCATAAATTACTTCGCAACATTCCAATACTTATTGTCAGTTTTGAAAGTTTGTTCGTCAAGCATTTCAACACTGCCGTCGATTTTGCCGACATTGATTTTGTCATCATGGCGCAGATATGCTTCGCCCCAGCCTTTGCCTGTTGCTGAAACACGTTTGGGCATAAAAGACGGTGAGCCAGTTATTTTGATACTTGCGGGATTGACGTCAGCTACATAAATCAATGACGGATTCATCTGCTCAACAGTAAGTGTCAGGCCTTTGCCTTTGGTATAAAATGTACGGCTGACTGAATATGAAATATTAGTTACAACAGGTTCATCAGGACAGAAATAAGCGGGAGATTTGGCTTTGAGATATGATTTTTTGCCCATAGTTGCGCCGCCTTTGATACGTTTCATGCCTGCGAGATATGAGGGCCAGCTCAAGCTGTCAAAATTGGCAGGAGCGATATAACCTTTGTAATCTGCTGCATAAGCAAGTGCCGCCGCCATAATCTGTTTCTGATTACCTGCACATGTGGCCTCTGCCGCTTCCGCCTGCGCTCTGACCACAGCGGGCATAGTCAACGCTGCAAAAACTGCAACAACAACCATGATTGCGGCAAGTTCAAACATTGTAAACTGTTTTCTGTTCATTTTTTCCTCCTTTTTTTCGGGTTGATAACAATAATTTTCTTCACTGTCTATATTATACCATATTCTTCTATATATAGCAATAGCAAAAAATCTTAAAATATATCTGATATTCCCAAAAATCAATTTGCAAAAAACAAAATTATCATGTATATTGAAATTGCAGAAAAATTCAATGTTTCAAAAAAGGAAAGCCGTTTCATGTACAAAACAGAAAAACTAAATGTCACAACCTTCGGCAATTACAAACATTTGCAGGGAGAAACCGACAATATTAAAATCTGTTTCACCGACAGTAACCGTACAGAAGCTCAGCAAAACGGCATATACAAAAAACATACCCATATCGTTTATGAAGCAATAATTATCGAACACGGAGTTTATAAATGTGCAGTCAATGATATTCCGCTGAAACTCAATGAATGGGACATGATTATAATCCAGCCGGGACAAAGACATGAAGACATTCTCAAAAAAGGAACTGTCTGGTACACATTTCACTTTTATATAAACTCTGATGACAATATGAATGTCCTCATTTTTGACAAAAATACCCGCCCGCAGGAACAAATCATTCATCTGTCGCAAACAGAAAAAGAATTTATGCAGACTATGATAAAACTTTTTGAATCTGAATCAAAAGATGACATATACAGCACATACCTCATTCATAATGCTCTCTTCGGTGCGGTTTTCCGCAAAATGATATCTCTTTATCCCGCAGTACTTCTCAATGAACAATTCAATGCCCGTCACATGATGCAGCATCAAGCAGCAAAAATCACTTCAATTTTTCATCAGAATCTCTCAAAACAGCCGTCGCTTGAAGATTTGTGCAAACTCTGTTCCATGAGCCGCAGTTCTCTGCACCGTACCTGTCAAATATATTTCAACATGCCGCCGCGCAAGGCATTTCTGCATTACAAAATGAACCATATTGTTGAATTCATGCGCAAAAATCCCCATATTTCCGTTAAAGAATTAAGTACCATTTTCGGTTTCAAAACTCAATTCCATTTCTCCCGTATTTTTAAACAGGAAATCGGATGCTACCCGAGTTTTATGCTGCTGAAATACAAAAATAAAAACTGAATCCGTTACAAATTTGAAATAAAACGCATTACACCTCTGCAAAATTACTCATGTATAAAAGACAAACTCCTTGCATTTAAGTTTTAACAGTGTATATTTACTGTACTTCATTAAACTGAAAGGATTTTTATGGGACTTGATTACAAATCACTGGCAAATGCGGGACTTGAAAAATACGGTTTTCCGCATGAGAATAAAATTGAATACCCGCAAGGAGAAACTGTCGAATGGCACGGTTTTATCCGTCACAATTTTGAAGTTGACGGCTGCAAGGCATTTATTGTGGAACCGCCTAATCCCGCCCCCGGTCTGCCGTGGAGCTGGTGTCTGCAATGGGCGGAATCATTTGTGCCGCGAACACCTGCTTTGAAACTGCTTGAACGCGGATTTCATCATGTTCATATTGATGTTTTTGCAACACGCATGAATTCTGAAGGCATCAAAAAAGCAGAAAAGTTTTATGCACTTCTTCAGAAAATGGGATTTCACAAAAAAGGCGCACTTATCGGGATGAGTTACGGCGGATTGTTTTCATGGCGCTGGGCGGCAGAACACCCCGAAACTGTCGGTGCCATTTACGCTGACTGCCCCGTCTGCAATCTGGCTTTTGCCTCAGAACGCAACGCCTCAAACGCTTCGGCAGCAATGCTTGAACACATGCAGAGTGAAGGCTTGAAAAATATTGAAATTTACGGTGTGAAAACTCACGAAGAACTGCAAAATCATCCGCTTTCGCCGCTCAACAACTACAAACCTATCGCTGACGCAAAAATCCCGATCCTCGTCCTCCGAGGCGCACAGGACCAAACCGTTTTGCCGCAATCAAATATTGACATTTTTGAACAGAAACTCAAATCTGCCGGCGGCAATATCACTGTTATAAACCGCGATTGTTACGGTCATCATCCTCACGGCATGGACGACCCGCGTCCGCTCGTAGATTTCATTCTGCGCCATTATCCTGAATTTTAAAACTGAAACTGCATATTTTTGCAGGATAGACTGCCGGAAATCGGACAGGTCAGATAACTTTGATATGTCCGATTTTTCTTTTCTCAGTTATTGCCCGAAAGAAAAATGTTCCGTTTTGTCAAATGACTCAACAAGTTTGCAATATTCCTCTTTGGTATAACGCGGCGGCTTGGCGGCTATCGCTTTTGCCGGAGCGGCATCGCCGTAAAGCAAATCAACAACATCAGCGGCAAGAAGTTTTGCAGGTTCAACATACGCCTTGTACTCATCTTTGCAGCGCAGTTCAAAAGTATGAAACGCACCTGACCAGCCGCTTGAATACGGATGAGAACCGGGAATTATCATAGTTATATCGCCGAAATCCGTTGAAGAAGTACGGACACCCAAATCCTCGTATTCAGCATTCGGAACAGCTTCAAAAAGATTTTTACGGTGAATTGCTCCGATTTGCGGGTCATTCAAAAGCGGCATACAGCCGTGATGTGTTTCTATTTCAACCTCAACTCCGAATGCCAGAGCCGCACCTTTCATACAGCGGTCAAAAATATCCGCCGCATGAATCATCGCCTCCGGAGTCTGCGCACGAACCATATATTCCAGTTCTACTTTGTGCGGAACTGTATTAACCACATTGCCGCCGTTTTTGATAATTCCGTGAATTCTGACGGTATCTGCTTCTTTGAAAAGTTCCCGCTGTGAATCTATCGCACTCAATGCGGCACGCGCGGCAGAAAGCGCATTTGCACCGTCCCACGGACGCCCCGCATGACATGCTTTACCGTGAAAACAGACATTTTTCATCATCAATCCGTTGGCAGAAACAGCAATTCCGTATTTCTCTGCTCCGTGCATCATCAATGCAAGGTCAATATCATCAAAAACTCCGTCAAAAATCATTTGCGCCTTACCGCTGATAAAACGCTGTCCGCTCTCCAATGAGGCAAGTCTCCCCTCCTCCGCAGGTGTTGCAATAAATGCGATTGAGCCTGCCAGATTTTCTGCCGTCTGAGCAATATTCAACCCGAAAGCAGCACCGACTAATGCTGTTATCTGTGCATTATGTGCGCAAGCATGAGCTGCACCCGTTGCCGGATTACACTCCGCATGGTCGGGAGTGTACAACGCATCCAATTCTCCGAGAATTGCCAGACGGGGACCCGATTTTTTCATATTCATATCTGCACGGACACCTGTAAGAGCCAAGTTATTTTTAAACGGCAGTCCGATTGAAGCAAACTTATCCTGCACCAGAGACGAAGTATGAAATTCCTGATAACCGAGTTCAGGATTACGCCAAATCTCTTTTCCGAGTTCAATAAGTTCATCACTATGGCGGTCAATTTCCGCCCATATCATCTTTTTCAATTCATTTTCAGTAATCATAACGCACTCTCTCTTATTTTTAATTTATCTTCAATTCAGAATAATATAATTGATAAAAAAACAAAATCAAATTACATTCATTAAAAATGCAGTTGAATATTACATAAT
>JAZOSO010000016.1:0-1217 GCA_045657185.1 Victivallaceae bacterium | reverse complement strand
GGGGATAAAGTTTGCGCCGATGCCCTGCAATTTATGGGGACCTGCCTGACCTCCTGAAAGTATCGGGCTTTCGTCGGGTTCGACAGCAATTATCTTGACGGCGGGGTTATATTTTTTCAGACATTTTGCGACGCCTGAAATAGTACCGCCTGTACCGACACCGGCAACAAAAGCGTCAACTTTGCCATCGATATCCTGCCAAATTTCTTCACCGGTTGTAACTTCATGGATTGCGGGATTTGAAAAGTTTTCAAACTGCTGCGGAATCCACGAACCGGGATTTGCGGCTTGAAGTTCCAATGCCTTTTTAATTGAACCTGCCATACCGTCAGCGCCGGGAGTAAGAACAATTTCCGCACCGTAAGCACCAAGCAGCAGACGGCGTTCCTGACTCATTGAGTCAGGCATGGTCAGAATAAGTTTATAACCTTTGACCGCCGCCGCAATCGCAAGTCCGACACCTGTATTACCGCTGGTAGGCTCAATGATTACTGCGCCTTTTTTCAGCAAACCTTTGGCTTCGGCATCTTCAATCATCGCCAGACCGACACGGTCCTTGACAGAGCCGCCGGGATTGAAAAATTCAACCTTGGCAAAAACATTCGCCGCCGTTTTATTAAGCTTATTTATTCTCACCAGCGGCGTCTTGCCGATTGTTTCAAGAATGTTGTTTTTGATATCCATAATATCAATGAACCGCGATCAATTCAACTTCAACCAATGCACCTTTGGGCAGAGATGCAGCCGCCACACAACTGCGTGCAGGCTTGGAAACAAAATACTTCTCGTAAATCGCATTGAATTCTGCAAAATATGACATATCACTCAAAAAACATGTAGTCTTGACAACTTCATCAAATGTATAACCGGCAGCGTCCAATACAGCCGCCAAATTCTTCATAACACGCTCAGTTTGCGCACCGATTTCAGCAGGTGCCAGAACTCCCGTCTCCGGGTCCAATGCAATCTGACCGGATGTGTACAAAACATCTCCGACTTTAATCGCCTGTGAATAAGGTCCGACCGCCGCCGGAGCAGCTTTAGTTGCAATAATCTCTTTTTTCATAAAAAAATCCTTTCTGTAAAATTATTGAGATTGTCAGGGGAAAGGAAAAAACCTTGTTGAAACAAGTTTCTTTTCCTTTCCCCCGACACCCCCTATCCTTTTTACAAAAACTTTTATCAAAATACGCTTTTTCATTTATTTCATAAATTTC
>JAZOSO010000015.1:0-5412 GCA_045657185.1 Victivallaceae bacterium | reverse complement strand
GGAATTACTAATTGTAAATTGGCGAACTTTCATCAGGGAAAGTCCTCCTCATTATTTTTTGATGATTTTTGATTTCCTGATACTTTTTTCGCAGTTCTGTAACTCTCTATAAAATATGGTATTGCTTCTGCGAACTTTTTTATCGTTTGAGCGTAAAAAATCTTCAGGAGCAAAGTTCGCTGCCAAGTTACGTCACCTCCACCATCCTTCGCTAAAGCTGCGGATGGCAAGCCGTAAGGATTGCTATCCGTAGATTTTTTTTGCTTGCAAAAATAAGCGAAGTGAAACGGAGCGTGCGAAGGATGCCCTCCATAGCTCGCAGAGCGTCGAAGGGCTATACGGCATTGAACGGGAGAAAACCATGTTCTACACTTACATTTTACGCAGTCTGTCTCATCGGGGACAGCGTTATATCGGCAGCACGGCAGATTTGAAAGCCCGCCTTATTAAGCACAACACCGGCGAAGTTTTCCATACATCAAAATTCAAGCCACGGCATATTCAAACAGCAATCGCCTTTGACAGCAAAGAAAAAGCCGCCGCATTTTAATCTGCAGGCTAAAACAATTTTTTTATAATTTTTATAATTTTTTATTGACAATAATAAATATTATGCTACATTAAATATTGTAGTACATATTATACATATTACAAAAAAGAAAGAAATAAAATGTTTTGTCCGGAAATATCACCCATTACGTTGGCAGACTGTGTTGAAAAACAACTTCTGAATTTTATTCATACTAATAATCTCAAACCTGGTGATACTTTACCTCGTGAAGAAGAACTCGCAACACATCTTAATGTCAGCCGTAATGTTGTCAGGGAAGGCATCAGCCGGTTAAAAGCCCTTAATCTGGTAGAATCAAGAAAACGCAAAGGCTTGGTAATGAAATCTCCGCAGGTATTTTCAGGATTGCAGAAACTTGCAGAAGTGGATTTGCTGCCGAAAGAGGATTTGAATGATTTGAATGAACTTCGTTATGCTCTGGAAATAGGCTTGTGTGATTTTATTTATAACCGGAAAACTCCTGAAAAGCTCGCACAGCTCCGTAAATATGCAGATTGCATCGCTCCATACAAATATACCATGGAACAGGAAATTGATTTCCACAGCTGTCTTGTCAGTATTGCCGGCAACCGTCAAGTTATACAATTCAGAGATATTGTTATAAAAATCTTTTCCGGCAAAACCGCTAAAAATACTGAAAATTTGAAAAAAATACCGTCAACCCACCATGAAATTTGCGATGTTCTGGAAAAAGGTACTGTTGAAGAATTCAGAAATATAATGTACCAACATTTTGTCAATGACTGTACTGCAAACTCAAATATTTAAATACAAACTTTTACAGAAAGGCATAAAATGAAAAAACAATTTATTTTACAGCTGAAAAAAATGAAATCCATTCTCCTGATGTTTCTGCTATTGACCGCATGTACTGTCAAAGCGGAAATCAGCAAAAAAATTCTTTTTGTTGATGATGATTATTATTCAAGATACGCAGGAGACACCAAAGTTGCAGAGCGTTATTTTCTCGCTCAGGGTTTTACACCGATGAATGCCGTTCAAATTCTTGATTTCATGCGCAACGGCACGGCTCCGGGTTCTGTTATTTTGAGTTTGACAGATGTATCGCCGAAAATCTGGGCGGAACCGTATGACCAAAGCTGTGCGGTATATCAATACTGTTTGAGAGGCGGCAGATTTGTTGCTCCCGGCGGCAATACTTTGTCCTCATTTATCGGCAAAGACGACCTGTTTACAAAAGAATTCAGTACTAAATATGCTTACGATAAAAATTTCATGCGCAATGTTTTCGGTGTTGAATCAGGTTACGGCTTGCGCGGCAAAGACAGAAAACTCACAGAACATGGCAAAACATGGGGATTGAACCGCAATTATCCCCAATGGGCGGCATATCTTGATTTGGGTGTTTATTCAAAAAGCGTAACTCCGCTTGTCACTGTTCAAAAAGGAACTGTCGCTTTGGCATATTATAAAAATTACAACAAAAAATATCCTTACTCCGGCCTTGTCGGAGCATGTTTCAATTTGCGTAATCATTTGCCCACACTGGAAGGAATTTACCGTATGTGTCTTTTTGACGGAACGCCGATTGCTGCTGTACCCAAAGTTGATTACAGAGAGAAAAAAGCTCCGCAAAAAGATTTTGAAATTAAAACAGTAATCAATAATATTCCCCGTAATATTTTTGAATGCGGAGAAAAAATTCCCGTAACAGTTATTACCAACAAAAAAGATGCTTACAAACTTGACGCTGTTGATGCACAAGGCAATGTTTTGAAAGATTTGAATACAGCCTTGTGGAAAGAAGGTTATTATACCATCCGCTGTACAGTCAACGGCAAAGTCAAAGACAGTAAACAGATTTATATCGCCGCAAAACGCAAAAATCAGGAATTTCCGATTTTTATCTGGAAAAGTGCCAGACCGCACCTGAAACGGGAAAAATCTGCCGCCGCCTTTATCCGCAAAAATTATCTCAATACCTGCATAGATGATATCCACCAGATGACAGGTAATAAACTTGACCGTCTCGGCAATGTCATTGATGAAACTTTACGCTATAATCAACTGTTCTCTGCACGCACCAGTACTATCAATATGTTTACAGACAACAAAGACGACCAGCTGGTGCTTTATTCAAATAAAGTTCATTATCACGGCAAAAATCATCCCTCCGCAAGCTCCCGTGCAGTTGCCGCCAATCCTGACAGTTTGAAAGCAAGACAATCCGCTCAAATCAAACAGCTTCTTGACGCCCAAGCTCCCAATTTCAGCCGTCTTACAGTGGCAAATGATGACGGTTCAATGCTCGGAAATTTTGACTTCAATCCGAAAACAATGGCAGATTTTGAGGCAAAAACGAATGTGAAGCGTTCCGATTTACCGAAATTTATCAAAGTAAACCACGGTAATCAGCTTTATTTTCCTGTGGTGGAAAAAGGAATTGTTCCTTATGACCATCCGTTTTTGCAGTATTTCCGCTATCACACCTCAAATTACAGCAAAATTGCAGAAGCAACCGTAAAATCTTCACACGGTGTCAATGTCGGCGATATCGGACTTATGTCCGGCCCGATTTATCCCGGCAGAGGATTTTATCCGCCGATATCACATAAAAACTACACTGTAAATACATTTTACAACTATACATTCTGGTACTCCGCATTGGCATTCAATATAGAATTTGCCAAAACAGCAGGACGCTCAAAACCGTGGGGTGCAGTTATTTCAGCTCACTATACACCATGGGGCAAAGAATTTCAAAAAGGTATGCTGTACCGTTTGATTGCCAATGCTCCGGGCTATATCGGTCTCTGGCATCTGGACGAAAGCACCGATACCACTTCTCCGCAGTTCAAAAGCACATGGCAGGGAACAAATGACGTTAGTAAAAAACTTGCTGAAGCCGGCAGTTTTTACAAAATGCAGTCTCCGCTTCCCCGCAAATGCGCATTTCTCTATGATATCGCACAAATCTGTTTTCAGATTCACATGAAGGAAGCATATCCGTATTCCCGTTACAGCGCAGTTGAAAATTTCCGCCGTGCAGGCGGTAATGCCGATATAATAACTTCCGAAGAAGTCATGGATGGTATTCTGAAAAATTATGATATGATTATCATTCACGATACACAATGGATGACCGATAAAGTCCGTGATAAACTTATTGACTACATCAAACAAGGCGGCAAAGTTATCGCTGATAAATATGTAACAATTGACATTCCGGGCATGGAAAAAATTCCTTATACTTTCGGAATGGGACTCAGCCATATCGGAGCAAATTACTGCACTGCTCAATACGCTCCTTTTATCAAAAAATATAAATTGGAACAAACTGTAAGCACTGATATCAATGCTGTTCTTTATCACAATGAAATGCCCGACAAAACTCCTCTGGTCTGGGTGCTTGATTGTGAAAGCAATGCTGAACGCCGCAATTGTCAGACAGCAATGAACAAAAACTGGAAAATCGGTGCATTCAATTATCTTACTGAAACTGCACAAAAAACAGGACTTCGTGAACATAAACTGAAAATCCGTGATAATGTTTATGTCTATGACCTTTTCAACCATTGTGAAATTCCTGTTGTCAACGGAACTGCTTCCGTCAAACTCAATATGCTTGACGCAGTACCGCTGCTGCTTCTCAAAGACAAAATCTCAGCAGTTGATATAAAATCAAATAAGGAAGTTGGCCGCGGAAAAATTTTAACCGCTGAACTTTCACTCAAAAATGCAGATGGAAAATTTATTAAAGGCATGGTTCCTGCTCAAATCAAGGTCACAAAGAACGGAGAAGAACTTTGGGCATACGGCGGTAATGTCATTTTCAAAGACGGCAAAGCCTCATTCTCCGTAACAGTACCTGTTAATGAAACAGCTGCTGTCTGGGATATCAATATTCAAGAGTTCGCATCAGGCAAAACTGCCTCAATAAAAGTAAATATAAAATAAACGAAAGGTAAAAAAATGAAAAGAAAATTTACTTTGATTGAATTGCTCGTTGTAATTGCCATTATCGCAATTCTCGCCGGAATGCTTTTGCCCGCACTTAACAAGGCAAGAGACAAAGCAAGAGCCGCCAAATGTATCAGCAATTTGAAGAATATTATCTTCGGCACTATGCAGTACGGAGCAGATTATGATGACTACAATCCTGCATGTCATTCCGGCAAAAAGTACAGTTATGACTTTTATCGCGGCGAAAAAGGCGGTCTGACAAGTACAGTTTATATTGATGCTTTTGTAAACGGCGGTACTTTCAGTGCCGGTTCCGCTGCAACATGGGTTAACACTTATAATACTTATCGTAAATTTGCAGGTGTTATGGCGTGTCCTGTGGTAAGAGAACCGAAAACTTATGTCGCTGACTATGCTATGAACGTTCACTTGACAGAATATGCAGGTGTTCCTTTTGAATACACAGATACAAATACATATTACGGTTACTGGAAAATGACAAAAGTATCCAATCCTTCAAGCACTATCGTCTGGGGCGAACCTAATAACCATTATGTTGTTATGTATGAAACAGAAAGCACTTCCGGACAATTTGTAGCATACCGTCACTCAAATCAGGCAAATGCCGCTTATCTTGACGGCCATGTTGCCGCAAAAGGCAAAGGTTCATACACTTTGAGAATGCCCGCTGCCCAAAGACCTGTAAAAAGAGATTGAAAGCATGTGAAAATGGATTTATTGTTTGAACATCAAAACTTTTTTCATCCGTCAATAATCCCGTACCGCGGCAAATTGATGATGATAATGCACAAAATCCTTGCCATGGATAATTTCAGTATTCCGTATTACTGTTTTTCTGATGACGGCGGAAAAAGTTGGAGTGAACCGCAGAAAATAACTCCGCTTGAAAAGTTTGC
>JAZOSO010000014.1:0-5348 GCA_045657185.1 Victivallaceae bacterium | reverse complement strand
GAGAAGAAAAAACCTTTTGAGGAAAGGTTCTTTTCTTCTCCCCCTGCACCCCCTCATCTTTTTCCAAACCTTTTAATTATATTTGACATTTTCTTCAGTCAAACTTATAGAAAATTATTGGAAAGATGATAAAAATCAGTCTATATTTAGTACAGAGCCTTTTTTTTTAATCCATGCAGCGGCGTCGTATCAATTTTTTTAGTTATTCTGCCTGATTTTTAAGTAAATTATCTGCTGATTTTTTCATATCTTCAATGGCTTCATCTTCGTCAAGATATGATGTCGGAATACCGCGCAGAATAAACGAAAATTCATTTTGAGCAGTTGGCAGTTCAACATTGGCGATAATCATTCTGCCTGTACCGTTCAGTTTGACGCTTTTGACTTTGTCGGGGGCAAAGAGCAGAATTCCGGTGCCTGTGCCGTCGTTGTATTCGTCAAAGAGAGCGAACCAGTTTTCTTTATTTTTATCAATGACAACAACTTTGCCTGTTTCAAGTTTTTCGCGGCGCAGAGAAGTGGCAAAGAAGCGGTTGAAAGGTTTTTTGCCTTCAATAGTATTTCCGTTGTGACCGGGAACTGAGAAGAAATTGACAGTCAGCTTTTTGATTGCGGCAGCAGGTTCAACTTTGAGATTGCCTTTGACAATGTCTGCATCAATGACTTTGAAGGTCAATTCGCCTTTGAAGCCTTTGCCGTTAAAGTTGAATTTTATAAAATCTTTGCCTTCTTCAATTTCGGGCTGCTGTGCCAGAAGCTGTACTTTGTTGTTGATGACGGCGGAAATCATACCTGACCCGAACCAGCCGTAAGTAAGTCCGCATATGTTTCCTGAATTGTTGGCAAGAGAAACAGTGCCGTCTTTTTTGTTGAATACGATATAATTGAATGATTGTTTGTATTTGCCGTTGGCAATATCATAACGGTAAAGTTTATGAGTTTTGCGGTCAATAACTTTTTTGTTGAGAGTGATTTCTGCGGAGATGGCATTGACGCTCAATGCGGCGGCGGCGAGAGATAATAAGATTTTTTTCATAATAAATTTTCCTTTCAGTATGTTATTTTTTCAGCGGTTTTGCATAATGCCAGACAGCAACGATACGGTCAAGATAGACAGCGTTTTCTTTTTTGGAACCTTTGACCCATGCCGGACCTGTGAATTTGACGGAGAAATAAATATCCCAGATATTCATATCATCCCTGCCGTCAACATAGCGGTAAAGCGTACTCAAATCCATATTCAAATATCCGTAAAGTCCCCAGAACGGGATATAGCCTTTTACACAATTCAGCGGCTGCGGCATTTTGTACCAATGATATTTTTCATCCTGCGGAATTTTTTTCACGCGGTAAGCAACTGTGCCGCGCGGAATTCTGCCGTCATGGATAGCAAAAAGTGAAGCCCATACCCAGTCGGATTTAGCTTTAGCTCCGTGCATTGTTGTTTTGCCGCCTTTGGCTTTTACGGCTTTGCCGACGGGAGAATCGGGGTCGTCAACGATAATATTGATATCGGGTTTCTTTTCTTTGCAGTGAGGATAGCCGAAAACTTTGATATCGTTGACGGAATAATTTTTGAATTTATCATCAATCGGAATATCAATAAACATATAATTAAATTTTGCAGTCATATCGGCGATTTGTTTTTCTGCATTGATGCCGCCGAAGCGATTGATATATTTTTTGACGCCGTCCAGACATTCTTTTTTGAGTTGAGACAATGAAATATTATTTTTGCTGAAAAATTCCATAGAATCTTTGCGGTAGAAAAATACTTCCCACAAAATCGGCAGAATAAGTTCATTTATGCGGTTTTCATAACGGCTGTTTTCAGAGAGTTTTGCCGCTTTTTTGAGTTTGATATAGGAGTTGTATAAAAACTCCGGAGTACAGAATTCCCAACGGTTGACCAGCATTGTCGCCTGTTTGGTCGGATGAGCTTTGACACCCTGACGCATGGCTTGCAAATATTCTTTGATAATCGGTGCTGCTTTTTTCCCGTAGTAATGCTCAATAAATTCATCAATCAGAGTTTCGGTATCTGCATTGATATCCATAAGCAGAGCCGACGCAACATAATAGTGCATGTCAAAAAACGGCTGCGGAACAGTAAAGTCCCGTTCGCCTTCGGTGAAAAAGAGTTTGATATTATTTTTATGATAATATTTGAAATCTCCGATAATGCCGTCAATGCAGACTTCCTGACGCGGCGGGTTGAAATAATTTTTACCGCCCATGTTCCAATAGTCATAAATTGCAATCTGACCGGGAGCGAATTTCAGCCATGCGTCAAGTTTTTTCTGCTGCTGTGCATTATATTTTGAATTTATCGGACGATAGCAGTCGCTTGAAACATAGAGGTCGCAGAACTGGAAAATGATATTTTTTTCAGGTTTGGTTATTTTTGGTGCAGTATCGGTACTGCAATATGCAAGAGTGGCGATCTTGATATCGGGGTATTCTTTGGTTATCTCTTTTGCCACATAATTCAGACAGCGAAGCTGCAATCCTGCGTCACCGTCAACTTCCGAAATTTTGCGGCATTCGGGGCAGTAACAAAGTATGTTATCGCCGTCCATTTGTGAAATCATATAAACTGTCGGAGCTTTGTCAAGAACATAGCTGTTCACGCCAAGCCCGTGAACGGATTTGATACGGTCGCGTTTGATATATTTACGCAAGTTTTCCAGAATTACTTCCCAAACTTTTTTATTGCTGAAACAGAGCTGTGATTTAACCCTTTTGCCTTTATCATCCATGCTGAAATATTCCGGATGTTCAGCAAAGTAATCCCGCGGATTGACATAGTAAACGTATGTGTGCGAGATTGAACCGACGGTGCGGCGCATATATTCTCCGACATACGGGGCAGGGAGGCGGTGAAGCTGTGAACCGTTGTTGCCTGTACGCAAACGGTGGGTGAAATATTTTTCTTCCTCACTTTTCGGGAGTTTATTGCTGTATAATGCAAATGGCATTGAGTCATAAATCAGGCGTGACTCAAAGGACGGTTTTTTACGGATATTCAAATCGGGCAGTTTGAAATTTTTGATTTCAGGAACAAATGTTTCATCAGGTGTAATGAAACGAACTCCGATTTTATTCAGGAAATCGCATGCTCCGTAAAAAGTTCCAATCGGCTGACCGCCTGTAATAACAGTGCCGTCCGGATATGAACGTATCATCCATTCTTCATCGGCAAAATCTGAAGTTTTAATATTTTTTGAGCGGGCAAAAGCGGTGTTGCCGAGATAAATTATCTGTTTTGCTGAATTTTTCAAATCTTTTTCTGACGCAGTTGTCCATTTTCTGCCGCTGATTTGAGACAGAAAATATACTAAATCTTTTTCAGCTCGCTTGCTGAAAGCATTGCTGTTTTGTCCGACAACTATAATATCGGCAAATACTGTGCTGAAAGCAAATATAAATATTAGTAATAAAGACAGTTTTTTCATTTTTTACCTCTCATCTTCAGAACCACGGATATTTCAGTGAATTGAAGTAAAACGGAGATGCTTCAAACCAGTTGATTTTATTTTTTGCCATCCACTCTGCATGACCGTCCCAGAATGCACCATTGAGACCGTTGTTGTGACGGAGCTGATAGGGCAAATCACGGGCTTTTTCATTTAATGGGAATTTGTACCAGTTTGAACCGCCGCCGTTTTCTTTCGGACCGCCGTCACCGAGCATAATTACGGAGGAGGGGGATTCGATACTGTCCATTTGAACAAAAGCATTGCTGTATGCCATACGCCAGATGTTTCTGCCTTCACGCAGGGCGGGTTTTTTCTCCCATGCTTCAGCGGTGAATGCCATTGCCATTGTAAATCCGTAGGCGTAATCATTATGATAATCTTTCGGCAATGCCGCACATTTCATGTAGGGTTGAACGGTATCTTTCACATGACCGCTGTTCATCAGATGCGCCATCCATGTTCTGTTGCCGCTGCCGAAGTTGGTATAGGCGGAAGCCGGAGCCATGCTTTCGGAATCATTGGAATAAAAATAGACGATTTGCGATAATGTTTTGCAGTTATTCATACATTGAGTAATTCTTGCGCGTTCTCTGGCTTTGCCCAGTGCCGGAAGCAGCATACCGGCAAGAATTGCGATGATGGCAATTACGACTAACAGTTCAATCAGTGTGAATTTCTTTTTCATATTTTTTCCTTTTGTTTAGGGGTGAGTTTATTTATTATGTTAAAATGTATCTCTTAAAATCAGTTTTGCTTCCACTCCGATTTCTGAAGGTGTATCTTTTTTGTTTATACGGTTGAGCAGGAGTTCTGCGGCGGTCTGCCCGATGATATCCCAGCATGGGTCGATAGTAGTGAGAAAAGGTTTAACAGTATCTTGTATTGTTTCCTCCGCATTGTCAAATCCGAGAACTCGCGGAGTTTTGTCTTTGGCAAGTCCGCTGTGACAGAACGCTTTGCAGATATTGAATGCGATGATGTCCGAAGCACACCATATAACAGAATATTGCTGCAGTTTGTCAAGTATTTCATATATTTCGCTGAAAGCATCCAAATCACGATATCTGAAATTATGAGAAAGTGTTATATCGTCAATGCAGGCTCCGTCGGGAGCAGTTTTTCTGAGAGCTGAAGTTTTTGAATCATCGTTCAGACCGTGGATGAAAGCAGTATTGTTTAATTCAGATTTTGTGACGCATGACCATGCCTGCTGATATGCGGGCAGGAGATTTCTGTAAACATAGTCTATGCCGTCAATATTGTTTTGAGTCTGTTTCAAAGTGACTACGGGACACCGGCTTTGTTTGACGGCATATTCAAGTTTGGGGTTTAGAAATGATGAACCGAGCAAATAAGCGTCGGCAACCGATGATTGAAGAAATTCAATGGTATTATCAGTCAGATTATCATCAATTCCGGCATAAAGGATTGTTGCAGTATAGCCTTGCATCTGCAAAGAGCGGCAGAATGCGCGCATAAAAAGCCCGAAAAGCGGCGAGCCGAGGTCTTTTTCAATTTCACCGAGAATGACACCGATTTTGTAGGTTTTGCCTGTGACAAAAGACCTTCCGGTAATGGTAGGGCGGTATCCTTTTTCATTGCACAAATCAAGTATTTTTTTTCGTGTTTCCGGACGCACCTTATGAGCGTATCTCGGGTCTAAAGCTCTTGATACTGTGGCAGTTGAAACTCCGAGCCTTTTGGCTATCTGTTGTATTGAAATCATATTTTTCCTTTCAGAATAAAAAAATGTAATCGTTTACATTTTTCGATGTAATATACATTATATTTCTTTTAATGTCAATAGCCGTAATTAAAAAAAATAGAAATTTTTTTATTTTCGCTCTGTTCCCATTGAGTGTAGATAAT
>JAZOSO010000013.1:0-10074 GCA_045657185.1 Victivallaceae bacterium | reverse complement strand
GGGGGGGGGGGGGGGGTGTGAGTTTTTTTTAGCCAAAACCCCCCCCCCCGCCCGCCCGAAAAAACTACCCCCTGCAAAATTCACGGAAGCGGCAGTGTCGGCAGGTTTCTTTGTTGTCGGCTTCGGGAACAGCAAAAGGAGAAAAGTAATTTTTGAGCTGTTCTGCCCAATAAAAATGAGCCTCTGCACGATTTACAACCTCATCAAGTACAGCAGAAATATTCAATGCGGAGTTATCATTATACAGAAACAACGTATCTTTTTCATTCAAAAAAACATGTGCGACATTCTGCAGCGGCAGATGAAGTTTCTGCTGACAGTAAAATAAATCAAAAACTGCCGCAGTATCAAAACTTTCAGAGCGGCGGACAAAATTTATACAATAAAAAATTCCTCCGTGCTGAATCACTCCGACCAGCGGAAAATGGATTTTTATATTTCCTATAAGAACATGTGCCACATCAGGCTCTATATAAAAATTCTGCCGTTCAGAACGGAAAAGTTTCAAAAACAAATCATTATCCAGCAATTTTGACGCCCACGCCGAAAGCTCATCATGCAAAGCTGTGAACATTTCATCAAAACTTGTTTCATCATAATAAAAATCATACAAAACCGGATGCGCCAGATGGTCATTTTCATATTCGCCAAGCCACATATCGTCTTTGGCACGAAAGAAATCAAAACGCAAGGACATCAGCAAATCGTCAACATTTTTACCGTCAACAAAAACTTTACGCAAACTCTGCTGCAGTAAAAATTCTTTAAAAGCTGCTGCCGTTTTCAGCTGTTTCAACAAGTGAACATGATTTCTTTCACTGTCAGCCGCGCCGACTTCATATTCACCGTAAGCATAAAACGCATGCAAATAAAATTCACGCGAACATCTTTTCAGCATTGCTTCGCGCGAAAAAGAAAAGAGCAGTTCCTCTTTCATAACTCTCTGACGGTTATTTCTGACGCATATTCAAGTGCAAAATCCAAATCATACTCCGCACAGAGCATACTCATACAATTAGCAGAAGCACACCCCAACGCCGTGCGGAACGCCGTTACGGCATCATGCGAGTCCATAAATTCAGAAATAAGCACCGCACTTGCAGTATCTCCGCAGCCGATGGCATTAACGATTTTATCCAATGCCGGCAAAGTATATTCATAAAAACGGTGGTTGAAAAGCAGATACGCCCTGTCCGGTCCGTCAGTAATCGCCGCACAACCGAGATTATATTTGCCGTCAAGCATTTTCAAAGCCTGTAATGTATCAGCAATTCCGCTGTATTCAGCAAGCTCATCCGCATTGATTTTCAAAAGCACATTGCCTTTGGATTTTTCAAGAACAGGAGTGAGATTAAAAATCATGTCCGCAAGAATATACTTGTTTTGCTCAAGTGCAAAATCTGTCAGTTCAGAATAAACATCCATCGGCGCACCTGCAGGCATCGTACCGCAAATGGCAAAAGCATCAGCAGACGGAATTTTATCCTTTACCGCATTTTTAAAATTCTCAATATCACTGTCATCAAGAAGCGGTGACGGTTCAATAAGTTCCGTAATCTGTTTGTTTGCCAAGTCTATACAAGTGGAACAAACTCTTGTCTCACCATGTGCCAGAAAAATATCGGTATGTTGAATTTTTTCTTCATCCAGTTTTGCCGCAATGCGCTGACCGTTATTCCCTGCCAAAAACTGCACAACTTCAACTTGAGCTTTGTTATAAATTGATGCCGCACGGGCAAAATTTATCCCCTTCCCCGATGCAAATTCCAATGAACTGTCGGCACGATTTACTTTGCCGTAAACTATTTTCGGGAAAGTCAATGCTTTCTGCCATGCGGGATTTGCTCCTGAAATCAATATTTTTTTCATGCCAGTTTCTCCAATAAATCCGCAATATCATCATCACTGAGATAAACAGGATTGCACTTCATACTTCCTGAACGGCAATTTTCAATAATATATTTGAAATCCTGCTTTTTAAGAATACCTTTAAAGTCAGGTGGAATATTCATTTGTTTTGCAAGTTTCTCAATATCATTTATCAACCTATCCGCAGTGCCGTCAATCCCGTAGTAACTGTGAGCGGCAATAGAGAGGAAATCACGGTTTATTTTCAAAATATGAGGGAGCAGAATACCGCAGACCAGACCGTGCGGAAGATGATACAAACTTCCGACAGGATGAGCCAGTCCGTGAACTGCACCGAGTCCGCTGTAAGTGAAAGCCAATGCACCGAGCATAGTTCCCTCCGATACTGCATTTTTTGCAGTCAAATCGCCGTCACATGCAGCTTGCAGATTTTCAAAAACAAGTTTGAATGCCTGCATTGACCAGGCAAATGTTGCATTATCAGCCTTGGCGGAAATCGCGCCCTCAATGGCTTGAGTCAATGAATCCATGCCGCTTTGCTGAATTACATGCAAAGGACAGTCATAAGTAAGTTCAGGGTCAACAATTGCAAGGTCAACTCCGCATGCACTGCCGCGGAGAGACTGTTTCAAACCGTTTTTCTCATCAGTAAGCACTGCATTGGGGGTGACTTCAGCACCGGTTCCCGCCGTAGTCGGCATTGCTGCGAAAAACAATCTGCTTTTGTCCATTGCCAGACGGTTGTAAAAATAATCTCTGACACTTCCCTGCTGTAATGCGAGAGCGGCAACACTTTTGCCGATATCCATAACACTTCCGCCGCCTGCACCAAGTACGGCTTGTACATTGTTTTTTCGCGCAGTATTCAACGCATTTTCAACCATTTCAAGTGTCGGCTCACCGCCGGGACAAATATGAATAATATAATCATTGCGATTGCTGAAAAGTTCCTTAAAAATCGGACTTTTTGCAAAATGATTGCCGCAAATAAGCATTTTTCTTTCAAAAGAAGCCAATTCATCGTGAAGTTCAAAGCGTTTTTTGCAGCCGAAAATTACTTTTATTTTGAAATTCAAAGAATAATCATTTTTCATAACAAGCCAAGCTCCTTGAGAAGTTTTGCGGCGGCGGCAGTTTCTGCATTTTTGCGGCTCTGCGCCACTCCGACAACAGTGCGGTTGTCAAGTTTCACTTCAACTTCGTATGTCAGATTGTGTTCAGGTCCGTAAGTGCGCAAAACAGTATAAACTGGAGTGCCGCCATGATTTTTTTGAGCATACTCCTGCAAATGTCCTTTGGGATTGATAGTTTTGAGCAAATAGGCAGGGTCGGGGAAAAATTCATAAATAAGGTCAAGCACAAAACGCTTGACAGGAGCCATTCCGCCGTCAAGATACCATGCGCCGAGCAGTGCTTCAAACAAATCTGCAAGTGTTGAATTTCTGGTATTGCCGCCGCTCTCCATTTCTCCGCGCCCCATAAAAATAAAGTCTCCGAGATTGAGCTTGCGGGCAAACTGCGCCAGAGATTCTTCCCGCACAAGAGCAGAACGCATTTTGGTCATATTGCCTTCATCTTCTTTAGGATAAATAAGATAGAGATATTCCGTCAGAATAATTTCCAGAACCGCATCTCCGAGAAACTCAAGCCGCTGATTGTCATAATCAAGTCCTGTTTCAACGGCAAAAGAACGATGAGTCAATGCAGTTTTAAGCAAAGAACGGTCGTTAAAGTGATAATTAAGAATGTTTTTTAATTTTTCAATATCATCCGGCATACAATATTCCTTTCTGCTGCCGGATAATGCTGAAAAAAAGACGAACCGTCCATCAGTTTTTCAGCAATATCCGAATCTTATAAAAGATAACACAAAAAAATGAAAATACAAACTTTTTAGAACTATTTATTAAATAAAGATAGCAAAAAACAAAATATCGCTTGACACCACCCCTGACATATACTATATTAAAGACATAATTGTTTATTTTCTGAATATTTTCAAGAGGCATTATGAAAACACAAAACATGTTATCTTTGGCGGAAGTTTATTTTACCGACGGAAATGGAAATTACCGTTTTCAATGGAGCAGTAATGCTCTGATATGCAATTTCGGCAAACCCAATATCAATGATTATTATTATGAAGATGATGATGAGTGGGATATAGAGGAGTATTACAGAGCTTTGGCAAAGTATGAACTCATTCAGGAACATCTTGATGACGGCAGTGAAAACGCCGCAAGTTTCCGCATAAATATTTATGATATGAAGTCAGGAGACGTGGTATATTCCAATGTTGTCAGTACATTTGAGGATGAAGTCAATCTCATTGCAGGAGAATATTTGTGGGAAGTTGAAGCGCTTGACAGCAAAGATAATGTCATTACTGTAAGTTCCAAAGCATATATCAACAGTTGTTTTGATTATTGGGATGATATGATTGAAAACGTGGGATACAACGATTCTTCTGCAGAGCATACAGTTTTTGAATGCGGCGACTGCATAGGAGAATTTAACGGAGATTACTACCCCCGTGCCTCAGCGGGAAAAATTTCAACTGACGGCGACAAGGCGAAGTTTATAATTTGCAGTCCTGCTGTTATCTGGGGTGATAATAATGCTGAATCTGAAGCAATATGGAATGTTGCAAAAAAATACGGTTTTATGTGTTCTGCGGACAGTATTGACCCTGATCCTGAAGCAACATCAAATTGTATGGTTACACGGTCGGGCATTTATGAGTATGAAAACGGCAAATGGATTTATAAATTGTTCATCGAAGAGGAATTTGATGTATCGGGCTACATGACGAGCAACGATTATCTTTTTACTCAGGAAGGTCCTTACGTCAAAAATATTTATAAATATGATACAAAAACAGACAGTGTTATAAAAGTCTTGACTGCCGCAAGCGATGTTTACGGTGTTTCAAAATATTATTATCTGACCGAAGACGGCGTATTTAATATTGATAATCATTCTCAAATTCTGAAATATGATGTGTGTTACGGGGAACATCTGCTTTTTGACGATATGTTTTTCAATGTTTATGCTGAAAACACCACAGGTGAGCCGATGGATTTGCTTGAAGCCGGTGAAACAGGTTCAATCAAGGTCAAATACTTTTTCTTTGACAGAAAAAATAATAAAATCACTCAAAAAGAACAGCTTATTTTCAACGGCACTCCCGATATGGTATATGATGCCGAAGAAATATTCAAAACACGGTTCGGCAACTGTATAACTTTCGTCATTGAGGATGAAAGTGAAAATCGGGAAGAACGGAGCCATACCAAATATGCCATCGTGCATGAATTTGCTGAAGACGGTTCAATCAGAGAACACAGCTTTGAATTTGAGTCACAATATTACGGCGGTGACATGTGCAATTTTTCAGTTGACGAAAGCGGCAATCTGATATTTACTTATTATGATGATGACCATAATATTGTAAAAGAGACATTCGGCGGAATAAAAGTGAATTATGACGGATTTTCTGCTGAAGAAACGGAACTTTATTCGGGAGACAAAGACGGAGTAACTTTTAAGAAACTTGCAGGAGAGAATTTTGCAGTTGATTATTCAACAGATAAATTCAAATCATTCCTGCGTATTGAAACTTCTGACAAAAGCATTGACACTTACGGATTACCTGAGGGGACTTATCAATGGCAGATATCAGCAGACGGCAATACTCCTTTGCGGGGCAAAGATATTGTCAGTACCAAAGATACTTCAGACCGTATTCTTGTTTCGGATGCAGACGGCAATACGGATGTATTTTTTGCAGAAAGCAATACAAAATGGAGCATTTTTTACAACGCCGAGCATCAGAGAATTGCAAATATCAAACAGGTAAATCTTGCAGGAAAAAACAGAATCAATAACATTTTTAAAGGTTCAAACGATGCCAATATCCTTGTATTGACCGATGATAAAAACGGAGATGCACTTTTTGTCGATGATATTTATTCCGCATTCGGCGAGCAGGCAAGACTGCAAAAAATTGATGAAATCCGTGCAGGTGCAGGAGATGATATAATTGACTTTACAAGCAATCGTTATGAATATATCGGAAACGGCACAACTATTCACGGCGGTGACGGCAATGATATTATCTGGGCCGGAAACGGCAAAAATACCATCTTCGGCGATAAGGGCAATGATCAAATCATCGGCGGTGCAAATGACGATGTGATTGCAGGTGGTGCGGGAAATGACACTCTGCACGGCGGCGGTGGAAATGATAAATTCTTTTTCGGCGGAGATTTCGGCAATGACACCGTTGCACAGCTTGCAGGAGGAACGGTAAAACTTTACTTTGAAGCAGCTGAAAATGATGTAAAAATCAGCGGCAGAACTTATTTTGTCGGTGCAAATTCAGTCACATTGAATGGTAATTTTGCCGTTGAAATATATTACGGAGGCAAAGAAGGCTCAGCCCATATCGGCGTATATGATGATTTTACATCACAGAAAGTTTTTGAAAGTGTTGAAATTCCTGAAGACAAAATTCAATATTTCGGTACGAAAAAATTCGGTTCAGCATATAAAGATTATTCAGATGAAGCATTTGACAAGGTGCTTGCAGCTGCATTTACTTCTCCGCTTGAATTGACCAACGGCAATGACAGTGCATACGCCAATGTCAATACATGGTCATATTTTGAAAGTTCAATGGATTTCAAAGGCGGCAACGATACTCTGATAATTCCCGCAAACGGCAGCACTTATGCAGCTGCGGGAGTCATGGTAAACGGCAATATCAATTTCGGCAGCGGCAATAACCGTCTGGAAGTATATGCTGAAGCCGGAGGTCTTTATGCAGATAACATTATTTTCGGAGACGGCAACAATACCGTGATTTGCAAATCCGGTGAAATCGAACCCGGAACTCACAGTTATTACAAAGGCGAGCATGATTTTGTATTCGGTAATGCAGGAAAAATCATTTTCGGCGACGGAAGCAATCATGTTATTATCGACGATGGTGAGTTTGAAGGAACGTCGATAGATTTCGGCAGCGGCGGCAATACTGTTGAAATCAAAAACGGCGGCTTTTTAAGCACTGAAAGTTATTTCAGCGACGGTGACAATAATTATGACAACTGGTTTGACCGCATTGATGAAAACGGCGGTATTTCACGGATAACATTCGGTTCAGGTGCGGATAAAATCATTATTTCAGGCAAATCTGCGGTTACTGAAAACGGAGATGAAGATGATTGGGGCTGCATGGAAAGTTTTGAAATCATCACCGGCGGCGGTAATGATGAAATAACTCTCAAAAAAGGCGGCACGATATGTTTGATGAGCTGTGTTGATGATTCATACAACATGCAGGGCGGCAATATTTTAATGGGTGACGGCGATGATACTTTTAAACTGGAAGCAGGTTCAATGGCGGAATTTATGGGCGTATTGGATTGCGGAGCAGGAAATGATACTCTGATTATCGACGGTACTTTGAAGATTTTCAGCGACTACGCTTTTGCGGATATTGAAAATATTTCAGGCAGCGGCAGAGTATTTATTGTAAGCCCTTATGTGTCAGATGATTTTATCAGCAGACTTGAAAGCTGCGGTATAGAAGTTATTCCCGGTGAATATTGATTTGCATATATGTTTTGAGGTCATACTTTGCTTTACAGGATATCAAAACAAAAAAATATGAAAATGTTTGATATTTTTTTATCGTAACTTTTGACTTTTCAGAATATTATGCTATATTATGGAACGGTATTACGAGAAATTTTCACCCTTTATTAACAATAACAACAAAAGGAATCATTAAAATGATTAAAGTTGGTATCAATGGTTTCGGTCGTATCGGCCGTATGGTCTTCCGCGCCGCCGTCGAAAACTTCAGCAATGACATCGAAGTCGTCGGAATCAACGACTTGCTCGACCCCGACTATCTCGCTTACATGCTCAAGTATGACTCAGTCCACGGCATTTTCAAACATGACATCGCTGTTGAAGGCAACAACCTCATCGTCGATGGCAAAAAAATCCGTTTGACCGCTGAAATGGATCCCGCAAACCTCAAATGGAACGAAGTCGGTGCTGATATCGTTGTCGAATCAACCGGTCTCTTCCTCGAAGACGCCAAAGCTCGCAAACACATCGAAGCCGGTGCCAAAAAAGTCATCATGTCTGCTCCCTCCAAAGACGCAACTCCCATGTTCGTCTATGGTGTTAACGACAAAACCTATGCAGGTCAGGACATCATCTCCAACGCTTCCTGCACCACCAACTGCCTTGCTCCCATCAGCAAAGTTCTCAACGACAAATTCGGTATCAAACGCGGCTTGATGACCACCATCCACGCTGCTACCGCTACTCAGAAAACTGTTGACGGTCCCTCCAAGAAAGATTGGCGCGGCGGTCGCGGTATTCTCGAAAACATGATCCCCTCTTCAACCGGTGCTGCTAAAGCTGTCGGTAAAGTTCTTCCCGAACTCAACGGCAAACTTACCGGTATGTCTGTCCGCGTTCCCACCAGTGACGTCTCTTTTGTTGACCTCACTGTCGAACTCAACACCGAATGCACCTACGATCAGATCTGCGCTGCTATGAAAGAAGCTGCTGACGGCGAACTCAAAGGTATCCTCGGCTACACTGACGAAGCTGTTGTTTCAACTGACTTCCGCGACGATGCCCGTACCTCTATCTTCGACGCAAAAGCAGGTATCCAGCTTGACGGCACTTTCGTCAAAGTCTGCTCATGGTATGACAATGAATGGGGTTACTCCAACAAAGTCTTGGAAATGGCCCGTGTCATCGCCAAGTAATATCAGATTTTTGATTTGATTCAAAGCGAAGCCCGGAGTCATATTTGATATGATTTCGGGCTTTTTCAGTTTAATTATCTTTACACAGGAATTAAAAACATGGCTATCAACAAAAAAACTTTGAAAGACATCGAACTCGCAGGCAAAAAAGTTGTCATGCGTGTTGACTTCAACGTTCCCGTCAAAAACGGCGTTATCGGCGACGATACCCGTATCCAGGGCGCACTCCCCTCAATCAAATACGATCTCGAAAACGGCGGCAAACTCATCCTTATGAGCCACATGGGCCGTCCCGATGAAAAAGGCATCACCGGCGATACCACTATGAAAATCGTCGCTGACTACCTCGGCAAACTCCTCGGCAAAGATATCGTTTTCGTTGACGACTGCGCCAATGCTGACGCTCAGGTCGCAGCTATGAAAGACGGCGACATCGTCATGCTCGAAAATACCCGCTATCACAAAGAAGAACAGGCTAAATGCAAGCAGAAAGACGGCGAATCCGACGAAGATTTCAAAGCTCGCAAAGCTGCTCTCAAAGATGAACAGAAAAAACTCGCCGAAAAACTCGCTTCCTACGGCGATATCTACTGCAACGATGCTTTCGGTACCGCTCACCGCGCCCACGCTTCAACCGCAGTCATCACCAAATATATCCCCGTTTCTGTCGCAGGTTTCCTCATGGAAAAAGAACTCGAATACCTCGGCAGTGCAGTTGAAAACCCCGTCCGTCCCTTCGTCGCTATCCTCGGCGGTGCCAAAGTTTCTGACAAACTCGCTGTTGTCAAAAACCTTCTGACCAAAGTCAACACCCTCATCATCGGCGGCGGTATGGCTTACACCTTCCTCAAAGCTATGGGTCACAACGTCGGCAACTCTCTCTGCGAAGCCGATCAGCTCGAATATGCTAAAGAAATGATCGCCAAAGCTAAAGAACTCGGCGTCGAATTCCTCCTCCCCGTTGACAACGTCGCAGCAGACAAATTCGATCCCGAAGCCAATACCCAGATCGTCGGCAACGACATCCCCGAAGGCTGGATGGGCCTCGATATCGGTCCCAAAACCATTGAACTTTACTCCAATGCTATCAAAAACGCCAAGACTGTCGTTTGGAACGGTCCCATGGGCTGCTTTGAAATGGAAAAATTCAACAAAGGTACTTTCGGCGTCTGCGCTGCAGTAGCTGAAGTCAAAGCCAACGGCGGTATCTCTATCATCGGCGGCGGTGACTCCGTTTCCGCTGTCAAAAAGAGCGGCAAAGCTGCCGAAATGAGCCACATTTCTACCGGCGGCGGTGCTTCCCTCGAATTCCTCGAAGGTAAAGAACTCCCCGGCGTCGCAGCTCTCGCTGATAAATAAGTCAGGGTGATTTTTTGGGGAGGCGGAGAGGATTTTTTTGCAAAAAAATTCC
>JAZOSO010000012.1:0-4229 GCA_045657185.1 Victivallaceae bacterium | reverse complement strand
GCCGGGATGGCGATTTCAGCCAGACCTTCGAGAGCCATATCCACGCACTTGATGTTCTGAGCGACGACGTCATCACCTTTTTTCTTGAATTTCTTTTCGATAGCAGCTTTGATGTAGCCGATAGCTTCTTCAGCAGGAATGATGTCTGCGAGTTTGAAGAAGCAGGTCTGCATGATGGTTGAAATGTATTTGGGGCTGCCGACTTCAAGAGCGATCTTGAGAGCGTCGATAGCATAAACTTTGATCTTCTTGGAGATGATAGTTTCCTGCATATCTCTGGTCAAACTGCTGAAAACTTTGTCAGCGGGAACAGCGGTGTTCAAGAGGAAGATACCGCCTTCTTTGATACCAGCGAGCATGTCAAAGTTGCCGACATAAGCGGGGTTGTGGCATGCGACAAAGTCGGGAGCGGTGATCAAATAGGGAGACTTGATCGGAACATCACCGAAACGGAGGTGAGAAATAGTGACACCGCCGGATTTCTTTGAGTCGTATGAGAAGTAAGCCTGAGCATATTTGTCAGTGTGGTCACCGATGATTTTGATGGAGTTTTTGTTGGAACCGACAGTACCGTCAGCACCGAGACCCCAGAACATACAGGCGGTTGAACCTGCGGGTTCGGTAACGATGATTTCGTCGATGGGCAATGAGAGATTGCTGACGTCGTCGTTGATACCGACAGTGAAGTTGGTGGTGCATTTGCCGTCAAGATGTTTGTAGATGGCATTGACCATTGAGGGGGTGAATTCTTTGCTGGCGAGACCGTAACGGCCGCCGATGATGGTGATATCTTTTTCAGCGAGAGCTGCTTTGACATCGAGGTAGAGGGGTTCGCCGTGTGAACCGGGTTCTTTGCAGCGGTCAAGGACGGCAATCTTTTTGACAGAAGCGGGAATTTCGTCGATGAGGTGTTTGACAGAGAACGGACGATAGAGACGGACTTTGACCAAACCGAGTTTCTGACCGCGGGCATTGAGATAGTTGATAGTTTCTTCAATGGTTTCGCAGCCTGAACCCATGGCAATGATAACTTTGTCTGCATCAGCGGCACCGACATAGTCGAAAAGTTTGTACTGACGGCCGACTACGCCTGCGAGTTTGTCCATGTTTTTCTGAACGATTTCGGGGAGTTCAGCATAGATGTTGTTGGTGGTTTCGCGGCCCTGGAAGTAAACGTCGGGGTTCTGGGCAGCCATTTTTGCATAGGGAGCTTCGGGACGGAGACCGCGGTTGCGGAATGCTTCGACATATTTGGGATCGAGCATAGCCTTCATATCGGCATAGTCGAGAAGTTCGATCTTCTGGATTTCGTGAGAGGTACGGAAACCGTCAAAGAATGCGAGGAAGGGAACGTTGCTTTCCATAGTTGAGAGGTGAGCAACGATAGCCAAGTCGTGGGTTTCCTGGATAGATGCTGCGCTGGTCATAGCATAACCGGTTGCGCGGCAGCTCATTACGTCAGAGTGGTCGCCGAAAATTGAAAGAGACTGAGCAGCGAGAGCACGGGCTGAAACGTGAATGACTGAGGGAAGCATTTCGCCGGCGATTTTGTACATGTTCGGGATCATCAGGAGCAAACCCTGTGAAGCGGTGAAGGTGGTAGTCAAGCTGCCGGCACTCAAAGAACCGTGCATTGCGCCTGCGGCACCTGCTTCTGACTGCATTTCAGAGACTTCAAGGATTTCGCCGAACATGTTTTTCTGACCCTGGCTTGCCCAAGTGTCGGCGTATTCACCCATAGTGGATGAGGGGGTGATAGGATAGATTGCTGCAACTTCACTGAAAGCGTATGCTACATACGCTGCTGCGAAGTTTCCGTCGATGGTCTGCATTTTTTTGCCCATCTGTAAACCTCCGGTTAAAAATTATGGCATTATTGCCGTTAAAAATTTTGGTGAAATTTATAGCATGACTATAAATTATCTTAATATACATGAAAATTTCAAAAATGCAAATATTTTACTCATTTATCATTATAAAAAGTTATATATATAAAAAAATGTCGTGAAAATGTGATAAAAATGTAAAGAAAAACTTGCGATTTTCTTTTTTCGTATTACATTATCATTGTATAACTGTTTTTTATTAACCCTAAATTTATATCGGAGGAAAAAATGAGTGATATTACCACCCTTCTCGATGACACCGAGGAATTGATGATGAAATCTGAAGAAGCCATGAAACATGACTTCTCCGCCATTCGTACCGGCAAAGCATCTCCCGCATTGCTTGACGGTATCATGGTTGAATACTACGGCGCAATGACCCGTTTGAAAGAACTTGCAGGCATTACCGCTCCCGAAGCTAGATTGCTTGTCGTTCAGCCCTGGGATGCCGCTGCTGTCAAAGCTGTTGAAAAAGCTATCATTGCCGCAAATCTCGGTATTACTCCCATGAATGACGGCAAACTTATCAAACTTCCCATTCCCGAACTCTCTCAGGAACGCCGTGCCGCTCTTGCAAAACAGGCAAAAGCACGCGCTGAAGAAGCCAAAGTTTCTCTCCGCAATATCCGCCGTGATGCCAATGATGCTGCCAAAAAAGCTCAGAAAGGCGGCGATTTGACCGAAGACGAACTCAAAAAAATGCTTGACGATATTCAGAAAATGACTGATTCTTATATCGCTACTGTGGATAAAGACCTTGCCGCAAAAGAAAAAGAACTGATGACCGTTTAATATGTGAGGTCTCGTCATGGACAATAAACTTGATGCAATTCAAATTGCAAATGAGGTCTTTGATATAGAAGTCGAAGGCATCAGAACTGTGCAAAACTCTCTCGGTAAAGAGTTTCTGACTATGATTGACAAGTGTATCTCTACTCTTGACAAAGGCGGCAAACTCGTGATTACCGGCGTCGGCAAAAGCGGGTATATCGGCAGAAAAATTTCTGCCACTCTCGCTTCTGTCGGCTCTGTTTCAATTTTTATGCACCCCGTTGAAGCATTGCACGGCGACCTCGGTATGCTGCAGAAAAATGACTTGCTCATCGCTATAAGCTATTCCGGCGAAACCGATGAACTGTTGACTACACTCAAGCCCGCCAAGCGTCTCGGTATTGAAATTGTTGCTATTACAGGTTATCCTGAATCTTCATTGGCAAAAATTTCCGAACTTACCGTGCCGATGACTGTCGGCCGTGAAGCGTGTCCTTTTAACCTCGCTCCGACCACAACTACCAGTGCTTTGCTTGTTCTCGGTGATGCTTTGGCAATGACTTTGCTCAAGCTCCGCGGTTTCAGCAAGGAAGATTACGGCCGTTTCCATCCCGGCGGCGCAATCGGCAGAGCTGTCACCATGCGTGCATGTGATATTATGCGCAGCGGCAGTAAATTTTCCAAAGTCTCCCCCGCAACCAGTGTCAAAGATACTCTTTCAAGTATGAGTAATGCCCGCTGCGGTGCGGCTATTGTAGTTGACAGCAATGAAAATCTGCTCGGAATTTTCACTGACGGCGACTTCCGCCGCTCTGCTGAAAAAGACCTTTCCGTTCTTTCCAAGCCGATTGAAGTTGCAATGACAAAAAATCCGACTTTTGTCGGTGCTGATGAACTCGCAGTGGCAGTTCTCAAAAAAGTTGAAGAAAAACATATAAATTCCGTCGTCGTCGTTGATAAGGAAAACAAAGTATGCGGACTTATCGACGTTCAGGACCTGCCCGGATTGAAACTTATGTAAGGTGTTAAAATGGATGAATATACAAATAAAGTAAAAGTCGTGGTCGATAAACTCGGTCAAATCAAAATTGTTCCCGTTCTCGTTCTCAATTCTCTTGATGAGGGTCTTAAAATGTGTGAACTCCTCGTCAAATGCAATCTCCGTGCTGCAGAAATCACTTTCCGCACTCAGGCTGCTGAAGCTGTTATCCGTGAAAGTGCCAAGCGTTTTCCTGAACTTTTCATCGGTGCAGGTACTATTTTGAACGTTGCTGACTTGCATCGTGCATTCAATGCCGGCGCAGCTTTTGCAGTTGCACCCGGTTTCAATCCCACTGTTGTCAAGGAAGCTGTTAAAAATTCTTACGCTTTCGCTCCCGGCGTCTGCACTCCGAGCGAAGTCGAACAGGCTTATGAACTCGGCTGCACTTTCCTCAAATTCTTCCCCGCAGAGGCATCCGGGGGGGGCGGGATGCTCAAGAGTCTGATTGCTCCTTATAAACATCTCGGTATCCGTTTCATGCCCACCGGCGGTGTTTCAACCTCCAATGTTGAATCATATTTGAGCTTGCC
>JAZOSO010000011.1:0-7728 GCA_045657185.1 Victivallaceae bacterium | reverse complement strand
TTCAATGAAGCATATCAGATTTTACAGCAAATGCGCTACATGGTACCGATGCCGGAATATATCAAAGCCCTTTCCGTCCTTGCTCCGTACCATGAAAAAGCTAATGCAGAGTACAAAATTCTGGCAAGAAAAATCGAGTTTGACTTTACCGTAAGCGACAGCGATACAGTCAAAGTAAAAAATAACAGCCCTATCGGTATGAATATGCTGCAAATCAAAGCTGAACCGTCTGCAAAAACACGGTATATCACAATCAAAAATAAATCTGCTGAAAAAATAAGAGGCCGTTTTTTCCTTGAATCACGCTCAACAGCAATCAGCAATCTTGACGTTTTCTGTGAGTTTGAAGATGAAAACAAGCGCAAACAAAAAACTTATTGCGGCAATTTTATGAATATGAAATTCATTCCGCAGGAGCTGAAAATAACTGTCGCCCCGCGTCAGCAGGCACTTAATTTGACTGTCAAATTTATGCTGTATTGATGTTTGCGGAAAAATAAAAGGCTGTGTTATAAAAGATGACTGATTTATTGCAGGGGGAGAAGAAAAAACCTTTTGAGGAAAGGTTTTTTTCTTCTCCCCCTGCACCCACTCATCTTTTTCCAAACCTTTTAATTATATTTGACATTTTCTTCAGTCAAATTTATAGAAAATTATTGAAAAGATGATAAAAATCAGTCTATATTTAGTACAGAGCTAAATAAAATTCTCGCAAACGCAGACAAAAAAAGAATTTTTTTTCATACAAATTATTGACAAAACATTTTTTCCATGTTATATTAATTATCAAAAGTGATATAAATCACTTCCATTTTATTACCATTTTCCAGGAATAAAAAAATGTCAAAAGCAACAAAAATAAGAGAATCCATAAAGGCACAAATTCTTAATGGAGAATTACTTAACGGGGAACAACTTCTACCGTTAAGGCAGCTTGCTGAAATTTACAATGTAAGTTATCTGACTATGAGTCATGCCCTTGACCAACTGGAACAGGAAAATTTGATAACCAGAGTTCACGGCAGAGGAGTTTTTATAAACTACACCCCGGCAAAATTTCCGTCACAGAAATATCGTGTTCTGGTAATTTATCATGCAGGCGACGCAATCACTCCGCTTTTTTTAGATAAACTGTTGAATTTTTTCTGTTCACGCCATGCTGAATTGACATTGTTTGAAATATCTTTTCTGGACCGTATGCTGCCGAAAGAACGGGCGGAAAAAATCAGCGAATATCTCAATCTTCCTGCTGATTTGCTCATTGTTGACGGTTCTTATTATCTGCCGTTCAAAGAAATAGATAAATTCAGAACCAATTTCAAAAAAATTGTCTTCTTCAATCGTTACGAAAGCAATCTGGAACTGACCAATGCGGCAAAAATTCTGTATGACTACAAAGGAGCAGGATTATGCGTTGCAAAAGCGTTGCTGGAAAATAACAGGAAACGCGTTCTTTATATTGCGCCCGACTCAAAAATCCGCCGCAGTTTCCCCCCCTTCGGTCCGCAGGAAACATATCATAATTGTATGCGTGAAGGTTTGGCAGAAGGCTTAAAAGATTCAGGAACTGTCATGCAAAACCTTATTACAACACCGAAAAAACTTTTGCATGATACAGAAAAAATAATTGATTCATTCAAACCTGACGCTATTTTTGTCTTTCATGATTATGCGGCGGCAAAAATTTTTCATCTGCTGCATAAGCGGAATATAAAAATCGGAAAACAGACAGATGTTATCGGCTGCTTTGATACTCCCATCGGCCAGGCATGGCTGGAACCGGCATTAAGCACAATAAATTTCAATGCCGACCGTATGCTTAAAGCTCTTGAAATTTTTCTGTCTGCACACGAAGAAAATTTTAAAGTTATGATTTCTCCGCAGTTGATTCGACGAGATTCAATGCGTTCACCCAAAAATATATCAACCACCGAATAATTAAGGATAAAAAAATGAAAAAATCACTCTTTTTGCTGTTTACCGCCGTATTCAGCTTCACAGCTTACGCAGAAAATGTCACTATTGATGACTCAGACAGCACCAATCTGTTCAAAAATGCCTCTTTTGAAGACGCAGGCAAAACTGAAACACAAGCCGCTCATTGGAGCAACGCAAACTATCGCCCCGCAATCCGAACTTCTGAAAAAGCCCGAAGCGGCAAATACAGCATGAAATTCGTCGGAGACGGCAAAAATTATTTCGGAATCCGTCAAATTATCGACGGGGCTTCACTCAAAGGCAAGAAAAAACTTGAAGTAAGCGGCTGCTTCTTTTTTGAAAAAGATCTCAAAGGCCATTTTCTGCCGCTGTATTTCATCGTAAATGCTGACGGCAAACAGCATTGGCCGTCAGGACGCAACAGCAAAAAATCCGACCCGCGCGGCAAATGGTTCAAAGCCGGAACAACTCTCGACTTGACCAAATACACAAATATAAAAAGAGTTGAAATCTACACTCTCGGCTGGAAATACGGAAAAAACTTTTTCACAGGAACCGCATATATCGACGATTTTGAAGCCTATGCAGAATAAAATAAAAGGAGAAAAAGTAAATGAAAAAATATTTTACCTTGATTGAATTACTCGTCGTAATTGCCATCATCGCAATTCTTGCAGGTATGCTGCTTCCCGCACTCAACAATGCCAGAGAAAAAGGCAGAAATGCAAATTGTATCAATAATCTGAAACAAATCGGCACCATGATCCATTCATACGCTGATGACCATGCAGGATTTTTTGTCCCGTATGAAAATGAAGACAAAATACGCTGGGATCAGATTTGTATTGATTACATGAAATCTCACCTGAACTTGAAAACCGGGTTCAGGTCAAGTTATGCCACCTCCGCAGATTATAAACTTTACAAAGATCAGGCAGGCAGTCTCAGCTGTCCGAGTGCGCAGCTTGATAAAACATGGGCAATGGATTACGGAATGAATTGCTATATGTATCAAGCCGTTACCAATACCGAAGCATGGGGCAAAAACAATACTAAAAAATTATATTATATCATCAGCAAGGCCGCCCATCCGTCAGGTATTTTTGTCTATGGCGACGCCCATCAGTACATGGTTCAATTCAGAGGGAATGAAAATGCCGCTTATAAATCATACGGCTTCATTTTCCGTCACAAAAACAAAGCCAATATGGTCTTTATCGACGGTCATGTGGACGACGGCGACACCAAAGAAATAGCTTCCGCTCCGGCACACAGTTTTGCCGCACGCTATCCTTGGATGCAAAGAGATCTCGGAAAGTAATAAATCCATGAAAAAATTATTATCTGTTCTGACCGCCGTATCATTCAGCTGCTTTTTAAATGCAGCAGAACTGACTGTTCCGCAAGCAGATACGCCCGATATTGACGGCAAAGTATCAGCTAATGAATACAAAAATGCAGTTGTTATAAATAACTTTTTTTTGAGTGCAAGCAATAATTTTCCACAGGAAAAGACCAAAATTTTCATGCTCCATGACGGAAAATTTCTCTACGTTGCTGCCATCATGAATTCTTACGCACTCGACCCCCGAAGTAATATGACAAAAGAATTCAAAGCGGTTCTTCACGGCGACAACAAACCCGTATGGGACGATGACAGTCTGGAATTACGGGCGTTATCGGATAAGGGCGAAAGATTTTATTGCGGGTTCAATGCCAATGCCGCAAATTTTATTCGCATTCCGAAACGTTTTGCAAAACCTGAAATACGCTGTACCGCCGCTGACGGATATTTTTGTGCAGAGCTGAAACTGCCGTTGGACCTCCTCGACGGCAAATGGAATATAAACTTCGTCCGCTTTGAAAAAAGGCTCAAAGAAACAACTCTCGCCATCCCGAATAAAGCATACAATTTGTGGTCAGCCAAAGATTTTTTCCGTCTGCACCGCGGCTCAAAACACACACCCGGTATCAAACTCTGCAACCTGCAAAATGCTGATACGGATAATTTGCAGCTCTATTTTTCCCGCGACTTTTCAGGCGAATACACTGTCAAAACAAACGGCAAAAGCAAAACCGTAAAAATAAAAATCCCCGCAAACAAACCGCTGAAAATTACCGCCGGACAGGTCAAAAAAGGCACAAATCTTATCTCTTTGCAAATCAAAAACGCACAAGACAAGTGGCAATTTCACGATTTTACACTCAATACCCCCGACAGTCAATTTGCAATAAACTGCAATATGCCGCAGGTAAAATTTATCTTCAACGGGCAGGAACTCAAAAATAATGCTGTTATGCCGATGACCAAATCATTCAATAAACTGGAAATCATTTCTCCCGAAAAACAAATCTCTTTTTCTATGCGCCACGGGGCATATCCGTATGCAAACTTCCCTGGAAATTTTGCAGGCGCGGCAAAGACCGTTATCGACGGCAATAAAGTCACGCTTTTTGCGCCGGAAAACAGTCGTCCGCCATATAAATTCAGTAAAATTTTTACTGTCACTCCGCAGCTTATCCGTGCTTACGGCATGGAAAACAATAAACTTTTACTGTCATGCAATGACGTGTACGATTTTGAAATAAATCCCGTTGAAATCGGAATATTTCCACTTGAAAATATCACTTTTTCAATACTCATTCCCGAAGAAATAAAACTGCTCGATGTCTGTTCCAGAATACGCTATCCGCAAGGATATGCTCCATACAAATGGCCGTCTGAACACAATATGTATTCGATTGTGTCAAGAGAAAATAAAACCATCGACGGCAAAAAATTTGAACTCGTCAATATAAAACGTGATTCAAAGCTGGATAAAGTACCGAATATGACGAAACATTATCATTCCATGCGTGAGCGATGTCATTTGATTTTCCGCAGCAGCAAAGAAAACTTCAAGGGCGAAATGCAATTTTTCGTAAACGGCAGCACCCCGTCTGTCGCAGAAATCCCCCGCATAATACCTGTGGAAGTTACTGCTCCGCTGCAAGGTATGCAACCTGAAAAACTTACAATTTCTCTCTATGCTCAAATGCAGGGAAATCTGCCGCATGATATCGAAAAAATGCTTTTCGACACATGGAAAAAAGCAGGGGTCAATGAAGTTTTTCTGGAAACAACCCGTAAGATAGATGATTTTGATATGTTTTTCTTTCTTGAATTAACAGATTACGGTTATTATCGCTCCGTTCCTGATTTCCTGCCGCTTTTCAAAAAATATCCGCAACTGCAAGCCAATACCCGTACCGGAAAAAAACGCGGTGATGTCAGCTTGACTGCACTTGCAGATATGCACAAGGAAATTGAACCCGAATTGAAGGCACTTTTCAGCACAATAAAAAGCCGTTATCCCTCATTGAAAAAACTTTTCTGGGATTTTGAACATCCCCCTTTCACCGGGTTATATGCAGATTTTTCTGCAAGAGCATTGGCAAAATTCAAACAAGATTACAACATAAAAGAAGCAAATCTCACCCCCGCTTTGATTGAGAAAAAATATAAATCTCAATGGGTGGATTTCCGTGCGCGTGAACTTGGCAGAGCCGTTCCTATCATACGGCGCGCCGCCAATGCCAACGGCTTCAAGCTGGTAATGTACTGCGATTATGCCGCTCCGAAATGCCCCGAAATGTACGGACTTGATTGGCAATACATCCGCAACAGCGCCGATGAAATTTATTGCGGTTACGGCAGAAACGAAGAGTTAATAAACAAAACCAAAAAGCTCGTTGCTCCGAGCAAAACCGTATTCGGCTTATTGACCAACCGCGGCAGTTCAACTTATCAGAGAGCGTTGATATTGCGGCGCATTCTTGACAGTCGCGGCGGAGTTCTCTGCTGGTACGAAAAAGGTACGGGAGCCGCAGAACTGAAAGAAATCGCTGCCGTCACCGAAGTTGTTGCAAAATGCGAAGAACTTATTATAAACGGCAAAGATGTCACCCCCCGCAATCTCGTAACCAATGCAATGGATTCCCAGATAGTCACACGGAAACTCGGCAATAAAAATATAACTTTCATTCTGAATGAGGAAAATATCAATTTAAGAACAAAAATCAAATTTCCGGCAAAGGTGCGCGATCTGAGTTTCGGCAAAATTTATCCCGGCGGCAAAAATTTGAATTTGCGCATACCGCCAATGTATTTTGCAGCTTTTGAATGGAATGATTAATAAAAAAAACACATAAACAAATACACTAAATAAGGATTTTATTATGAAAAAATTTATCTCCTGCGTAGAGAAAAATATCAAATGGTTTGAAAATTCAGGTATCATGCGTCCTGCCGACGGCTTCTGGGGGTGTGCGGAACGGCTGGTAACTTCGGATATAGAAGAAAAAATTTATGAGGAAATCATAACAAAATTTACTTCACGCACCGTGCTTGAAGATTGTTTTGCAGTAGAATCGCGACGCCCCGACTGCAATTTTCAAACCGCATTGATGTTTCTGCTTTACGGCAGACTTACCGGAGATGAAAAACGTACCCGAACCGGAGAAAACCTACTTGATTATCTGTATTTTCGCAGTGCAATGAAACGTCCTGACACACACCATTTGCCGGGAGCATGGCGCTGGTCACATATCGTTTTAAGTCCGAACGGACACTGGTTTGATGATAATTCATGGTGCATTCTGCTGCAATGCGCATTGCATAAAAATTTTCCCGAACTCGGCAAAAAATACGACTCCGGCAAATATGCTCTGATGTTGGCAGACAAACTTCATCTGACCGTACAGAAAATCATGTCAATAGAACCCGAAGAGAAAGGACAGATGGCTGACCCCGACCAAATATGGTTGGGCAATTTCCGTCTGCCGCACTGGGGCGCTTTGTCGATTTTTGCGTTGAGCTGTATCCATGCCATTTACAACCGGAGTGCATATTTACCTGATATTGAAAAATATCTGCAAAAATTGCAGCAGGAATTACCGGATTTTTCCACCAGTGAATACGCCTATGCCATGATGGGTGCTGTTGCCGCCGCAGTTGCTTTTGACAGTAAAGTTGCCGCAAAGACAGCAAAATTGAGCAGAGATTTATTATTGAATGCGGCAAATAAGGAAAATGGCACATTGCCTTCAAGTCATTACGAAGCACCGTCAGGCAAATCACTTGCAGACCTGATTTATACACTTAATTGGAGTTTGCTCGGACTGCAAATGTATTGCAAATTCATGCCTGATGATATCGAAGCTGCTGATTTGCTGATGAAACAGCTTACGACAGTTGCGGACATACAGGATGATTCAGCGTCGTTATCATTCAAGGGGTGCTGGCGCGGCATGTACGATATGGAACGCAAATGCTGGGGCGGCGGCAATCTCTATGAAGGCGGTTCCGCAAGTATCTATTCCGGCTGGACAAATGCTCCGATATCGCTGGCATTTATGCTGAATGACGCAAATAAATCACTGTTGGAATTTGTCGGAATAAAAGATTTCTGACATTTTCCTGCAAAGTGTTGTTTTCTTCATTCGATTCAATGATTTTTCATTTGCAAATCACATACAATATGCTATAATATAAAAGTGGAAATATGTGAGGTGTTTATGAAAAAATTATTTGCTTTTTTATTGTTATTTTCTGCTCTTTTTATGCTGGCAGGCAGTGAACCTTTGTGGAAAAATCTGCCTGACGGCGGCAAAGGGAAAAAGATTTTTTATCTCAGTCAATTCTCTAATTTCAAAGAGATTTCCGAATTGGACATGCTCTATTTCAAAAAAGTACAAAAAAAAGCAGAAAAAGCCGATGCTCTCGGAATGATTCTGGAACTTGACACTCCC
>JAZOSO010000010.1:0-12344 GCA_045657185.1 Victivallaceae bacterium | reverse complement strand
AAATCTATTATTGTTTTAATTGAAGTACCTCCAGAGAAAATACTCAAAGAATCAGTCTCAAGAAAAAAACTGTTGCTTTCTCCGCTTTGAATATAGTAGTTTGCCATTTTTTTCCCTTGTTTTATATATAAGTTTTTGTTTTTTACGGATTTACGATAATTTCAGCATATAAAACAAGTCGGAGCAAAAAAAAACCGAACGTTCTCTGACATGGCTCTGAAGGTTCCGCCAAGAACCTGCTCCCATTATGCAAGAGAACGTCCGGCAAGATGTGAAGACACAATCCTACCGGATACATTTCACCTGTAATGAGAGCAAATAATCTTTTAATTTGGCGGATTTTCAGAGCATTTGCTGAAATGTATCGGTTGTCAATCAACTGCATCATAATCAATGAAATACAACTTCATTGCTATAATGCAACTCAATAATATAATCCCTATTTTACAAAATACAAATAAGAATTATTTTTTTAAATAAAAAATGAGAAATAAGAAATATAGGGAAGATAAGGAGGATAAGGAAAGAAAAAACGGGAATAAACGGTAAAAAACGGAGAAAAAAAATACAATATAAATATTTTCACTTTCGAATTTTGCGGAGCAAAAAACGAAAGTTATATGAAAGTGTTTGTAAAAAGGGGTGCGGGGAAAAGAAACTTTATTCATAAAGGTTTTTTCCCCGCAAATAAATTTTACCCCCACTCTTATTCCCCGAATAATTGAGCGGCGGTGGCTCTGGCGTTGGCGATGATTGATTCTTCGGGGGTATGAGACGGTTTGAATTCCAAATCGCGTTTGGCTTTGGCATTGGTGAAGCACATATGAGTTGCGAAAAAGCGCAACCATGTATCGTTGATTTCACCTGCGTATTTTTTGCACATTTCCTCAAGCGGGATATAGTTGATATGAGCTTTTTTGCCAAGTGCCTCCGCATTGAGTTCTATATAACGATTAAGCGTTACTGCATGGTCAAGTGTGATATTATAAATCTCTCCGATGCTGACGGGATGCTCCAATGCCAGACGGAAAGAAACTGCAAGGTCGTCAATATGTATCGGCTGAAGCAATGCCAATCCGTTATCCGGCAAATCAAGTGTTTTTTCCGCCAGAATATCAGCTATAAAATCCGTCCGTCTGCCTCCGAGATTGTCCAAAGGCACAAGTCCGTCTTCACCATTGATATAACAGGGACGCATCACAGTTGCAGGAAATTTATTTTCCTTGAAAAGTTTCATTACCATATTGTCAACAACCGCTTTGCCCGCCCAGCCGGAATTCTCCTCAAAACCGCCGTACTGCGCAGTTTCATCACACGGAATAAACGGCAGCGGCGCATAACCGCCCGTACTTGAACAATGTATATAATGCTTCAGATTTTTCGCGTATTTGCTGATGTATTCAATGCTTTCAACATGCGGCGCAGTGTCGATAACATAATCATAATTCTGCTTCTCAAAAATACTTTTGATAAATGCCTCTTCACGCTTGTTGCCGATTATAGCAGGAAGATGCTTGATTTTATCCAGAAAAATCGTTTTCTGCCCGCGAAAAGAAACCGTAACATCATAATTATGTGCAGCAAGGTCAAGCGCAATTTTATGCCCCAACCATCCGCTGCCGCCGAAAATAATAACTTTAGACATAATATAAAATCCTTTGCAAATATATGAATTTAATGCAGGGGGGGCGTTCCACCCGCCTTTTTATTTGCTGTCGCATTGGCGTCCCCCGTTGCCTACTCTTACTTTCGGATTTTGCGAAGCAAAAAACGAAAGTTACATGAAAAGGTTTGGAAAAAGATGAGGGGGTGCAGGGGGAGAAGTAAAGGACCTTTCCTCAAAAGGTTTTTTCTTCTCCCCCTGCAAACACATCTTTTACTTAAATCACAATGATTTCAAGGCGATTTTTACGCTGAATTTGACAGTTTCGAGCGGAGCGATTTTGCGGGCGCGACCGGCTTTGATTTCTCCGTCACGGCCTGCGAGTAGGCAGTTAGTGGGTTCGACGCCGCAAACGTAACGTCCTTTTTCGAAAGATTTCCACTGAGCGACATTGGGCAATTCGTCGGCTTTACCGGAGATAACTGCCTGCAATTTTGACTTTTCGTTAGTGAGAACTGCATTGCAGAAATTGTCAGTGTCGGGTTTAATGATGTGGAAGAAAACTTCTTCGGGAACGTTGAGTGCGGGTGCGGGCATTGAAGCAAATTTGTCAATGTTCTTTTCAGCATCAGCGTTGCGGGGTATGAGTTCGGCGTCGTCACTTGAAAACACCATATTTTCATCAACGAGCGGATAACCGAAATTGCAATGATAAAGCATTACCAGATGGTCTTCGTAAGGACCGAGGTTTTTGACTTCATCGTCAATATAAACAGTGTTATCGCCCATGTAAGTTGTAATGGTGCGGCGAAGACGCAGATTTTCGCCGAACATGAAGGCTTCACGCAAAGTTCCTGCAACTTGCAAACGGTATTTGCCGTCAATCCATTCGGCACTCATTGAGAGCTGTTCGGCACTGCTCAAATTGATTTTGCCGTGGAGAGGCTGGTCGTTTTCGGGACCGCCGGCATGACGCAGACCGCATGGAGTCATGAGACCGCCCTGCCAATCGGCAAGGAAGTTGTCAAATTTGGCGGCAGAATATCCGCGCGGACTTCTCCATGCAACATTTTTGCCGTCAATGGAACATTCACAAAGCCCCATACCTCTGTCGGCGGCAATGGTGAAACGCAAGCCCGTTCCGTTGCAGACTTCCACAATACGGCAGTTTCTGCCGTCCCCGTCATCAAGGATGAGAGGACGGACATAAGCCAGCTGGTCCATATCGGAGAGGTATTGCATCAGCTCCTGTTCATTTTTCATAGGTCAGAGCATCCAAAAGGTTTTGGCGTTCATCTTCAGGATATGCTTCGCCGAGCTGAGCAAAAGCGTACATGGCAGCGGCGTTTTTGGCATTTTTAATAAGCAATTCAGGATAAACTCCCTGAGAAAGACACATGCGGATAGCACCGATTGAACGGTCGTTCCATGAAAGTTTGCGGTCAAGGTCGCGGATGATGCGGTCAACGCTGTCTGCGAGATTGGGAGAGACCATGCGTTCAATAAGTTCTTCTGCCCAGGCGTTGAAAACTTCAACTTTGAAGTAATCGTCAACACCGGCAAATTTTTTACAGAGAGCTGCGCCGCATTCATTGATAAGAAGGTCTTTTACTTCCTGCATTGCTTCGGGGAAAGCGGCAACTTCGCTCATGTAGGTACATTTACGGGCTTTTGCCATCATACCGAGAGCGAAATGGCTGGCGTTGTGACCGTAAAGTTTGGCTTCTTCAAACGGATAAATATCTTTTTTGGGATAGAGACCGACAATACCGACATTTTCAATACCGGGAGCGTTGGTGGTGTAAATAGTGCAGAATTCTTCAACCAGATGACCTGCGTCAAGACCGGGAGCAAGCGGGGGAAGTTCGGGATTTTCAGCAATTTTGAAAATCTTGCTCATTTTGCCGATGACAGTATCAAGGTAGTAGGTATTGGGGAAATCTTCTGCCATGGTGTTTTTGAAATCATCAGCTGCGGTAGTGCTGTTTTCGGAAGTGTAAACATAACGCTGTGCATCGGGAGTGCGTTTGAAACCTTCTTTCAGCCACGGAACACAGAACTGATAGAATTTAGTAGCGGGCAGAGCGGTATTGATTGCGATTGCTTTTGAAGCGTAATCTTTAAGAATTTCCAAATCTTCTGCAACGGAAGGATTGTAAATTTCAACTTTGTCATAAGTATTTGTTACAATACCTTTGGCGTTGGAGGTATTGACGGTAATGCTGCCGGCTTTGCGGATAGCTTCAACCATTACGGGGTTGACTTCAGCGATAACGATTTTGTCAAAGTTGCCTTTGCTTGCACCTGCGACGAAAATTCCTGTCTGGATGGGACCGCAACCGATACCCAAAAAGATTTTTTCACTCATTTTAAAACTCCTGCGGGACATCTCTGTAAGGTCCCTTGTTAACTTGTTGTTTGATTTGTTCAATGGAAACAGCACCGCCGGAAGCAGTTGCTGATTTGAGGTTGAAGAAAGAACTTGCCGCACCGAGCTTGAGAATTTCATCAAGCGGCATATTTTCGTGAATGCCGTAAAGAACACCGGCACAGAAAGCATCTCCCGCACCGTTGCTGCCGACAATATCGGAACGGTTTATTTTAAAAGAGGGAGCAATATAAAGTTTGTGGTTTTCATCAATAGCGGCAGCACATTCAGGCATGTGGAAGATGGTGCATTTGGCAACACCTGCATCCATGAAGTTGTGAAGTGCCTTTTTCATATTTTCAAAATCCAGAGAATCGTCTTCACGGCGGATTTCAAGGTCAAAAGTGTTTCCCGCTTCAATTTCATTGATTGCAAGAATGTCGATGTAGGGCAAAGCCGCATGAGTTACGCGCTTGAAAACTTCCTTGCGTTCTGAAACAAAGTCAACGAGGGTCATAATACCCTTGTCCTGAACCTCCTTGAGCAGTCTGGCGGCAGGAGTTCCGTATTCGGGGTCGGTGCCGTCAAGTTTGTCAAGCAAAAGCAGATAAGCCAGATAAAAAATCTTGGCATCAACATCAATTTTACTCAAATGTTCATAACCGAGTTCCGCATTTGCACCGCGGCAGTGAAAAAAAGTGCGTTTACCGTCAGCTGACATAACATCGGTAAATGAAGTAGGAACATCACTGCGGAACATGAAACGGCTGTCAATATTGCGCTTGGTAATTTCCGCCATAAGATAATCGCCGTTTGCATCATTCCCGATCATACCTGCTGCATAGAGCGGAATCTGATCAGTCATTGCCGCAAGGTCAAAAAGTACATTACAGGGACCGCCTCCTCCGCCGATTTCAATGGATTTAATGTTGCAAAGCTCCCCTTCTTTCGGGAATCGGTCAAGAGTCTTTACGGTGTCAACCAGCCAGTTGCCTGCACCGATAATACCTTTTTTAGTCATAATTTTTATCCTTATTTTTTTGTGATGTTTTAAATATAATAGACCAAAATAAAAAAAATTCAAGCCGTGAAGCAAGGAAAAGTGATAAAAATGAAAAAGATTTAATAATATGTTTGACAAAATACAATATTGTTGTATATTATAAAAGTATTTTTATTGTCTCAGGAGAATTATTTTGCTTAAAATCCGTACATTTTTATTTATAATATTGAATGTGCTGACACTTTTCAGCGCAGTTGATGCCGCAGGTTCTGCCCTCGGCAAAAAAAATCTGCTTGCAGAATTGAAAACTGTTCGCGCCGACAAATGGACTTGGGATGCAAACAATGTCATCCTTGAGGGCAATGTCGTCGTGCCGTCAGCTAATTTTCATATCGTTGCAGATAAAGTGATACTGAATGTGGAGAGCCGCGATATTGAGTGTATCGGCAATGTCAGATTGCTCGGCAGAACCACAACCAAAACCACTCTTACCAATGCTCAGCTTGCAGAAATACGCAAATATCCCGATGTCGTTGTTGAAGTTGAAGACGCATCATATAATACTTTCGGCGAACCCTATGTCAATGCGCTTGTATATTACGTATCCGACAGAGTAAGTGCAGAGAAACTTTCAGGCAATCTTATTACCGGCTATATGAGCATGCAAAATGTCCGCGCCAAATCAGATAATTTTGCAATAAAAGCAAAAAGCGCCGTACGTAAGTCTAACGGCGACATTGACTTAAAGGATGCCGATTTCAGCACTTGCGAATATCTTGAAGAAGATAACGCTCACTATTCTTTCTCCGCCTCAGAAATAAATCTCCGCACCTATCAGGATAACGGTTTTGATATCAAAAACTATGATTTCTCAATCGGTCAGCACAGTATTTTTGCAAAAAATGCTTTTGTCAATATATACGGTGTCCCCGTGATGTGGCTGCCGGTATTTTACAAACCCAAAGATGAAAGCCCCGGACTTTTTGATTTCACTGCCGGCTATACCGGGGAATGGGGACTTTTTGTTTCTATGAGCAAAGAGTTGAAAATCAGCGAATACCCCTATGTCAATGCCAATTTGCTGCTGGATTTTTATTCAAAGCGCGGTCTCGGTTACGGTACTGAAATTGATATTGCAACTGAAAATTCAAAAACAAACCTTTTTGTTTACGGCATTTATGACACCCATCCCGACGAGGGGGTCGATTTGGAATACAGCCGCATGCGCATACCGCACTTCCGCTATGATGTTAGATTTGCCAATGTGACACACATCACACCGACCTTTGACTTCCGTTCACATGTTGAATTTATGAGTGACCCGTACATGCAGTACGATTATTTCCGTGAACAGTACGACAATAATCCCGAACCTGCATCATACGCGGCTTTTGAGAAATATTTTGAAAATGCCACTGTATCGCTGTACGGCAAAGTCAGAGTCAATACATTCTCAAATACCGTTCAGAAACTTCCAGAATTCCGTATTGATGTTCCCCGCATGGAAATTTTCAATACCAATTTGTATTACCAGGGCGCACACAGTCTGGAATATCTGAGCATGAAGTGGCGTAATTACGATATGTGGAGATATACTCCCAATTATGTCAATCCCGGTGATTATTCCAGTATGCGTCTTGATTCTGTAAACTTTTTGTACTATCCGATAAAACTTTTCAATATCAATATCATTCCGCGTGCAGGTGTCCGTTTTACGCTGTACACCGACTCTTCACGCCGTCCGATTTACGAGCAGGATTTGCGGGAAATGTTTATCGCCAATGAGCTTGAAGGAACATTTGAGGCGAATGTAAGAAATTATGATGACCGCGGCGGTGCCAAAGTTCGTTTCATCGGAGAATTCGGCTTTGAAGCCAATACAAAACTGCACCGCACATTCAATAATGTCCGCAGTAAACTTCTCAATATTGACGGTTTGAAACATGTTATGATGCCTTATATCAATTATACATACATTCCCGAACCGACAGTTGACCGGGAGCATCTGTTTTATTTTGACGATATTGACCGTATCGAACGGCAGAATTTCTTCCGCATCGGTCTTGAAAACAGATTTTACACCCGTTCTGACAACCGTCTGTTGAATACTTTCCGTATGGAAAATTATATTGATTTGCATATTGCCGGTAAGGACGGATTCAACCATGTCGGAGATTTCTGCACAAAAATCAGCACTTCCCCGATCAAAGGTCTGGAAATCAAAACTGAATTTGCAATCAATGCCGGCAATAATTACACTGACCGTCAGGGAACTTACCGCGGTTTACGCTGGATTGACCGCCGCGGCATTGAGGGGAACTGGCTGAACCGCTGGAATCTGACTTTGCGTTATGAACCGATAGAAGATTTTATTTTCACTTTGAGTTATATTTACCGTGATAATTATTATACTCGAAGCGCATATTCAATGGGCAGTACATTGGATGAATTTGAATCAGGCAGTGCTTTTGACAAATATTATTCTTTGCGCACACAGGTTTTGAATTTCGGAGTAAGTATCCCTGTCACACCTGACCGCCGCACCAGGGCAAGTTACCAGTTCAGTTACGATTTTGAAGCAGGTTTTATCCGTTCACAAAGAATCGGTCTTATGCACCAGTTCCACTGCTGGGAGTTTGCCTTGATTTTTGCCCATAGCAATTTGTATGACGGCTATGACAAAAAGAAAGATTTCTCTATCCGTTTCCATGCTACATTGAACGGCGTACACAATCCTTTGCAGCAGATAAAGGGTGAAATGTCCGATTCATACAAGAAATTTTCCGGCAGAAACCGCGGCGGTTTTTAATGCAGAAACAAGGCGTGATGTTTCCGTTGCTTGACGGAGTTTTGCGTGCCGTAAATGAAATTGACGGCGAACATTGTTCTCTTGATGATATTTTGGATAACAGTGAAATAATCCCTGTTCAAATGCGCAGAACTGCATCGCATTGGCTCTTTTCAATTTATCGTTATCGAACTGATATTGAGAACTTCATCCGCGATTTTGCAAACAAGGGAAAAATCAAAAAAAATCTTTTCAACCTTGCAGTTGCGGCAGTTGCACACAGTGCATTTCAAAACAGCATTGCTAAAGAATTGAGTGTAAATGCCATTGTTGAATATGCAAAAGTCAAACTCGGAGTTTCTGAATCCCGTTTTATCAATGCTCTTCTGCGTAAAGTCTGCCGCGAAAAAATTGAGTTCAGCAGTCATTTGCCGCAGGATTTGCAGAAACGCTGGCGCAAAACATTCGGTGCTGATTTTATTGCCCGGGCTGAACAATGTTTGACCTCGGAGGCAATGCAAAGTTTCCGTTTGCGTCCGGGATTTGAAATGGATATTGCCGATGCTCAAAAAATTTCCGGAAATGATTTGAAATATTTATCATTCTACAAGATTGAAAAAATTGAAGAAGTGATAAATTCCGAACTTTTCAAACATGGCGGCATCTATATTCAGGACAGTGCCACAGGTTTTGCTGTTGAACTGCTGAAAAAATATATTGACAAAGAAAACGGAAGTTTCATTGATGTATGCGGAGCCCCCGGCGGCAAGGCAATAATGTTCCACGACCTTTTCCCCGCATGGCAAATTTCAATCGGTGACCGTTCAACCAAAAGGCACGAACGTACAAAAGAAAATCTCCGACGCTGCGGAATTAAAGCAGATTTAACTGTCTGTGACGCTTCAAGTGAAAGTTTAAAACAGAAATATGATGTGATTTTCGCCGACGTTCCATGCAGCAACAGCGGTGTTTTCCGCAAGCGTCCGGATGCATTGTATCGTTTGAATAACGGCAAATTGCATGAAATTGCCGAACTTCAGCAGAAAATATTGGAAAATATCTGTTCGTTTGTATCTCTCGGCGGTCTGCTTTTGTACAGCACCTGTTCCATTGAGCACACAGAAGACAGTTTGCAGATAAAAAATTTCTGTCAGCGGCACAGCGAATTTGAATTGCTTGAAGAGCGTTTGATATTACCTGACATTGACCATGACGGAGCATATTGCGCCTGTTTAAGGAGGAAAAATGATTGTTGAAACAACACAGAAATTGAATAAAAAAAGTTATATTCTGCCGATAGCAATGGCTGAAATATTACTGGCAATTCTGCTCTGTTTTTTCCCTGACTGGGCGAAAGTTTTTCTTTTCGGCTTGCCTTTGGTTCTGCTTTTCGGAGAAGCACTTGAACTTATTTTAAAATATCTGAAGCAGAAAGAAAAAATAATCTATCTTGCCGGAGGCATAATTTGCGCAAGCATCGGCGGCGTGATAATTTTTGCCGGACGCAAAACTTTTATGGTCGGCATAGCGGTATTGATGATGTTTGAAACAATCAGATTTTTTGTCATGAGCCGCCGTGAAAACAGCAAAATATTTGAGAAATTCATCTGCTTATGCGCATCATTGCTGGCATTTGTCTGGATGATTTTGATTTTGTTCAAAGGTCTGCATCTTTTCTGGTCTGTCCGTGAATATCTGGCAATGTACTTTCTCGGCAGTGCAGTTCTCTCCCTCATGCGCAAAAAATAAATATTTGCCGCAAAGATTATTTTACAAATATGAGAAAAACAGATTTTTTGAGATATTCAACCGGCATCTATCTGTTATTTACCTTTGACTGCAGCCTCACGGTCTCGGCGGTACTGTGAATCTTTAGGTGCATTTTTGTGACCGACTTCAAGGAAAGCATCTTTGGTTGAATTGACTTCTTTGCTGATAGTTTTGTACTTTTCGGAAACAGTGCTGTCAATTTTTTCCTTATTCTGAGAATAAAAATAATATGCAGCTGCGGCAATAATAACAAGTACAATAAAAAACACAAAACCTTTAATTCCGCGTTTGCGGTTATTTTTTGCAGTATCTTCAATAATGTAAGATGAGCGGGCTTTGGAGACAATACCTTTCTGCATACAAGCATCAGAGCAGTAAACATCTTCATCATGGAAAACGGCACACTCTCCGCAAATCGGTTTTCCGCAGGCGGCGCACCGGTAATCAGCTTCACGGTCGGGATGATTCAAACATACCATACTGAACTCCTTTCGTTATGGATTTTATACGATTATAGCATAAAAAATCCCTGCTGTCAAGTGCATAAACTGTTTTTTTAAGAAAAAAATCCGCAAAATATTTGTATTTATCCAAAGCAAAATAAAGTCTCCAACTGAATATATTACTGAATACGGATATTTTTTATAGTGCATATAAGCAACTCCCTGAACCATAAAAAAATATAAAAATAAATGTAAAAAATATTTGACTTATAATGTATCAGCATTATATTATAACAGAACCACACAGTCTTATTTAAAAAAAAGGATTTATTTATATGATAACTGCAATCATCGTCGGAGCCGGTCACAGAGCAATGTGCTACTCGCATTTATCTATCGTTCAACCCGAAAGACTTAAAATCGTCGGTGTAGCCGACCCCAATATGTTCCGCTGCAAAAAAGCTCAGAAAAAATACGGTTTCGCCGATGATATGATTTTTCACGATGCCGCTGAACTTGCTGCAAAAGGCAAACTTGCCGACTGTGTTATCAACGGCACAATGGATGCTGACCATGTTCCGACTTCACTTATGCTGCTTGAAGCAGGTTATGACATTCTGCTTGAAAAACCCTTTGCCGTCAGCGAAGATGAAGTCCGAATACTTGATGAAGCAGTCAAACGCACAGGAAAAAAAGTGATGATTTGCCACGTTCTACGCTATGCACCTTTTTATGTTGAAATCAAAAAGCGCATCATGTCAGGAGAAATCGGCGAAGTCGTAAGTATTCAGACCTCTGAACATGTCAGTTATCACCACATCGCCAACTGCTTTATCCGCGGCAAATGGCGCCGTCACGATGTCTGCAAATCATCTATGCTTATGTCAAAATGCTGTCACGACCTCGACCTTATTGCATGGTTCATGAGCGGCATTGCGCCCAAAAAGATTACCTCTCTCGGCGGCAGACACTTCTTCTGCAAAGAAAAAGCTCCCGCTAATGCAGGCGAATACTGTCTCCTTGACTGCCCGATTGAAAAAGACTGCATGTACTCCAATCGCCAAATCAATCTCAATCACCCCCAACGCTGGAGTGCTTACGTCTGGACAAACATTGAAGATATTGCAAATCCCACCGACGAAGATTATGAAAACGACCTCAAGCGCAAAGACAATCCTTATGCCCGCTGCGTCTGGAAAATGGATAATAATGTCGTTGACCGTCAATCCGTCATGGTTGAATTTGCCAACGGCGCAATCGCCACTCACAATATGATCGGCGGCACCTCCCGCCCCTGCCGCAAAATCCATATCATAGGCACAAAAGGCGAAATCGAAGGCGTCATGGACGATAACAAATTCGTCGTCCGACTGATTGACACCCGCCCCGGACATGAGTTCAAACTCATTGAAGTAAACCTCAATGACGAAGGCGATACCACAGGAGCATTCGGAGGTCACGGCGGCGGCGACCAGCGCGTAGTCGAAGACTTTGTTTCCGTCCTTGAAGGAAATACGCCATCTATTTCATGCACTGCCCTGACAGACTCAATCAACGGCCATTTGATCGGCTTCCTTGCCGACAAATCAATGCAGACCGGCAAAGTCATTGAACTCTGACCAACTGAATAAACAAACCTTTAAGCGGACAGAATTTGTATTTTTACAACTTCTGTCCGTTTTTTTATGAACACGGAATTATTTATTTTCAAGAAAAATATACATTTTGTATATCTTGGCTATTGATTTTATACATTTTTAAGCTATAATATATAAACGACTGCAAAAATACATATTGTCATAATGTATATTATCTGAATCTGACCTATCCGATACTTCAGACTCATCAGACGCCTCAAAAACTGTCTTATCTTAACAGAAAGGATAAAAAATGAAAAACAAGCTCAACCAACACGGAAGAGTACACGTCAGTAAACGTTTCACTCTGATTGAACTTCTGGTCGTCATCGCAATCATCGCTATCCTTGCAGGGATGCTGCTGCCTGCTCTCAACAAAGCAAGAGAAAGAGCCAGATCCGCTCTCTGCGTTTCAAATCTCAAACAGTGTCAGACTTATATGACCATGTATCTTGATGATTACCAGTTATGCGGGATTTACGACCCGACATGGGCAAGTTGTTTTTTAAATGAAAAGTATCTCCACCCCGATTCATTATCACACGCCAGATGTCCTTCGCATCCTATTATCAGCAAAACCTCCACCAATGAAGTTTACGGAATACGCCGTTCTGCTGACGGTTATCTGCATTTGAAAACAATCAACAAACCTTCAAATTTCGTTGTATTTACCGACTCTGTCAATGCTACAGCCGGTAACAATTTCAATAAACAATGGACCGCAACTCAAGG
>JAZOSO010000009.1:0-15233 GCA_045657185.1 Victivallaceae bacterium | reverse complement strand
ACTGACGCAGAAAATAGCGGTCTTATTGCTGACCTTTCTCAAGCTACTGCTGCAAGTATTGAAACATTCCGTATGGCTTTTCAGATGCAAATGCTTCTTGAGGCTTATGCTCGTTCTGGTACTCGTTACTTTGAACTTTTGCAAGGTATTTGGAGTGTTACAAATCCTGACTTGAGACTTCAGCGCCCTGAGTATCTCGGTGGTAGTTCTTGTATGCTTGGTATGCAGTCGGTTCCTCAGACTTCAGCCACTAATGAAACTACTCCGCAGGGTAATTTGTCCGCATATGGTACTTTTTCAGATGTTACACCTCGTTGGAAAAAGTCTTTCGGCGAACATGGTATTGTTATTGGTCTTGTTTCAGTTCGTTCAAACTTGACTTATCAGCAGGGTCTTCATAAGATGTTTTCTCGCCGTACTCGTGAAGATTTCTATGTTCCTATGCTTGCTCATCTCGGTGAACAGGCTATTTTGTCAAAGGAAATATATGTTGATGGTTCTGAAAATGATGAGAACGTTTTTGGATATCAAGAAAGATGGGCGGAGTATCGTTATGGTTTTTCAAAAGTTACAGGAAAACTTCGTTCTAACGATGCTCAAAGTCTTGATGTTTGGCATTTGTCTCAGTATTTTGAAAATCGTCCTGTTCTCAGTTCTGATTTTATTCAAGAAAATGTACCTGTTGACCGTGTGCTTGCCGTTACTGATGAGCCTGAAATTATTCTTGACGTTTATAATAATTTGTATTGCGTTAGAGAAATGCCTGTTTATTCAGTTCCCGGCTTGGTTACACACTTCTAAATTCAAAGCCCCGTTTCCCCCCCTGTGGGGGAAACATTTTCTTTCACTTTAAAATAAGGAGGTCTTATGGATCCTGTTACTGGTGCTATTGCAGCCGCTGCTGCTGGTGCTTCTGCTATTGGTGGACCGTTTTTACAAGGTACTTTTGGTCTTATTTCTCAGGATAAGGCATATTCACAAAATAAAGCTCTTCAGGAGCGTCAATGGTTTATGAACCGTATTGATACTATGGAAGACAGGAAATGGCAAGAAAAAATGTCAAATTCAGCTTATCAAAGAGCGGTTAGAGATTTAAGAAAGGCTGGTTTAAATCCTATTCTTGCCGTAAATGGTATGTCTGGAGCTTCTACTCCTTCTTCACATATTGGCTCTGTTTCTGCTCCTTCTGCTATAAGTGCAGGAAGTATTTCTTCTCCTGATATTATGGATTCTTTGGAGTCTGTTTCACGTATTGAAGCTAATACTGCTTTAAAAGCTAAATATGATGCTGAGGCTAAACTTACTGAAGCTCGTGTTCCTTATGAGAGAGCAAAATCTATTCTTGGTCAGGAAGCTGAAGGCGGTTATGGTGTTATTAAAAATATTTCTTCTGAGCTTGGCAAAAAAGCAGGTAAGGCAGTTGGTAATTTTCTTTTTAATTCTCCACTTGACCATCAGCGTATTAATTCACGTACAAATTCTGCTTTACAAGGTTCTTTAAATAATAGACCGCCGCTTGAATTTGATAATGAAGGTCGTATTATTATTAGAAAATCTGCTAAATAATTTGACTTTTTTCAATAGTATGTTATTTTATATACTGGAGATAAAGAGGTTTTAATTATGGAAGATTATCAATTTGAACAACTTATAAAGATTTTAAAAAGTATATTTCGGAGTTTGGAAGGTCTGACTTTGATTTTGCTTTTATTGCTTCTCAAAAGTTGTTTGTAAAAGTTTTCAATGTTGCATAAGAGTACGTTATGTAAAGTCCGAAGGTGAGCGATCACGAAGCTTTAGCGAGTGCTGCGAGCTGAGGAAAACTTTGCATAACCTTGATTATGCGACATTATTTTTTTACGGAAACGGCGTTACAATCGCGATTAACTTCCGAACACCCTTTGATACGGCAAAAGCATTTGCACCCCTTTAAAAACGATTTAACAAAAAATGCCTGACTCTTTTTTCTGTCCGTTGAAGTGTTCAGCCGTTGCAGAAAAATATTGTCAGGCACTTTTTAAAAATCCGTTTCACAAAATTGCTTATTTGCTTTTGATACTTTGAAAGCACTCCTTAGTATTGTGAAAAAATAAAAATAAAACTTGTAAAAAATAAAATATGCTGTATGTTAAAAAGACAGAAAGGAAAACATTATGGCAAAACAAGTTTATTACAAGGCAAAAGCTCTCCTGACGGAAAACGAAAGAATTTTTTATGAAATGCTGACACAATTCATAAGTCTGGAACATCATATCATACTTTTTTAAGTACGAATGGAAGATGTTGTAAAAGTTGATTACACTCTGAAAAATACTGACTTTGCCGCATATCAGAGTTATCGGGGAAAAATGCGCAACCGTCATTTTGATTTTGTGATCTGCGACCGCAAGACTCAGGAAATACAGAGAGTGATTGAACTTGACGGCTGGACTCATCGCAAAGAAGCGGAAAAAGAAGCTGACGCTTTCAAAGATGCAGCTTGTGCCGAAGCAGGTATCAAACTTGTCAGAATTGACTACAACGATATGAATTATATTGATGTAATATTAAAAAAAATTACTGCGTGAAATTTTTATAAAACATCTGTGTTGTTGCAATAGTCTTTGTTTATAACGAAGCAAAAAAATCGGGGCAGATGATTTTTTCATCTGCCCCCTGCCCTTTTCGGGAAATATATTTTATAATTTGTGTTTGATTGTTATCATTTTTGCAACAAAATCGGCGAAACAATCCACAACAAAATCAGGCTTTTCATCATGCGGATCGCCAATGCCGTAAGATGCAAAAACACTGCAGATATTCGCTCTGCGTCCGGCTTCCATATCAGTATAATGGTCACCGAGAATAAAGGTTGTATCTTTATTGCAGTTGAATTCTTTCATTATGGCAAGTGCGCCTTCCGGATCCGGTTTCATTGCATAGCCGGTGTCACCGCCGATGACAAAATCAAAATATTTGCTTATATCAAGTTTTGAAAGAATATGGCGTGCAGGCTGTTCATTTTTGTTCGTCCAGACTCCCATGACAAATCCATTGGCGGCAAGTTCAGCCAAACCGCTGCGAACCCCCTGATAACAACAAGTTTTGTCAACCAAGTGTTCACGGTAATATGAACTCATCTTTTCTAAAGCCCCGTCAAAGTCGCAGATACTGTCCTGTATGGAAAGACGGATAAGTTCTTTGACTCCGTTTCCGATATAGCTTTGGATAACATCCCGCGATAATTCAGCCAAGCCGTATTCATTTCTCATATAATTGACTGCGGCAGCCAAATCATCAACTGAATCAATCAGCGTGCCGTCAAGGTCAAAAATCAAACAATAATTCATTTTAATCTCCGATAAACGGCACTTCTGAAATTTCAGGCAAACGCGCAAAAGCATCTGCATTTATTTCTGTGAACATGCCTTTTTTCCAATAATGATATCCGAGTCCTGCAACCATTGCGGCATTATCAGTACAATGAACCGGTTTTGCCATCTTAAGCAGAATATGGGACGGTGTTTTTGCCGTAAAACGCTCACGAAGCGGTTTGTTGCAGGCAACGCCTCCGGCAACAACGATACTGCCGACATTAAATTGTTTTGCCGCAGCAAGTGTTTTGCGTACAAGTACATCAATAACAGCTTCCTGATAAGAGGCAACAGTATCCTTTAAAAGTTCTCCTTCAAAAACTTTTCCGTCTTCTTTTTCGCGCTGTACATGATAGAGCAACGCTGTTTTGATACCGCTGAAACTGAAATTGAAACGGTTTTCTTCACTGAGTGCCTTGCCGGAAGTTCCGGTCAGCGGACGGGGAAAGTTATATTTGCAAATATCTCCCCCCTCACCTGTTTTCTGCATAATCGGACCGCCGGGATAGCCGAGGTCAAGAAGTTTTGCACCTTTATCAAGAGCTTCGCCTGCGGCATCATCAATAGTCCAGCCGAGATGACGGGCTTTGCCGTATCGGTCAAGCAGCATCAGAGATGTATGTCCGCCGGAAACAACAAGTGCGAGCATGGGGTAACGCTTTTCATCCTCAATGACACTTTTGCCGTCTTCCAGAAAAGCTCCGTAAATATGAGCAATAAAATGATTTGTTCCGATAAGTTTTTTGTTATGCCCGAGGGCAAGACCTTTGGCAAAATTGAAACCGACAAGCAAGGCCGGCATCAATCCCGGTCCCTGTGTGACAGCGATTGCATCAATATCATCCATGGTCATTTTTGCTTCGGATAAGGTTTTATCAAGAACTCGTTTCAATGCGGTAAGGTGTTCGCGGGCTGCCAACTCAGGCACAACTCCGCCATGCAGAGCATGTTTTGCGATTTGCGATGCAACTTGTGACGAAACGACTTCATAGCCGTCTCTCACAATGGCGCATGCTGATTCATCACAGCTTGATTCAATACCTAAAATAACAGCCATAGCAAAAATCCTTATCAATCAATTTTCAAGCCGCGGAAGTCAGCGACATGCTTGGCCTTTCCGCCGGTGCGTTCAAGTGAATTCGGAGCAACAAGCTGAATATCAAAATGAATACCTGTAATGGCGGATATTTCACGGTCAATATTGTTTTTAAGTTTCTGTAATTCATCCATTTTGTCGGAGAAAGTTTCCGGCAGCATTTCAATTTTGACAACTGCATGGTCAAGGTTGCCGGGACGGTAAAGCTCAATGAGATAATGCGGAGCAATGCCGCCGACTTTCATCAACGCTTCTTCGACCTGTGACGGAAATACATTCACTCCGCGGATAATGAGCATATCATCGGTTCTGCCTTTGACACGGCTCATACGCATAGTAGTACGCCCGCAGGGACAGGGTTCAGACCAGAAAAGTTTAGACAAATCGCGGGTGCGGTAGCGGATAATCGGACAGGCTTCTTTAGTCAAAGCAGTAATGACAAGTTCGCCTTCCTCCCCTTCCCCGACCGGCTCAAGTGTTTCGGGATTTACACATTCAACAATGAAATGGTCTTCCTGAATATGCATACCGGTACGAGCGGCGCACTCACCGGAAACACCGGGACCGATGATTTCGGAAAGTCCGTAGTTGTTGAAAGCATGAATGCCGAGAGCATCTTCAATTCTGACACGCATTTCCTCAGTCCACTGTTCACCGCCGAAGTGGGCAAATTTCCATGCCAGATCACCTTTTTTGAGTCCCTGAGCTTTTATGACTTCGGCGATATTCAATGCATAACTCGGAGTACAGATGACGGTATCAACTTTTGCATCTTTAAGAAGCATGATTTGACGCTGGGTGTTACCGCTGGAGGCAGGAATAATTGCTGCACCTACTTTTTCTATACCGTAATGCAAACCGAAACCTCCGGTAAAAAGTCCGTAACCGAAAGCGATTTGAGTAATCTGGTCAGGAGTCAAACCGCCGGCAACCAGAAAACGGGCGCAGCATGTTGACCACAAGTCAAGGTCGTTTTTGGTATAACCGACAAAAGTCGGTTTGCCGGTAGTGCCGCTGGAAGCGTGAATACGGGCAAGCTGACTGCGGTCAACAGCAAAAAAACCGAAAGGATAATAATCTCTCAAATCCTGCTTTGTAGTGAAAGGCAGACGGCGCAAGTCATCAAGAGACTTGATTTTATCAGGAGTAATATCAAATTCCTTGAATTTCTTTTTGTAGAAATCCAAAACAGACGCCCGTTCAATGCTTTCACGCAGCCGCTTGACTTGCAATGCACGGCGTTCTTCGCGATCCATACATTCAAATTCAGGCTGATAAATTCTATTGGGAATAATCAATTCAGACATTTTTTATACCTTATTTAAAAAGCTCAAGCGATTCAATAGCTCCGATATGCTCATCTTTGAAACATTTCAAAGTTGCTTCGGGATCATCAAAACGGAAAACCATAACTGCTGTGTTTTCATGACCGAAAGTAAAAGCATACATATATTCAACACTGATATTGTGTTTGTCAACAATCTGAAGCAATTCTGCCAAACCGCCGGGATGATCCTCAACGGGCAGAGCAATAACATCGGTAACTTTTACAATAAAACCTGCTGCGGAAAGAACATCGCGTGCCTTTTCCCATTCTTTGACAAGCAGTCGGAGAATACCGAACTGGGCAGTATCAGCCAGAGAGAGAGTACGGATATTAATGTTGTTATCCTGCAAAACCTTACAGATTGGATAGAGTGAACCCGGTTTGTTTTCAATGAACAATGACAACTGTTTGATCAACATGGCTATGACTCCTTTTTTATTTAACACTGTTTCTGCCGAGCAGAAAAGCTTCTTCATTCATGTTATAAACTTTTTCCGGAAGGAACATTTTGAGTGCGTTGAGGAAAGCGTCAAGTTCAATATCCTTGAGATACGCACTCAAAGCACCGAGCAGCATGATGTTTAATGCTTTGGGATTTGCAAGTTTATCAACAGGAACATCTTTCGGAGAGATAAGAACTCCGTCTTTCTTCAACTTCTCAATATTGACTTCAACTTGAGTTTCGTCAAGGACAATGAGATAATCAGCTTCACCGCGGGGAATCATAGGGCTGAAAACCTTTGCGCCGTAACGGACTTCGCTGGAGACGGAACCGCCGCGCTGACTCATGCCGTGAACTTCACTTTTTTTGACATCAAAACCTTTTTCAAAAAGGACTTCCCCGAGAATATCAGTGCCTTTAAGTACCCCCTGACCGCCGAGACCGGCGAAAATTACATTAACAACGCTCATTATTTCACCTCTTTCTTGGCGAGTTTTGCAAGTTTTGCCACACCGAGAATACAGGGACGGCGGGCAATAATAACAGAAAGGTCATTGGATGCTAAACGCTCCTGCAGCAATGCTTTGAAGCGTTCAGTTTCAAGAGTGGTATCAATGATATCAACATTATCAACTTTCATCGCCTTTACGACATCTTCAATAACAAGTTTATCGCTGGCAGAGTTATCCAGATGACGGCCTGTACCGGCATGTTCCTGCAAACCTGTCATGGCGGTAGTTCCGTTATCAAGGATTATTACCACATGCCCTGTGGCGGGGCGATTGTAAACCATTTCAACAATACCGTTGATACCGGTGTGCCAGAAAGTACTGTCTCCGATAACACTGACGACTTTGCGGGCTTCATTTTCCGGCAGGACATGACGCAAACCGAGACCGGTAGTAATTGATGCGCCCATACAGACGACAGTATCAATAGCTTCAAAAGGAGGCATTACACCGAGAGTGTAACAGCCGATATCACCTGCAACAGTAAGTTTGAGGTCTCTGAGGACTTCATAAGATTTACGATGGGGACAGCCGGGACAGAGCTGGGGAGGTTTGCCTGCGGGAAGCGGAGTCTCGTCAACTTTGTCATTGGCAATGATTTTGCGGACTCTGCCGACATTGAGTTCGCCGAAGCGGGACATTTCATCTTTTGACTCAACTTTGATACCTGCAGCAAGACATGCTTCTGCAACAATTGGGTCGCCTTCTTCAACAACGATACAGCGTTTAACTTTGGCAGCAAAAGCTCTGATACGCTCAATCGGAAGCGGATAAGTCAAACCGATTTTGAGAACAGAAGCTTCAGGAGCGGCATCTTTGGAGTGAAGATAAGAAATACCGCTTGTAATAATACCGAGTTCGGTGCTGTTTATTTCTTCTTTAACAAAATCACTGTTTTCATTGAATGCCGCAACTTCTGCAAGACGACTGCGCAAACGGCGGTGAGCAAGTTTTGCATAAGCAGGAATCATAACATTATTTTTTACATTTTTGGTGTAAGAAATTGCGGGAGCTTCAGCGATATTATCACTGGTAACAACGATGCTTTTTGAATGGCAGACACGGGTGGTCATGCGCAAAATAACCAGAGTATCAAATTTTTCACTCAATTCAAAAGCCTTGATTGCAAAATCGTATGCTTCCTGAGCATCTGACGGTTCAAGCATCGGAACGCCTGCTGAAATCGCATAGCGGCGGTTATCCTGTTCATTCTGACTTGATGCCATGTCGGGGTCGTCGGCAGAAATAAGCACCAAACCGCCGGGAGTCCCTGCATAAGCAATAGTAAAAAGCGGGTCGGCTGCAACATTGACGCCGACATGTTTCATTGTAGCCATGCAGCGTCCCTGAGCAAATGCACCGCCGATAGCAACTTCCAAAGCGACTTTTTCATTGGGAGCCCACTGTGCTTTGCCGCCGAGCTTGGAAAATTCATCCAGAATTTCAGATGACGGAGTGCCGGGATATCCGACACCGAGTGTTACGCGGCAATCTCTTGCAGCCATGGCGATAGCTTCGTTGCCGCTCAATAAAAATTTTTCAGCCATAATATTCCTTTCCTACTATAATATATTATATCTTCAATTTCATTTCAAGTGCTTCCATTGCGTCGTTAAGAATATCTTCTGCATTCTCTACGGCATCAAAGATTGCATCTTTAGTTTCTTCTGTAAGATCCTGACGCTCATCATTAAGCATATCAAGAAGCTGATTCAGATGAAGAGATCCTGAGGCGATTTTCTTCATTTCATTCTGCGGAATTGATTTTTCGTCAATTTCCAGAGTTTTGATATAATCAAAAAATTCACTTCGAGCTGTGATAAGTTCAAGTATTCTGCTTCGCAGCGGAGCTTTTTCCTCATCAAGGAAACGGTTGTAATTTTCGCTGAAGTGTTCAAAACGGTCTTCAAGGAAGTTCAGGAAAATAGTTTTCTGCGCTTCATCAGCGAAATTCAATTTATCAAAATCAAAAACTTTGTTCAGAAAAGCAGTAAAATCCTTGTCCCGGTCAAAACAGCTTTCAAGAATATATGAATCAGTTTCTGTTTCTGTAAGCAGACTGCCGATTGATTTCAAAATACCCTTAAGCGAAGAACTTTCTCCGCCGGAAATGGAAATGCCGTCCGGAATATCAGATGCACTGCTGTCAGAACTGAAATTATCTTCTTTACGCACCAGTACGGTATGGTCGGAGTCAAAAACGATTTCCATATTTTCCGCGCGGCGGATAAATTCATCAAGCGCGGCCCCCTCTCCTCCGAAAAATTTATCTTCTCCGAGGAAAAAAGCCATGCGGAGCTGCTCCGGCAAGTCAAGATAAGTTTCAAACCGGTCGGCAACTTCGCCTGTTGTTTTTTCAAATTCACGGCACCATTCGGAAATTTTTTCTTCACTGCGGTCTGCGGCATTAATCTTTTCAATCTTGAAAATACCTTTATTATAATCTTTGACTGTGAATTTTAATGCATCATTATTCTGCATATTGCATTCATTGTAAAAGTCAGTCATATCAAATACATTCAAGCGTATTTTTGCAGCATAACCGCCCTTTGTTTTCCAGTGTGCGTTATTTTCATCCTCTCCGATGAAAAAATCCGATATCTGTTCTGCCCCCATAAGCATATGATACGGAAAAAGTTCCTGCAAGGTATCGCTTATGATTTTTGTGGAAATATTTTTTCTTCCCCATTTAACAGTGATATCGCTGGGAAAAATTTCAGGGTCGGCAAATGACTGGAAGCGATGCCCGATAATCAGGATTTTTTCTGCAATTTCACGGGCAGTCGGAACAACAACAAAAACTCTGCCGTTAAAAAAATCACTTCTGCGGCGGAAATTTTCATCGTCAACAGAATAAAGCGATTCATCACTCTGCAAAAAATGCAGTAATCTTTCATCAAGCTCTTTATCATTCGGCGCACCGCCGAGAAAAGACGCCAGCACCGCCGTTGAAATAACTGAATTTTTTTCCTGCAGCAGCTGGTTTATAGCACTTTCAATTTCCGCACTTTTAAATTGTTGACTCATAATTCACCTCCGATCATATCGGGAGTAATATGTTCCATAAGAAACTTGCGCATATGTATTGCCAAGTCTGCCTGTTCCATATTTTTCAGTTCATCCAATGTTATTGCATCTTGAATGGAAAACTTGCCGCTGGCTGTGCGGCGGAGATTTTTCAAAGTTCCGACGGTACCGAGTCTGGTTCCGATATCTGCACACAATGAGCGGATATAAGTACCTTTGGAGCAGTGAACTGTAAAATCAGCTTCAGGCAGTTCAATGCTGTGAATATCTATTTTTGAAATATGAATCGGACGCGGTTCGCGCTCAATTTCAATACCTTTACGGGCAAGTTCATAAAGTTTTTTACCGTCTTTTTTAATTGCTGAAACCATTGGCGGAATCTGCATTGAGTCTCCGATAAATGACTCAATGGCAGATTTTACTTTATCCGCATCAAGACCGTCAATCGGGCGTTCTTCAATGATATTTCCCTCCATATCGTCAGTGTCAGTTTTTACACCGAGGAGTAACTTTGTCTGATAAACTTTGTTATCAGAACTGAGCATACTGCTGAGACGGGTAAATCTGCCGCAAACAACAACCAGCAAACCGGTTGCGGCGGGGTCGAGTGTACCGCAATGACCGATTTTCGGAATATTAAAACGGTTTTTAAGAAAATTAACAACATCAAAACTTGTCCAGTCCGGTGCTTTGTCCACGAGGAGCAAGCCATCCTGGGTAAATTTGGGTAATCTGTGTTTGTCGGGACGATATCTCATACTTGCAAAAGTTCTCCGATTTTATTTTTCAATGCCGCACAGAGTTCATCTGCGGAAATATTTCTTGCTGTAATTCCTGAAGCCATCTCGTGACCGCCGCCATTGAGACTGCGGGCGACAGGTCCTACGGGATAGCGGGAATCCTTACTGCGGAGAGAGACTTTCAAAGTATCGTCTTTTGGATAAACCAATACGGCGATAACCGAACCTTCTGTTTCACGCAGAAATTCAATTACCCCCTCCCCGTCTTTCATATCAAAATCATATCTGTCAAACAACTCCTGCGGCAAATAAGCCCAAACATATCTGCCGTCAAAATCCCGTTTGACATAATTAAGTACCATATCAGCCTCAAATTCCTGCTGGTTTGTCTTTTTTGAAAAAAACGCAGCATTAACGACAGCTTCAATTTCAGCTCCGCAATCAAGCAGGAAAGCAGCCGTTTGAAAAATCTGCTGATTGGTATTTGAAAAGCGGAAACCGCCAGTGTCAGTTATTATTCCGACATAAAACCAATCAGCTGTATTTTTTGAAATACGCCAGTTGTATTTTTCCTGCATCAGTTTAGCCAAATCAGTGCAAATGGAACAACATGCACCGGCTTCACTGATAATGATATTAAAATCACCGTTCACATCATTATCAATGTGGTGGTCAATATTGACAATTGTCCCGTTGAAATCTTCCAATTTAAAATCACTGTTCAATCTGTTGCAACGGGCGCAGTCAGTAACAAGCAAAGTTTTATATTTGCCGCTCTGCCATTCAGAAGTCTGACGCAGATATTCAAAATCTGCAAAGACTTTGAATTTATCAGGAATATCATCAATAAAAAGCACATCCGCATTTTTTCCGTTATCACGCAAAAAAGTTGTCATGCCGAAAGACGAACCTGCGGCATCGCCGTCAGGTTTTACATGCGACACAACCAGAAAATCATCTGCCTGATACAGAAAAGCTGCTATCTCTTCAAGATTATTCATGTTCTTCCATTTCATTTAAAAGCTGAAGTACGCGGTCGCCCTCTTCCAAACGCTCATCAAGTTTAAAAGAGATGACAGGAGTATGCTTGAACTTGAGATTTTTAGCAATATTACGCTGAATTTCAATTCTTTTTTCAAGAATTTCATTCCAAATGTCATTTTTATTGCCGTTTTTCGGAACAAAAATACTGACAAAAACGGTTGCATTGCGCAAATCCACTGAAGTTTTCACTTCAGTAACAGAGACCAGCGCACCGCCGCCGCTGAAAAGAAGGCACTTCTCCAGATTATCAGCAATCTCTCTTTTTAAAAGCTCATTGACACGAGTCAGTCTGTCTGCTTCACCCATATCTGACCTCCTCAGAGAGTTGCCTTTTTAAGTTCGATCTCAAAGCAGTCAATCTTGTCGCCTTCTTCAAAATCGGCAAAGTTATCCAAGCGGATACCGCATTCGAGACCGGCTTTGACCTCTTTCACGTCATCTTTAAAGCGGCGGAGAGAGACAACTTCACCATTATAAATAAGTTCATTACGGCGGAAAACACGGGCTTTGGCTCCGACTTTGACAGAACCTTCCTCAACCATACATCCGCAGATTTTGCCGCCTTTGGAAAGCTCAAAAATTTGCAGAATTTTAGCTTCACCGAGAGTTTTTTCGCGTTTTTCGGGTTCAAGTTTACCGGCGAGAGCATCGGTGATATCTTCAAGCAATTCATAAATAATACTGTAAAGACGGATTTCAACATTCTGCCGTTTGGCAAGGTCATTCACACCGGGATTAACACGGACGTGGAAGCCGACCAGCAAAGCATTTGAAGCAGCTGCAAGCATCACATCATTTTCACTGATTGCTCCGACACCGTTGGCAATAACATTGCATTTGATTTTGTCGGAGGGAAGTTTGGAGAGAGACTGAGCGATAGCTTCGCCGGAACCTTTGACGTCAGACTTAATAATAATATCAAGTGAGTCAATAGATGAACTGTTAAGTTTGCTGAACAAATCTTCTGCACTGGCAATGGAACTGTGAGCATTCTGCTGATTACGGATTTCAGCGATACGGCGTTCCGCCTCCTGACGAGCCTCTTTTTCAGTGCGGCAGACAATGAGTTTATCCCCTGCTTCAGGAGCGGCATTCAAACCGATAAGACGGACGGGGGTACTCGGAGATGCACTCTTGATACGGTTGCCTTTGTCATCAAAAAGGGTTTTAACTTTACCGTAACAAGTTCCGCAGAGAATGGGGTCTCCCATTTTCAAAGTACCGTGCTGCACCAGCACACTGGCACTCGGTCCGAGTCCGTATTCAACCTGGGATTCGAGAACGATACCTTTGGCTCTGCCTTTTGTACGGGCTTTAAGCTCAAGGATTTCAGCTTCAAGAAGAATACGGTCAAGCAAATCATTAAGTCCCATGCCTGTTTTAGCAGAGACAGGAACAGTACCGACTTCACCGCCCCAGTCTTCGCACATAAGATTATTCTGCTGCATGTGCAGCATAACTTTCTGCGGGTCGGCATCGGGCAAGTCCATTTTATTCATAGCAACGATAATCGGGACTTTGGCAGCGAGAGCGTGATTCATAGCTTCAACGGTCTGAGCCTTAAAACCTTCTGTTGCGGAAACAACAAGAATGGCAATATCTGTAGAATTAGCACCGCGGGCGCGCATGCTGGTAAAAGCTTCGTGTCCGGGAGTATCAATAAAAGTAATCTGTTTTTTATTATAAACAATAGATGAAGCACCGATATGCTGAGTAATAGCACCTGCTTCTTTAGCTACAACATTGGTATGACGGACTGCATCCTGAAGTGAAGTTTTGCCATGGTCAACATGTCCGAGAAAAGTAACGACAGGCGGGCGTTCAGTCTTTTCAAAATCGTCTTCGTTCTCTTCCAGTTCGCTGTTAACAGCAGCAGCAACAACGGGATTTTTCGGAGCGTCTTCGGAATCTTTGCCGAGGATAAGTTCAAAACCGTAACTTTTGCAGAGTTTTTTTGCAGTAGTATCACTGATTGCCTGATTGATATTTGCAAGTTCACCGAATTTCATCAAATCAGCAATAATGACATTGGGCTTTTTATCCAGAGCTTCAGCGAGGTCTTTAACAATAACAGGAGAAGAGAGGCGAAGTTCTTTGCCGCTTTCTTTGTTAGTCTCTTTTTTGCCTGTACGGATTTTCTTTTTTTCACCGTAAAGGTCATTGAGGTAATCCTCAACAAGTTCAAGCATTTCGGCGTCAAATTCGCCTTTTTTCTTATCTATATCAATTCCCTGTTCAATCAATTCGTTGATCAGATCTTTTTCATTTATACCGTACCGCCGAGCCAAATCTTTTATTTTTACTGTTTTCATAATCTTTCCTCTCTAAACAAGCTTATATCTGAAATATCATAAAAAAGAACGGGCAAAACACCCGTTACTGCATAAGTTTTTCAAAAGCGGCAGTGACTTCCTTCACATTGATCTTTTCAATTTCAAGCAGCTGTTCCAATCCTGCGGCTTTGATTCCGTCTGCAGTAAGGAAACCTGCACGGACGAGGCGGTTGGCGGTGCCGACGCTGACGCCGATTTCAAAAGCCAGTTTATTGGCTGCTTCAACAATTTTTTCTTCAAGCGGATTTTCAGTCTGAATATTTACGCTCCAACCGATAAGTTTGGAGCAGAGACGAACATTCTGAGCTTTTTTACCGAAAGCAATTTTTGACTGTTCCTCATTGACATAAACAATAATTTCCTTTGTCTCTTCACGGACGTCAACGCGCTGAACTTTTGCCGGCTGCAAAGCATTGGTTGCATATTTTGCAATATTTTCATCGTAAGGAATAATATCAATGCGTTCAGAACCGAGTTCATTTGTGATATTTTTGACGCGTGTTCCGCGCATACCGACGCAGGAACCGACGGGGTCAACTCTGGGGTCAGTGCTGGCAACTGCAATTTTTGTACGGTTGCCAGCTTCACGGGCAATACCTTTGATTTCAACGATGCCGTCGTGAATTTCAGAAACTTCGCGTTCAAAAAGTTTTTTGACAAAATTCGGATTTGAACGGGAAACGATCAAACTGGGCCCCGTGTTTTCAGTATCAATTTTGACAAGCAGAACATTGATCATATCACCGGCAACATACTGCTCGCCGAAGATGCGGTCTTTGGAAGACATAATGCCGTCGGTTTTCTGAAAGTCAATTATGACATTGTTGCTGTCAACACGGCTGACTGTACCGGTAAGAATTTGACCGATACGGTCTTTAAATTGAGCAAGGACAGTTTCTTTTTCGGCTTTACGAAGTTCCTGGGCGATAGCCTGTTTTGCGTACTGAGCGGCAATGCGTCCGAAATCTTTGGGAGTGACTTCCAAAGTAATTTTGTCTCCGATTTTTGCATTCGGATATTTTTCCAGAACCTGTTCAAGAGTGATCTGGTCGGTTCCGGCATTTGACTCTACAACTTCAAGATCAGCCCAAGCCTGAATTTTTCCTGTGCGGGGGTCAAGCTTCACTCTGAGAGAATTTGCAGGATGAATACTTTTTTTGGAAGCGGAAAGAATAGCATTTTCAAGAGCAGTAATCATAGACTCGCGGCTGATACCGCGGTCGCGTTCAATATAATCGAGCATGGACAACAATTCATTATTCATTTTCTATCTCCTTATTTCTTTAATTTTTATATAATATGCAATTAAAAACACCGACAATAAAAAAAGCGGGGGTAACGAAATCACGCCCACTTTCTTCT
>JAZOSO010000008.1:0-39072 GCA_045657185.1 Victivallaceae bacterium | reverse complement strand
CCCGTACCGCGGCAAATTGATGATGATAATGCACAAAATCCTTGCCATGGATAATTTCAGTATTCCGTATTACTGTTTTTCTGATGACGGCGGAAAAAGTTGGAGTGAACCGCAGAAAATAACTCCGCTTGAAAAGTTTGCCAAATGTGCGGACTTCCGTCCTCTGACATTTGCTGATGATTCAAAAGCAGGAATAATCGGTATCGTCAAAGGTGAAAAAACTTACAAATCTGTTTATCTCTTTTATGACGGCACATGGAGCGAAGCAGAATATATTCCCAATCAGGACTTTGCTGACGACCGTGCCGCAGGCACACAAACAGCCGTTGCAGATGATAATTCTGTAATTATTCCGTTTTTCTGTCTCAATGAAAACAAAAAATTTATCACAGTCTGCCGCAAATACCGCATTGACGGAAAAAAATTAGTTCATCTCGGTACCGGAAATCCCCTGACAGTCAATACAGGACGCGGCTTGTATGAACCGTCAGTTGCAGAATATAAAGGCAAATTTTATCTGACTATGCGCTGTGACGAAAATTGCGCATGGGTAAGTGTCAGCAATGACGGTTTAAGCTGGGAAGAACCGGAAAAATGGCATTTTGCCGACGGAAAACTTTTGACGACAAGCCCCACTCAGCAGCATTGGATGAAATTAAAAGATGAACTTTATCTTGTTTATACCCGTCAGCATGAGACAAATGAAGATTGTTTCAGATGGCGTACTCCGATGTTTGCCGCGCCTGTCGATGTTCAAACAATGTGCCTTGACCAAACAAAAGAGATGATAATTCTGCCTCGGATTGATTATCGTGAGCGTCCCGGACTTTACGGAAACTTCAATGTAAGTAATATTGAAGACAAAGTTTATATATCTGACGCCCCGCTGTGGTTTGACTGGACGCAAGACCAACAGGCAATAGCATGGTTTTCTTCATCAATAATTCTGAAAACAGTAATATTTTGAAAGTAATTTTATGAAAAAAAGAATAGTAAGCGCAAGTGTAACTCCGCTTTTAAACGACGGAACTTTGGATAAAACCGGTTTTAAAAATTTACTGGAACGCAATATAAAACACGGATTGGACGGAATTTTTATTTTCGGAACAATGGGTGAATGGTATAATTTCACTGAAAAATTTAAAGAAGAAACAGTGGAATTTGCAGCCGATTGCGTAAAAAACCGTACTGAACTCATGGTTGGAGTAACAAATACAAGTTTGCCGTTGACTTTGAAATTAATGGATGATTACAAAAAATATGATTTCGGCGCGTATGTTTATATGCTTCCTGCCAAACCTGCCGCACTTGATACGGTAAAATCCATTCTTACCGTACTTGACCATGCCGACCGTCCTGTTTATTTCTATTACAACCCTGCCTTAAGCTGTGCGCCTCTGAATTTGGAACAATTCAGTCAAATTCTCGGACACCCGAATCTCAAAGGAATAAAAAACTCCTCCGGCAACATGTGGCTCCGCAAAGAACTGCTGCTCATGCGCGAAGAAAATAATTTCAATGTCCTGTTCCTTGAAGGACACGAATGGGCAATAGATGAAGCAGGTTTTACCGAACTTGACGGCGCAGTCTGCGGTATCGGTGCTTTAGCTTCAAAAATGCTGGTCAGTCTGAAAAATGCCGCCAACTGCGGAGATTTGCAGGCAGCGGCAGCAATGCAGAAAAAATTGATAAAACTTTTCCACGGAATTTACGGACAGGACCTGAAAACGATATGGACAGGACAGAAATATGCCCTGTACAAAATGGGCATTATTTCCTGTCCTTTCACATACGCAGAAGAAATGACAACTCTCACGGAAGTTGTCAAACAACGCATTGAAAATTGCATTGAAGAATTCCGTGATGAGCTTGATTAAAAGTTACTCTTGAAATTCACTGTACCCGAGTCCGAGATTGCTGAGCGTTGACAAATCAACAACACCGTTATTGCGTTTGTACAAAAACGGATGTTTTACGGCAAAATCTTTTGACACTTCGGGGTAGAACTGGGGAGCATTACACTCAACCCCCATAATAGTACCGACATACTGTGCCAATCTCACATGCGGTATCATCGCCATAGTCGGATTTGACAAATCCTGAACCATGAGTTTCATACCGTGTTCTTTTGCCCAGCATGCCGAAAGCAGTGCGCCGGTCTGACTTTTGCAGACTTTCAATGCGACACCCGTCCAGCCGAGTTCGTAACCGAGTTTGACAAATTTCCAGTCGTGCGCACTCTCATCCATAAAGACATCTTTGCGTGCAGAAACACTGTGAATGTCAATCTGATTAGCCTCCAAATCATACGGGAAAGGCTGTTCAACATAAAGAAGTTTCTCAAAAACATCGGGTGCTTTGACTTTCAATTCATCAAGGACGGAATTGACATATTCGGGGTCTTTGACCAGACAGTTGAAGTCGGGTGAATAATGCTTGACATTATATTTCGCACCGATTGCTCCGACATTTATCAGACGGTTCAAGTCCCACTCGCGGTCATTACCGGTAAGTTTGATTTTCAAACAGAAAAGTCCGTCTGCTTCAATCCACTCTTCCAATGTTACCGGATAACCGTCATCAGGCTCACTGCCGGTACGCTCGGCATCAGTCAGCAAGTCTTTACCGCCGACCAAATGCCAAACCGGCAGATGTGACTGCAAATCGGAAGTGAAATAATCCTGCGGATATCTGCCTGCAAACTTTGTATCTCCGTAAAAATAAGCAAGGTCATAATTCATGTACTTACTGTTGTAAGTCTCATAAGTATTGACTTCATTGACCCGCCCGAAAGCATCGTGCAGGGCAATATCAAATGCACTGTTGCAGATGAGTGCCGCCAAATGCGGAATATCTGACGGCAATTCAAAATCATGCCCGTGTGTCATGTGGTCTTTGAATTCATCCGAAACCCACATCGGGGCAAGTTTGCGGCAGAACTCAATCATTTTTTCTTCGCGGTATTCAAAACTCAAATCCGCACTCGGCCAGCCCCAGCCGACACTTAAAGGCGTTTCACCGTAACCGCAATCAGTCTGACCGTCCCGATTGGTGACGGTCATTTTGACACGGCAGCAGGTGATTGATTCAATAACTGAAGTTCCGAATTTCAGCGGCAGGCGCATTTTTATCGGCAGAAATTCAGTTTCAACACTTCTTATGCAAACATCACTATTTTTCATTTTTTCCTCAGGGAAAGACAAATCCGTATGGTTCTTCACTGTCAAACTTTGTCCACGGCATGGCTTTTTCATATTTCAGAAATGCTTCATTCATGCTGTCGGCAACAACACTTTCTCCGATTTGCGGCAACGGAGGCGCATGATTGGCACTGTCAAAAAGAGCAAGTTTAACGGGACCTTGAACTTTATAAGGTTTGATACTCTGCAAACGGAAAAGACCTTTTTTGACTTTTTCAGCAATAAGTTTGCAGCTTGCTTCAGGCATAAGAGAACAAGCCTGATGAGGTGCAAGACCTTCTTTGACCACAGCAGTTTCAATGCCGTCGATTTTTTCTGCAAATTCAGCGCAGATTTTATCATCGCCTGAAACCATAACAACGGGGACCCCGAAGTCGCCGGCAATCGCCGCCGCCATAGTGCCTTCACTCAATTTGATTTCTCCGTCATTCACCACCCAGAGAGAATGAGGAGTAATTGCCTTTTTTGTTCCGCCCATGGCGTGCATGCCGATACAAATCATTGCATCAAAAGTCTCATCCAGTTTAGGCAGCCAATGCGGTCCGGAACAGTTGTCTCCGTGAATTATTCTGCAGCGGCTGTCCATTTCTTCAAAAAGCAGATTGTAGCCGGAACCGTGGCTGTCATTGACATAAACTTCATTTGCACCTGCGTCAAAAGCGGCTTTGACTGCGGCATTGACTTCAGCAGTAATAAGTTTATACATGCGCTGACGGTGCAATACATTGAAATAACCTCCGTCTTTGCGGTTCTCAAAAAAACAGAAACCGGCAGCCCCTTCTATATCAGTTTGAATATAAACTTTCATTTAAATTTCCTCTATTTTAACAATACGCTTTTCAGCTGCACTTTTTACTGCGGCAAAAGCGATACGGGTTGCCATAACTGCAGAATCAACGCCGCAGACTTCACCGCGCTCGCCGTTGATTTCGTCAACAAACAAATCAATTGCAATAGCATGACCTTTGTTGGGTTCTGCGGTAAACTGTTTCATCTGGTCGTTTGCTTCTGCGGCTTCCTTACAGGCTGCGCTCTTTTTGGCAATCCAACCGTTGATACCGCCCTCGGTACCGACTGACGGATGTTTGTCATTAAGGAAAGGATATTTGATAACTTCGGGAACTCCGGGGATACCGGCAGTTCTTACTTCGCACATGTGGTCAACAACAACGATTGAACCGTTGCCCATGACTTCATAAAGTTCTTTGGGATAACCGAAAGTACCGTTGGCACAGAGATTGAGAGAAGCAATTTCACCTGTTTTGTATTTGATAATGATAGCATGATTAAGCATACCTGTTTCCATTGCGACGACTTCTTCGGGTTCGGCATCAAGGAACCAGTTGCAGATATCGGTGAAGTGAGTCATTTCAAAAAGCATCGGACCGTGAGGAGCCTGAGTTTTGTCAAAAACCCATGCTTTCCAGCTGTACCAGTCATCATTGATACGGACATTGATTGAGGCTTTGCCGTCACTGTCAAGCACGGGACGGTCTTTTTCACGGTCCCAACGCCATGTACACTGTTTATTTTCCTTCATCTGTTTACGGAAAATATCATGTGCTTCAATCATAGCGGGACTGCATCTGCGGTTGTGACCGACGCAGAAAGGAATATTGTATTTATGAACGATTTTCTGAATTTCGTACATTTCTTCAAGATTTGCGGCAAGCGGTTTTTCAACATAAACAGGTTTTCCGTTCATTGCGGCAAATTCAATAACAGGCTTGCGGAGTTTTTCAGTAGTAGCCAGACAGACTGCATCAACATTGGGGTCGAGGATTACACTTTTCCAGTCTTTAGAAATGACGGGAACGTTGTATTTTTCCTTACATTCTGCAAGTGCGGCATCTGAAAGGTCGCAGCAGGCATAGAGATTTGCTTTCTCGGATTTTGCAATATTGGGGATATGCTGTCCGCGGGCGAGAGCACCGCAGCCGATAACGGCGAAGTTAATTTTTTTACTCATTTTAAATCTTCCTTATTTATTAAAACTTTTCTGTTGTAATTCAAGACATTTACGGCTTATTTTCAAAACATGCTGAGTATTAAGCGGCGGAATTTTGCCGTCAATTTCAGCAATAAATGAACTCAAATCAGTCCATTCATTAACTGAACCTGCAAATTTTTTCATGCCCTCTTCGCCGCAAAAAGCGGCATTTATACCGTCATCATTATAATTGAATTCAAGGACGCCTTTTTCGCCCCAGACGGTAAAACGCCAGTAAAACGGAGTGGAAAATCCGCTGACATCAGGTGCAAAATACGAGACTTCTCCCATACAGCGGCAGCCGTTCGTCATTGTAAAGGCAACTCTGGAACCGTCCTGAAAATGCGGCATTTGTTCAAATGTATTCCAGCTTTCAGCAAAATCAAATGAACTGATCTCACAATCAAGCATAAATTCACAGATATCAAGCGCATGAATAGCAATATCATTTATGGTGCCGCCGTGCATATTTTCTTCAAAATACCACATCGGACGCTTGCCGAAATTCAAGGGGTGCTGACCTCCGAACTGCAGAGATCTGACTTTACCGATCACACCGTCGGCTATCAGTTTTTTCGCACCGTAAAAATTTGTGTTTTCCCGCAAATCAAGCATACAGCCGATAACTGCACTGTTTTTCCTGGCCAGCAATTCAATTTCATCCAATTCAGCAAGCGAAATACATAAGGGCTTATCAGAAATAATATGCAGATTATTTTTCAATCCCTCAATAATAAGTTTGCCGCGCCTGCCGTAAGCATCACCGACTGCAAGAATATCAGCCGGACACTCAGCAAGCATTTGTGAAAAATTGCGGTGTGTGACTTTGATACCGAAATTTTCGTCATAAAGTTCATCGTAAACACCGACAATTTCACAATCAGGGGTGTTGAGAATTTTATCATAAAGTGTTTTTATATGCGCATGCTGCAAGCCTGCAATAAGAATTTTTTTCATTTTCTCCTCACAATTTAACCGTTTTACCTTTCGCGGCTGACTCATAAATTGAACAGATGACTTCAACCGCACGCTCGCCGTCACGCGGAGTGATAAAAAGCGGAGCACCGCTGCGGATAGCTTCCGCAAGACCGCTTATCTGCCGTCTGTGGCCTTCACAGGTTATTGCACGCGGGTCGCTTGAACCGCCCTGCAATCCCTCCCCGGAACTGTAAATACGGCGGATCTCCTCATCTTCAGGTTTTTCATCCATGAACTGCCAGCGGATAATTCTGTCATCCTCAAGAATTACACTGCCTCTTGTTCCCGAAAGTTCAATGCGGCGGGGAAATCCCGGTGCGCAGGCGGTACTTGCTTCAATATAACCGATTGAACCGTTTTTGAATGAAAGCAAAGCACCGACAGTATCTTCAACTTCAATTGATTTATGCAATATATTGGCACTTTTTGCATTTATTTCAGCAACATCCCCGTTGAAATACAACAGCAAATCCAACGTATGAATTCCCTGATTCATCAGTGCGCCGCCGCCGTCCAGAGCCCATGTTCCGCGCCATTGACCGTTGAGATAATATTCAGGAGTGCGATACCAGCGGACGGACGCACTTGCAAGAACCGGAGTTCCGAAACGGCCGTTGTCAATAGCTTCTTTGACGATTTGAACAGTTTTGCCGTAACGAAGTTGAGCAACAGGAGAAAGAAGTACATTATTTTCCTGACAAACTTTCAACAATTCAGCTGTTTTTTCAATAGTAACTTCAAGCGGTTTTTCGCAGAGAATATGTTTTTTTGCCCGGGCAGAGGCAATAGCAACTTCTCCGTGCAGACCGCTGGGGACGGCAATCGTCACCGCCTCAATATCAGAGGCAAGAAATTCTGCAAAATCAACGGCAAAAGCACAGTTGTTGTCAGCAGCAAACTTTTCTGCCCGTTCAGTCACTTTATCATAGACCATAATCAATTCAGCATTATCTGCCAGACGGAGAGCGTCGGCATGCATTTGAGCTATCATACCCGTACCGATGATACCGAATTTAACCTTTTTCATATCAAATCCTCCATTCCGAGAAGTTTAAGAGCATTGTTGCGTCCGACTGCAAGCAGTTCTTCCTCACTCAATATTTCAAGCGAAGTTAAGAAATCCATACACATCGCCATAGTTGAAGCGGCGGCAACGAGACACTCTTTTTCCGGGTTGTAAAGTTTGCCGTCAGATGACAATACCGCCTTGTTGCCCCAAAGTTCATATTCACCTGCAGGACAGCCGCAAAGCGAACAGGCGTCACTGGTAACGATAATATTTTCAACTCCTTTGACCTTGAAAATCAATTTTATCAAATCCGCAGGCAGATGATGTCCGTCAGTGATTATCATAGCTTTTACACGGTCTTCAGCAAGTCCTGCAAGCAGAGGATTTTCATGTCTGTTAAGCAGATTGGGACAGGCATTGCCGAGATGAGTCAGCAAACTGCCGCCTGAATCCGCAAAGCGGTGAATATCATTATAAGTTGCCATGTGATGTCCGGCACTCGGTATAATACCGAGTTTTTTTGCCTCAGCGACAGCTTCACAAGCCCCCTGCCCGTCAGCGGAAAAAGTCATAACTTTGATAAAACCCTCTGATATATCAAAATATTTGCGGACATTTTCAGCACTGCAATCTTTAAAATATTCAGGATTGTGAGAACCTTTGGCAGTAATCATCGGCCCTTCAAGATGAATACCGGGAACGTGCTTCTGCAAGCCGTATTTTGCCACCGTATTTTTGATAAGCGGCAGATTTCTGCGGTACAATTCTTCAGATGAAGTTATCACTGTCGGCAGAAAAACTTCAGTTCCCGCCGCCAGCAATTCTTCAACCGACCGCACAAAATCATCCGCAGTCAGCTGCATGGATGAATAATCAACTCTGTTATGACCGTTGACTTGTAAATCAACCCACGCTTTTTTACTCATATTTATTCTCCAGCAAAGCGGCAGCTTCAGCGTCAAGAAAAACATTGTAATTGGCATGATTACGCATAATAGTTGCAGGAACCATATTTGTAATCGGACCTTCAAGCGCAAGTTTCACTGCCTGAGCTTTGCGGGTATCAGGAACGGTATTAACGATAACTGCAGCAGACATAATTTGTTTGCAGCTCATGGTAACAGCATATTTGGGAACTGCATCCATAGTCGGGAACCAACCTTCGCCGTACTGCTGATGACGGCAGACTTCATCCAGAGCGGCGGTAAGATATGCTTTTTCGATCTCAAAATCTGCGGGGGGGTCATTGAATGCGACATGACCGTTTTCTCCGATACCGACAAAAGCGACGTCGATTTGACATTTTTTAATCTCTTTATCCAAATCATCAATTACTTTTTCAATATCAGCGGCATCACCCTCAATGGGGAAAAACTGCTGTACCTGCTGAGGCAGACGGTCAAGAATAGTCTTGTGCAAATTCAAACGGAAAGAAGCAGGATGTTTATCGTCCAGACCGATATATTCGTCAAGATGAAAAACTCTGACTTTGCTCCAGTCAATGCCCTGTTCTTCAATCAAAGCATCATAAGTTTTGTTCTGACTCGGTGCGCATGCAAGCACGATATTTGCCACTCCTTTTTCTGCAATTGCCTTACGGATGTATTCAGCACCGCAGCGGGCGGCTTTTTTACCCATTTCTACTTTTGTCTGACTGATGGAAACTTTCATAAAAACTCACTTTCTGTTATTTTTTGCGCAACTTGTTGTGCATATTCATAGAAAATACTATACTCATTTTTTTCCAATTATCAAGTTTTTTTATGATTTTTTTATAAAAAAAACATTCAGCATTTGCAATACTGCTTACCCATTATATATTAAATGTCAAGGAGTATTCTATGAGCAATGTTACAATCAGAGATATAGCCGAAGCATTGAATATCGCACCGTCAACAGTTTCAAGCTGCCTGAACGGTGACACTTCACGCCGCATATCCCCCGCCCGCATAGAGGAAGTACGCAAAAAAGCAGAAGAAATGGGTTACATTCCCAACCGCCTTGCCAGCCGCATTTTCCGTCGCAACAACCGCAAATATCTCGGAATTATTGTCAAAAATGACAGTTCAATGACCTCATCTCAATCACTTCTCAACTATCTGCTTGAAGAATTGAACCGCCGCAACAAATGCGATTTTTCCATTCTCTACGCCTCCGATAAACGGCTGAAAGAAGCTATAACCAACGGTGTCGGTCTCGGCATCCAGGATTTTATCATCATCGGCTATCTGCGCGGCAACGATTTGAAAGAAATTGATTTCAGAAAACTCCCCGAAGTTCGTCTCTATGCCGCCAATTATTACTTTGACAACAGCGATCATAACAACCCGGCAGTTCTGAAAAAAATCGGCTTCAACCGTGATAAATACTACGAAAAACTGAAACTTTTCCTTGAAAAATCCGACTGCGGGCCGGTCACTATGGTCAAAGCTCTTGAGCCCGGGCAGGATATCCCTGACGATATAAATACCGTCTTTTATCAGGTTGATGAAATCAAAGACCTTTTCAAATTCGGTTACGAAAAAATTGCACCCGAAGTTATGAAAAAATTTCAACAGTCACAATGCCGCACATTACTGCTGCGCAACGACAGTCTCGCTGTCGGAGTTATGGAATATCTGCTTGAAAATGGAATAAAAATCCCGCAGGATATAGCCGTTATCGGATTCAATAACGCCCCTTTTGCACCTTATGCAAAAGTTCCGTTAAGCTCAATTTCTCTTTCGCTTGAAAAGAATGCGGCAAAACTGCTTGACCATATCCTTGAGCAATCTCCCCTTCCCGATATCATAGACCAGCAGCCGACACTTATATTGCGCAGTTCCGTCCCCGCCGACTGGGACTTCAACAATTTTACAAGCTGAAAAACATTCTTATTTACTGCTCATTCGTGTCACAGGTCATTGCACCGAAAACGGAACACTCGCGGTTCATAAGGAGTAAATTCAAAAGTCTTATGCAAGTAAGGAAGATGTTCAGCCGTCAATTTCTGTACTGTATTTGTTTTATTCAAAACAACCAGCAAAAGCTCATTATCAGCAGTAATAACAGCTTTTCCGGCAAAAGCAGACGGCAGTTTAACACTATACGGTTTACCGTTTATCAAATCACTGTAAAAAGTATCAATTTCACGGGAAAGCATTGACAACATTGACCAGAAGCGGCTTCTGTCAGCAGGAATTCCGCCATGTCCCATGTGGATAATATTGCCCGCACCGCCTTTGATTATCGTATGATAAACCGCTCCCCTTATCTCTTCGGCACTGCGGCAGCGGCGGTTCGGAATACTGCCGCCGAGCCACATTACTATCGGTTTATTGCCCAGATGACGACGGACAAAATCAAAATCCTCTCCCTGATACAGCAGCATGTCCGATGAATGATAACTTGACCTCCATGATGAAAATTCCATAATGTCACAATATTTCACATAATCAGACAGAGATGCCATATTGTCAACATGCACAGAAAATAATTTGTCAGGCATCGCCTTTTTTGCCATGGCATAAATTTCGCCGTAAACTTTGCTGCCGTCCTTAACAGAAATCAATTCCCCGTCTTTCTGCATAAAAAAGACAGGTAAATTCGCCTCATAAGCAATAGTGCGCCAGGCATTTACAACAGATTTGCTCTGTTTTGCCAAATGCTTGCCGATTTCCTTCTGCCATTCATAATTGAAAGCATACCCGGTATAAGGTTTGCGTACAAGTTTTTTACCCGGCAATCCCTGATATACAGGAGCATTTTTCCGACTGCCTGCGCCGTAACGCAGAGTAAATGCCGCAGGTGCGGGATAATGCGTTTTTGAACCGCCGCTGATACCGAGCAGATAAAAAGGTTTGCCGTCAAAAAAAAGCTGTTCTCCTTTTGCTGCAAGAACGGCATTTTTCTCCATCGGAGCGAACGAAGCAATCTGAGCATCACGAATAAAAATAACCCGTGTGGAATAATTGCCGTTACTTGAATATTGAACTGCATAACGCCCTGCCGGAATACCTTTGAGAGACACACTTGCGGATTTTGCGGCAACTTCATATTCCGCAAAAACTTTTTCGTCATTACGGATAACAATTTTTCCCGAAGGAGCGGCAAAACTGCAACGCATCTGCGAATCTTTCAGATATTCAAATTTGTCAGGAAGCATGAAATCCTTACCGCCGACAGCCCCGTAAGCAGATTTTTCCCAAACAATATTTTTATCCGCAACCAGACGCAAAGTGATTTTATCCGCAGATTTGAGAGGAATGTATCTGTTTTTTATCTTATCTGCAAAATCAACTCTGACGGTATCGGACATTTTTTTCTCTGAACAAAGTTCTCCGTTGAGAAGGATTTGCAAAGTGCAGCTGCTTTTTTTCATTGCAGCGGCCTTGCAGACAAGGAAATCACCGTTTTCTATTACGCATTTGAAAATCCGCACGGAACCGTAAGTTAACTTTCTGCCGAATACAAGTTCTCCCATCTGATTTATATCGTGATATGAAGCGGCTCCAGTCCAGCTGGAAAATTCAATCCCTGAACCTTTCATTTTTGCACCGCGGCAGAAATTTACCTTCCAAACGGTTCCTGCTTCGGGCATTTTATCAACGCCGAGAGTTGTCCACGGAAATTCAAGAGTAATTATACGGCAATCATTCTGAACCGAAACAGAGCAGTCAAATTTTTTCGGAGTCCAGCTTTTATCCTGTCCGACTGCATGATAAAAAGACTTTGCAGGATTAACTGCAAAATGCATATAAGTTTTATCTTTTTTCCAATCAGGTGCTATTTGCAGTTCAATGTGGTCCCCGCCGAAAAGCGTCATATCATCATCCGCCTTTTTCCCGGAAAAAACAGTTTTGTCAACATCTCCGAAACAGCGGAACTCAAAACTCAATTTATCCTCCGATGCCCTGACAGAAACCTCCGTTTGCTGTTTTGCCCAGGTGCTGCCGAGTGAAATAAAACCTCCCGCAACATTACTTCCGTCATTCACATACAACACATTATCGGCCTTGAAATCAAATTCATTGGCCGTATAAATACATGAAACTGAAAATAATGCCGCAATAAACAGAAATAAATACTTTTTCATAAAAACTCCTTATATTACTGCCGATTAAAATACACCGGAAAAACCATAATACAAATAAACTTTTTTAAATAAAGACAACAAACTGAACACAACCCGATTTTTTTATCCGTTACAAAACGCAGAAACAATATATGAAGTTTTATACAAATTTATATTGAAAAAACAAAAGATATACTTGCAAAAATCAAAAAAATGTGATAATTTACTCAAATAATTAAGTTTTTAAACTATATTTTCACATAAGGAGTTGAATATGAAGAATTTATTTATTTTTTGCGCCGTTTTCTCTGCATTATCTCTATATGCTGAAGCTCAAAAAGCAATTGTAACTGCCAGTGTTTTGAATGTCAGAGTCAAAGCATCCGCCAAGTCAGATACTCTGACTCAGCTCAAACGCGGTGCAGAAGTCGTTGTCCTTGAACGCGGTGCAGAGTGGACCGCAATCCGTCCGCCGGAAAAATCTTCTCTCTATGTTTCCTCTCCTCTCATTGCCGACGGCAAACTCAAAAGCAACGGCAACCTCCGTGCAGGTTCAGGAGTGAATTTCCAGAGCCTCTGCATCCTTCCTGCCGGAACCCCCGTAAAAGTGCTTGAAGAAAAAAATTCATGGAGCCGCATCGCAGTTCCGGCTGTCGATGTCCGCTGTTACGTAGTCAGCCGTTATCTGAAATTTGAAGAATCTCCCGCCGCAAAAGTTACGGAAAAAACTCCCTCCGAAACTCCCGCAGTCAAACCTGTTAAAAAAGGCGATATTGTTTCATTCAGCACAGCCAGCCGCAAAAACATCTCAAAACTTTATATCAAAGGTACGGAAAAAAATATTACCGTCAAAGGCGAACTCGTTGAAGCAGACAGCAAAGAATACGGCAAAACTTACGGTCTGCGGACAAATGATCGTGAATATCATTTGCTCGGTGTCATTCCCAACGATATTGATATCAGCAAGCCCGTTGTTGTAAAAGGCATTTCAAAAATGGTGCGTAACTGGAAAATTCCGGTTATCGAAGTTGAATCAATTTCACAAAAATAATCAATAGAAAATATCTGTATCGGATTAACTTCAAATTTTGAATTGAAAAAAATAATCCGATACAATTTTTTTATAATTTCACCGTTTAAGAGAAATATATAGTATTTTTTATGTAAATAAAGAAATAAATCAAGGAGAAAAAATGTTTTATTTGAATCGGGGAACTTCCGTTGTCGTTGCCGCAGTCGTATGTTCAGCTTTTATGCTGACAGGATGCAGCAGAAAAAAAACAAAAAAAGTTGAATCACGCGCCGTCCGTGTCTCAGTGCAGAAAATGCAGCAGCGTGTTTTCAAACGGCAAATCCCTGTCCAGGGTACAGTTGAACCTACCGCCCATGCCGTCATCTCTGCAAAAATCGGCGGCACTGTTGAAATGTTCAAAGTCAGTGCCGGTGACATAGTAAAAAAAGGTGATGTCCTTTTCGGCATTGACCGCCAGGTTCTCAAAAATCAGGTAACTATGCGTGAAGATGAAATCAAAGTGAAAGAAGCTGAACTCGCCAGCGCTCGCGCAGAAAAAGAGAGTACCGTTCTTTCTGAAAAGAAAGCTGTGCTTGACTTTAACCGTGCGCAGAAACTTTTGAAGTCCCGGGCAATAAGTCAGTCTGAATTTGACGCTTATGAAACTGATTACAAAAAAGCAAAAACCGATACATTAAGTGCCGTTGCCGCTATCACCAATGCTGAAGCGCAGCTCAAACAGGCACAAAGCAATCTTACAATTGCACGCAAAAACCTTGACGACTCAGTTCAGCGTGCGCCTTATGACGGTGTTATCACTGATACTTATGTTGAAGAAAACGAATATGTCTCAGGCGGTCAGAAAATGCTTTATATTGAGGACCAGAGCAAACTCGAAGTTATCTGTTATATCAGTGCAGTTTACTACAATGATATTGTTGTTGACAAAACTCCCGTTGAAATCATCCTTAATGATAAGAAGGTCTGCGATGCCGTAATCACTTACCGTGCGCCCTCCATTGACCCCGCCAGCCGCACTTTCAAAATCAAAGCTCTGCTGCCCGGAACTGCAAAAATTGTTTCAGGCAATCTCTGCAATGTAAATATCATTCTTGAAACCAGAAAAGGTTACGGTCTGCCCTCCGATGCTATTCTGCTGCGTGCCAACAACCGCAGAATCATTTTCGCTCTCAGAGAAAATAATACCGCAGAAAGTTTTGATGTAAAAACAGGTATTATTGACAGCGGCTATACCGAAATTCTTAACAGCGGCAAGTTAAAAGACAAAGAATTTGTCGTTGTCGGTCAGAACTTCGTCAACGCAGGCTCTCTGCTTCAGGTCATAAATCACAAATAAGCGGAGGCGTGAAAAATGTTTTTAAGCAGATGGTCCGTACGCCGTCCTATTGCAATGACGGCATTCATCATTATTCTGATTATGGTCGGTGCTTACTTTTACCCCAAAATAAGCATTGACCTGCTCCCCAATATGGAAATCCCCGTCGTTCTCGTCCGTTGTGAATATGAAGGTGCCAGCCCGACGGAAATTGAAGTTGAAATCATTAAGCGTATTGAAGACGCCGTTTCATCTCTTGACGGTATCAAGCACGTTACAAGTATGGCTATGGAAGATGCCGCCAATATCAACCTTGAATTCAATATGGGAATCAATGTTGACGTTGCCGCAACCGATATCCGTGAGGCATTAAACCGTATCCGCAAGGATTTGCCCGACGGAGCCAGTGAGCCGACTATCCGTAAAATCGACACCAATGCGACATCCGTTGTGCATATCTTCCTTGTCGGCGATCGTACGCAGGATGAGTTGTATGACTATGCGGATGATATTATTGCCGATAAATTTTCTTCAGTTCCCGGTGTCGGTGAAGTGCGTGTTTACGGTGCCAATGAAATGCAGATACATATCCTCATTGACCGTGACAAACTTACTGCAATGAATATCACAGTCAATGATATCGTAAATAAACTGAAATCAAACAATATCCGCAAACCAGTCGGCCGTATTCAGGTGGACAGAAACGAAAAAAATGTCACCTTTGACGGCGACTTCAAAGATTTTGAAGAAATCCGTTCTCTTGAAATCGGCAATATTGAAAACCGCCGTGTCTATCTGCGTGACGTCGCAGAAATCAAACTTATGAGCCGTGAAGTACGAAGCAAGGCTTTCGTTGACGGCAAACCCGCCGCCCGTTTCAACATTGTTAAAAAAGGTGAAGCCAACGCTATCGAAGTTATCAAAGGTATCCGTTCACGCTTTGAACAGCTCAATCGTAACGGAGAACTTCCGGGCGGTATGGAATTAGTATGGTTCCATGACTCCGGAGAATTTATTCAGGCATCTGTTGATGATGCATGGAGCAGTATTCTTACCGGTATTATTCTGACCGCTGTACTGCTCTTTTTGTTCCTGCATGACCCCCGTTCAACATTTATTGTTATGATTTCAATGCCGATATCGGTTATTGTCACTTTTGCGGCAATGGCATATTTTAATTATTCATTCAACATTATGACATTGCTCTCTCTCGGCTGTTCTGTCGGTGTGCTTGTGACAAACTCAATCGTCGTTATTGAAAACATCTTTAAACACATTGACCGCGGAGAAAATATCAAAGATGCCGCCGAACACGGTACCGGTGAAGTTATCGCCGCTGTTTCCGCAAGTGCATTGACCAACGTTGTTGTGTTTGTCCCGGTTATGATGATGACCACCCGTATCGGCAGTATGATGATTCCCTTTGCCGGAGTTATGGTCGGTGCAACACTTGTTTCATTGTTTATCAGTTTCACATTAACCCCGATTCTGTCCTGTCTGCTGCTCAAACGCAAAGATAATTCAGTTAAGAAGACAACTCTGCTGGATAAATTTTTCCGTCCTTGGGACGCAGGTTATGACTGGCTCTGCAATAAATTCAACAAAAGTATTGAATGGACTTCACGCCACCCGAAATCACTGCTTGCAGTTATCGTTGCCGGCAGTGCAGTCATCTGTATCTGCGTCATTCCGCAAGTCGGGCTGTCCTTCCTGCCTTTCTGTGACCAGGGAGAAATCCGTATTAAATTTGAGTTCCCCTCAAACTACAACCTTGATACAACTGAAAAATTGATGAAGGAAGTCGTTGAACATTTGAATAAATACGATTTTATCAAAGGTATGTCCGTCAATGTCGGTAATGCCAGCGGCGGTTCCGGTCAGGTGTCTGCAGCGGTTTATCTCGGTCAGGTTACTATCAAGACCACCAAAAAAATGGAACGCAAAGAGACCATCTGGGAACTGCAGGAGATATTACGCAAGGAACTTGCATATCTTGACGGCTGCCGTGTCACATTGACGATTCCTGCCACATTCGGCGGCAGCGGTGCTGAAATTCGCTGCGTTCTGAACGGTTCCGACCTTGAAGTCCTTGAAGAAGCAGAACAGAAAATCATGGAAAATCTGCCCGCCAAAGGCATTACACGCGACCTTGACTCCAGCCGCCGTGAACGCAAACCCAATATCAATATCCGTCCGCGCCGTACAGTTTTGCAGAATCTCGGAATCTCCGCAGAACAGCTTTATCAATATCTGCTCGGTACTCTTGACGGTATTGAAGTCGGAGACTTCCGCGCCGGCAACCGCACATTTGATATCCGTCTCAAAAATAAGAAAGAGTACGGAACCAATCAGCTCTATCAGATTGCTCCCGCGCTCAAAGATGACAACCCGCTCGGCACTGAAACACTGGCAACTATCAAAGAAGATGCCCGTCCTGTCGTCATCAACCGATATGACAAAGTCCGTACCATGTGGATTTACGCAAATACTGCTCCGGGGATGGCTCTCGGTACAGTTTCTTCTCAAATCGGCAAAATGGCACAAGATGCGCTGCCTCCCGGTTACGGCGTCCGCATGAGCGGCAGTGTTGAACTTATGAATGATACAGCCAGAGAATTTTTGCAGGTCATCGCACTTGCGGCTATTCTGACTTATTTGCTGATTGCCGCTATTATGGAATCCTGGACCCGTCCGTTCCTCATCATGTTCACCGTGCCGCTGGGCTTCCTCGGCATGTATCTTACTTTGTATCTTGCCGGTATGTCAATGTCCATGATGGGATTGCTCGGCGGTGTTATGATGATCGGTATCGTTGTTAATAACGCTATTTTGATCCTTGATGAATGTCAGAACCTTGTCAATAAAGGTGTCTCTGCACATCAGGCAATGCTTGAAGCAACTGAATCAAAATTCCGTCCGATTGTTATGACCAGTATCGCATCTGTTGCAGGTATGCTGCCGATGGCTCTCGGTACGGGACTCGGTTCGGAACTGCGAGCAAGCTGCGGTATGGGTGTTGTCGGCGGCTTGGTTTTTGCGTCACTGCTGACGCTCTATGTTATTCCCGCATTATATTTTACATTTGTAAAAGATAAAGTTAAGAAAGATTGATTTTAAATGAATTCAAAAGTATATTCTCAAGCAGATTTAACTGATTTTTTATCCGCTATGGGACTTGACGGGACTGAAACGCTGATGGTTCATTCCTCAATGAAAAGTATCGGTCAGGTTGACGGCGGAGCAGATACAGTTCTTGATGCTTTATGTGATTTTTTCCGTGACGGACTGTTGGTATTTCCGACATTCACATACAATTCAGTAACAATCAACACCAATCTCTTTTTTCACAGAGACAATACTCCGTCATGTACGGGAATACTTACTGAACTTTTCCGTAAACGCACCGGAGTGCTGCGTTCAATGCACCCGGCACATTCGCTTGCCGCATACGGCAAAGACGCAGCTGATTTTGTTGCAGGACATGAAAAATGCAATTCAAGTTTCAGCAAAAACAGCCCCTTTGCCAAACTTGTTGAACGCCGCAGTAAAATCCTGCTTATCGGCGTAAATCTCAACCGTGCAACAATTTTCCATGCTGCTGAAGAGTGGGCGGATTTGCCTGTTTTGTCAAAAGAAGCATTGCCCTTTAAAGTAATTGACAGCGACGGAACTGTTTACGAAACACCTACTCATTATCATCTGGGGGCGCAATGGGACTTTTTCCCCCGCGCACTGCCGCAGCTGCTTGATGGCGGTGCAGTCAGAAAAGTAAAATTCGGTGATGCAGATTCCTTACTGCTTGATGCTGAAAAAACCTGTCAGATACTGGATAAAATCCTGCGGGACGACCCGAAATTTTTCTACAATCCGTCCTGCCCTCCGTCAATGCAGATACCGTATTGAGTTGACAAACATCCTCCTTATAGTAAATTTTTTCTGTAAGGAGGTTTTTTATGTGGCAGAAAACAGCAGACCAGAAGAAGGCTTTGAAACTTCTCGGAAGCAATATTCCCAATATTTTATTATACGGCGGCTCACGAAGCGGCAAAACTTTTATCCTTGTTTACGCTATGATAATACGGGCATTAAAAGTGCCTGCAAGCCGTCACATTATTTTGCGTTACCGCGGCAATTCCGTAATCCGCAGTATCCGTATGGATACATTTGACAAAGTAATGAAACTCGCATTTCCGCAAGTGACTTTCAAAGAAGACAACAGCGAAAACTTTATACAATTCGGCAACGGTTCGGAAATCTGGTTCGGCGGTTTGGATACGGGAGACCGCAGTGACCGTATTCTCGGCAGGGAATTTGCCACAATATATTTCAATGAATGTTCAGAACTGCAATATGATGCAGTCAATACAGCACTGACCAGATTGGCACAAAAGACAGATTTGGAAAACAAGGCTTATTTTGACTGCAATCCGTGCGGCAGGTCACACTGGACATATCAGCTTTTTATAAATCATTGTGACCCCGTAAGTCATGCAGCATTAAGTCATCCTGAATTTTACGGTACAATGCTGATGAACCCCGACGGCAATCGGGAAAATCTGCCGGCAAGCTATATTGAACGGACTCTGATGAATCTATCGGAACGGCAGAAAAAACGCTTTTTATTCGGTGAGTGGGCTGAAGATGTAGAAGGCGCATTGTGGAAAAATTCACTCATTGACCGCAGCCGTCTGCTTGCCATGCCGGTTAAAGCTCTCCGTACTGTTATCGGTGTTGACCCTGCAGTCAGCAGTCACGACCTTTCAGACATGACCGGAATTGTTGTTTGCTCCGCCGGTACTGACGGCAATTTTTATGTTCTCGGCGACTATTCCATGCGCGGCAAACCGATTGACTGGTGCAGAAAAGTCGCTGAATTATTCCATAAATATCAAGCCTCTGCTGTAATTGCCGAAATCAATAACGGCGGTGAACTTATAGAATCTCTTCTGCGCACCATTGATATTCATATCCCTTTCACTCCTGTACGCGCATCTGATTCAAAAATACGCCGGGCTGAACTTGTATCGGCATTATATGAACAGGGCAAAGTTCATCATATCGGGCGTTTCCCGGAACTTGAAGACCAGATGTGCTCATATTCGCCAACTCTTGCCAATCAGAGTCCCGACCGCATGGATGCACTGGTCTGGGCAATTCGTGATTTACTCTCAAAATCCTCAGCCAATCGTTTTATTATCGCCTGAAATTAACTTCAAACAAGCATTTCTCCGAAATCCGCCATACTTAAAACCTGATATTTATTATCATAAAGATACTTCATGTGCGCCTCAAAAAGTTCAGTTTCCGTACTGCAATGCGCATGAGCGATATCAGGTACGCCGTGGTAGAGGATAACAGCTCCTGAATTTTCGTTTTCTTCGGAAAAGTCAAGTGCTTTGCGGAAATTCTCCTCCTGTTTATCACAGATTGCAAAACACGGAATACGCATCAAATCCGTATTTTTATCCCATAAAGCATGTTCCGTAGTGCGGGCATATTTCAAACCGAATTCCGGAATAATTTTTGCAGCATTGGCGGCATAAGGTCCGCCGGGATAGGCAAAACTTACAGGAGTTGCCGCGCCGATTTTTGCCAGAAAATCATTCATTAAACTAAGTTCACGGCGTATTTCATCATCGGACAATGTCTGCAAACTGTGATGATTCATAGTATGATTACCGAGTTCAAAACCGAGTTTATTAAGTTCTGCAATTTCATCATGCGACAAAAATCCCTGCGGACATTCATTGCTCCAACTTGGCGGCAGAGAGATAAAAAAAGTTGCATTGAAACCGTATTTTTTCAAAATCGGCACTGCAATTTCCAAATGACTTTTGCAGGCATCATCAAAAGTAAGCACTATTTTTTTCATATTATTTTCCTCTTTTATCACCATTATCTGAAACAGTACAACATATTCATAAAAAAACAAGTATATTCAATGAAAAAACTGTTTATTTTCAAATATTCATTTGCAAATAACTTTTTAAGCAGTATTATATTGAAAAAAATCACTGAAAAGGAATTTGTATGATAACTGCAGATAAAAATAAATGTATCAAATGCGGCGCATGTATCAACGACTGCGTAGTAAAAGTTCTTACACGCGATAATAACGATTATCCGTATATGCCGCAGGCTCTGGAAAAATTCTGTATCAACTGTCAGCATTGCCTCGCCGTCTGTCCCGAAAGCGCAATCAACTGCAACGGTATCACCGCCGAAAAATGCGCCCCCATCGGCAACACCCCCTCCCCCGATGAAATGCTCAATCTGATTCGTCAACGCCGTTCCGTCCGCCGCTATATCAATGAAAATATTCCGACCGAAACAATGGAAATGCTCAAAAAATCACTGCATTGGACAGCGACCGGCTGCAACAACCGCGGACTGATTTTCAAGGTTATTGAAAATAAGGAAGATATGAATTTTTTCCGTCAGACCGCCGCTGACATGCTCAAGAAACTTTTCAAATGGAAAATTCTGCAACTGTTATACCCCAATATCAACCGCTTTTTGCTGGAGATAATCAACGGAGAAGATGTCATTTTCCGCAATGCTCCGCACATGGTGATTTGCGCTGTATCTCAAAAATCCCCCTGCAAAGAAGCAGACCCGTTTATCGCCCTCAGCAATTTTGAGTTTATGGCACAAAGCTGCAATATCGGCACATGCTGGTGCGGTTTTGCCGTCTATGCCATGAAGTTCAGCCGCAAAATGCAAAAACAACTAAATTTGCCAAAAAATTACAAAATTGCCTCCGTCATGCTCTTCGGCAAAAGTGCAGTTTCTTACAAACGCTCAACCGCACCGCAGGAGTTTGAAATAATTTAAGAATTAAGAATGAGATGGAATTTTTTTCATTCTTCATCTTTCATTCTTAATTCTTTATTTCCTCTGTTTCAGAATTGAGTCTCCCATGAAGTGCCGGTCGGCTTTACATGAGGCTTTGCCTCGCCGGTTGCACCTGTAAGGTCAACATTATTCATTTTGAGGTTACGGACATATTGGGTAATAAAAGGAGTTTCATTATCGACTGTACCTGTGATATTATTCAAAATAATATCGCTGATAACAGAATTTGCGTGACCTTCAATAAGTATCGGAAAACGGGATTTGATACGGAAGTTATTGAAAGTCAACTTGCTGATACCGCGAATATCAATTCCTTCAATACATTTGAGATAAATTGCAAAGCCGTTGACAGTTTCAATATCAAAATTATTGAAACTTATGTCGCTGATATCAACATAACCGGTACAATTCTGACGCAAATATCTTTCGGGGTGCTGACTCAGAATTGCAGTCCCTTTGCCGTGAAAAGTTATATTGCTGAAACGGCAGTGACGGATAGTGTCATCACTGGGGCATCCGAGACGGATTCCCTGACACGGACTGTTGAGAATACAATTGCTGACAGTAACATATTCGCAAACAAATTTATCAGTGTTATTGCGGCGGATTGCTCGCAGAACAAGACAGTCGTCGCCTGTTTTAAAGAAGCTGTCGCTGACAGTGACATTTGAACAGCAGTCCATATCAAAGCCGTCATTATTCATCATACACTGGTCACCTTCGATACGGATTTTTGAAACATAAACGTTTTTGCAGTTGACCATCCACATCGTCCATCCGGGAGAATCAATGAGATTTATACCATTGACAGTAACATTTTTACATCCGAAAAATGAAATCAGGCGGGGACGGGGAGTTGAAGGACGATTATAAAAATGACCTTCAGAAACATTGCGGTCGTAAAACAAAGGCCCCTGACCGTTTATTTCTCCGTTGCCTGTAATGGCGATATTCTCGGCTTCACAGGCAATAATAAGAGCTTTGCGGCTGTTTTCGGGAGTGGTGGGATAATCGGGGTGATAAAAATCATCATATTTTTCATGGTCTGCATATCCCTGAATAACAGAACCTGCGGGAACATGCAGTTCGACATTGCTTTTTAGATAAAGCGTTCCTGAGGTATAAACACCGTTTTCAAGAGTAACTCTGCCGCCGCCTGCGGCATTTGCTTTATCAATGGCGCACTGGATTGCTGCGCCTGTTTTTTCGGTAACAATAAAATCCATTTTCAATCCTTTATTTGATAAATTTCAATGCTTCTTTGCGCAGTTCACGATGGGATATTTTTCCGATTTTTGCGCAAATATTTTTATATGCTTTTTCATTCTGCTCCTTGAGGATGGAAAGAATGGTGAAAATCTCCATGCCTTCACGAATACCTTCGGCACGCATTGACGGATACCAGTTGTTGTCTGCTCCGTCGTAGAAAATTGCATAACTCTGACCGCCCGTCGGCTGCCAGCGCGGACTTGAATCGTAGAAACACCAGTAAGAAAATCCCATGACATTTTCTTTGCGCATAGTGTGAAAAAGGTCACGCATTTTATCTGCGGGATATGAGCGGTTCTGAACATGATAACACCAGATTTCCTTGCCTGATTTCTTGAGAATTTGCATTTTTTCAGGTGACATTTCCATAATTTCAGGAGAAACAATATCAATATATGAGGCAAATTCTTCAATACGGTCGGGGTGTATGCCATGGTTGAAATTGTTGTAAATACGGATATTTTTATCAATTTTTTTGATGACGGCAGCGGCTTTTCTGATATATTCCATGCTTGCAATGCCGGGTTCGTCAATGAGAACAACGCAGAAATCCTTATAAGTTATTCCGCGCTTTTCAAATCCTGCGGTAAGAGCTTTCAGCCAGTAAGCAAGACGGCGTTCCCATTCAGGAGAAAACATAACAATAGCTTTGCCGTTGTCAGTACCGAGAGATTCTTTGATATGTGCGGGAGAATGAATCGGCATCGGGATAATCAGACGCTGCGGAGCAGGTGTCATGGCAAGAATGGTATCAAGTTTGCCCCAATTCATTTTGTAAGAGAGAAATTTTCCTTGAGCATTAAAATACGGCAGAGGAGTGCAGTATTGGTAAGGCATGGCGCCGTTGTTGTGCATACGGTAACGGAGTTTGCGCGCCTTTTCCAGATGTTCAACAAATGAATAGCGGTAAGGATAAGCGTATGAGAACAATGTTACGGGCAAATCTTTCGGAAACGGAGTCTTTTTAGGTTTATATTCAACTTTGATATTTTTGCCGTTGACGGTAATTGTGCCGGAATTTGCAAATTTAAGGGTAGTGCTGAAATATATTTTTCGTGTCATACCGGCAGGGATTTTGACGGAACAAACGCCGTTTTCATCACATGCAAGCGGCAGAATGGCATCATCAACAACAGACTGACGGTCAGTTTCAACATGAATAGTATTGTAAACTTCAAGTTCAAGATTTTCAGGAATACGGATTTCAACAAGCTTGCTTTGAGCAGTCGGATTGGTGAAATTGAGAGCGAATGTTTCGATTTCATTTTTCAAACCTTCAAGCACAATGCTGTCGGGGCATTTGCCTGCGGGAATGACATAAGCACTCTGAAGTTTGAGAGAATCTGCAACGGGAGTGATTATAATATCAGAAGTGTTGAATCTCTTTTGCAGAGCTTTGCTGAAAACTTTTCCGAGTTCACGCTGGGGAGCGAAAAACGGCATTCCTGCGCGCGGGTCACGAACAGTGGGAGAAAATTTTGCAGTTTCAGCTTCAATTTTTTTCAAATCTTCTTTGAGTTCGGGAGCAATGGCTCCGACATGAGCAATATCTTTGCGAATGAGAGTTCTTGAGCGTTCAGCTTCACGGTTTTTCTTTTCATCGGGAGTAAATTCAACAAGTTCAACATTGTCGAACCAGACTGTACCTGAAGCGTTGCGGAAATAAAGTGTAATTCCGAATTCTTTGCTGTTGCCTGAACTGAAAACATTACTTTCGTACAAAGTCCAATTGTAGTTTTGAGGGTGTTCCGCACCGTCTTTCAAAAACTCAATGCCCGGTCCGAACTGAATAATCGGACGGCTCAAATCTCCGTGAGGTCCGATAAACATTCTGGCACCGCCTTTGAGAGTGGTTTTGATATTCTGACCTTTTGACCAGAAACGTGCGACATATTTTGTATGCGGTTTGCAAGGAACACGGAGTTGGTCAATACGGGTATAATATTTTTCTGCGGGGTGGCTGATACAGACAGACTGACCGCCTGATTTGCTGTTGGTATTATCAAGGCGGACGATGACTTTATCTGATTTTTTCTTGGGCCAAATCGTCCAGTCAGCGGCGAATCCGTCGGCATTTTTTTCGATAAAATTGCCGTTTTTGAGCAGGTTTGCACCGTATGAAAAAGTGCAGAAAATTCCTGCTGCAAGTGTCAGTAAAAACTTGCTTTTCATTTTTTATTCCTGGTTTACAAGAGATTATTTATTTTGCTTCAATGAGTTCAACGTCGTCAATCCAAATCGTACCTTTGGTGAAATGGAGGTAAATGGTCAATCCGAGTTCGGTATTGTTTTTGGAATTGAAGGTTGTCTCAAATTTCGTCCAGTCAAAAGACCACGGGTCAACTGCTTTCATTTTTGTGCGTGACGGACCGGGACCGATGAGAGTGACAGGCATATTGACATCACCTTTGGCACCGACAAAAATTCTGGCTCCGCCGCATTTTTTTGAATGTTCAAGGTTCATACCTTTGACATAAGCGCGGAGGATGTATTTTGTTTTGGGCTTGCAGGGGATTTTGAGTTGGTCGATACGGGTGTAGTATTTTTTTGCAGGGTTTGTAATGGCGACGGATTGGTCGTCATTATGACCTGTATTTTTGTCGATTTCAACTTTGACGCCGTTTGCAAGTTTTTTGGGCCAGATTGTCCAATCAGCAGGAGTGCCGTCGGCATTAACTTTGGCAAAATCACCGTTCTTGATGAGATTTGCACCGAAAACTGTTGAAAGTGAAAGAATTGCACAAATAAAAATCAATGTTTTTTTCATAATAAAAATCCTTTATGTAAAATCAGAGAAAAGTTACTGAATTGGTTCTGTTGTCGGGCCATGCTTTGTCGGGGATGGTCGGATATTTGTAATACTGAACATGACCGTCATAAAAAATACAGTTTGTACCGGTAAAATTTTGATGAGGAGCGACCAGTTCTTTACTTGCAGCTTTTCCGTATCTGTCTTTGTAATTGAGCATGTGATTTTTGGTTGAGCCGAAAGAACGGTAGGAGTGGAAGAAGTCAGTGGCGTAAAGAATTTTGCTCGGTTCTTTGATGCGGTGCAACATGAGCTGATTTGGTTTTCCGCCGCCCATAAAGTATATGATTACATTGCCGTAAGAGGCGGTAGGGGCAACTTTTTTGTCTCCGCGCGGGACACTGTCGCTTGGGCAGATGAAAACCTGTTTGTTTTTGATGTATTCATTTAGGTTTTCATCCCATGATTTGTAACCGGGCATATTGTCTTTTTCGCCTGATGCCCAGCTCACACCTTCGATGTGGCTGTCATAATCATCGGCATAAAAAAGCATTGCCATACCGAGTTGTTTTTGATTTGAAGTACATTTCATCAACCGTGCGCGTTCACGGGCATTGTTGAGTGCGGGGAGCAGCATACCTGCAAGGATTGCGATAATTGCAATCACGACAAGAAGCTCAATAAGTGTGAATGTTTTTTTCATTTTTTATCCTTTCTTTTTAGGGGTGAATTTTACTGTTTTTCCTTTGTTGTAAATCGGCTGCTGAAAGTATGAGGCAGGCGGCAAATCCGGATTTTCCAGTTTGGCAATCAAACGCTCAGCCGCCCATGCAAGCATTTTTTTCTCATCATAAACAATACCTGAAACATCAACATCAGGCAATTTCTCATCAGCATAACTCATACACATCATTGACATATCGTCGGGGATGCGTATCTTTTTACTTTGCAATATGTTATAGATTTTGCGAAAGAGCGGTGCAGGTGCGATTATTGCTGTCGGAGGCTCTTTTAACTTCAAAAAATGTTCCACTGCCCGTGTCGGGTAAATATCCCAATAATCTTCTCCGTAAATCTCCCACAGTTCCAGTCCCGTTTCACGCACATAAAAATAATCCGAACTGAAATCATCACCGAGTTTCTGTTTGAAAAGACGATAAATATCTTTCAAATACCGCTGATATTCAGGAATTCTGCCGAACTCACAAAAAGCGATTTTTCTGTGTCCGAGCTTTATCAATTCATCCAACAGCAGATTGTAACCGTAATCATGGTCACAGTCAGTCTGGTCAACTTCAGGCATATCTTTGCGTCTGGCACAGGCGACAAACGGAATTTTATCTTTCAACAGCAGTTCTGCCTGCTCATTGCGAAGCGATGAATAGCGGAAAATAAATCCGTCAACAGGAAAATTAAACAAAATTCTCTGATTATTCAAAAAAAGATTTGTATCAAAAGTAATTCCTATTAAATCATATTTGAATTCACGAAGATTTTTATTGATATATGAAACAATTTTCTGATTTCCCGGAAACTCCATCTGACTGCCGACCAATGCAAGTACATTGTGTTTCTGACGCACAGGATTGTCGGAAACAACAAAAACACCACGATTAGAGATAGTTACAATTCCTTTATCTTCAAGCAGATGCAGAGCCTTCGACAATGTCACATGATGAACATTGAACATCTTTGACAAAGTCCGTGTACCCGGCAGTTTATCCGTCAGATTATTTTTACGGATATATTCCTCCAGCTCCGTACTCAATTTTTGATATATCGCAGATACCATAACTAACTCCGTTTATGTACTTTACGGAAATACTATAATAACTGCTACATATCACTGTCAAGAGAAAAAAATTAAAAAAAGCAAAAAAAATGATGTTTTTTCTTTTTTTGTGCTTGATTTTTTATCAAAAAGGTGATAATGTGCAGAAGATAGGCAATCCGCCTTAATAAAAATTCAAAAAGATGGGAGGTAATCATGTCAGATTTTCACATTTTTTTACTCAGTTCCATTTGTATCTGTTGTATTCTCATCTTTTTGCTGCTTGCAGTAAAAATCGTTTACATCTGTAAAACTTTTGAACAATTCAAAAAAGAAAACAGTGCAAACCTTTTCAATGTCGCATCCCAAGTCCGTCAGCAGGACTCCCGTGATGCCGCACTTCTTTCCGAAGTCCGACGCACCAATAAACTGCTCGCCGACCTCTATCGCCGCATGCAGGGCAAACAGCCGCTCGCAGGAGATCTGAACTACTCTGACGAACCGCCGATTGACAATGTCTGAGACGGAGGGGGAATTAAGAATTAAGAATTAAGAATTAAGAATGAAGAATTAAGAATGAAGAATTAAGAATGAAGAATTAAGAATTAAGAATTAAGAATGAAGAATGAATTTTTCATTCTATATACAAAAACAAAAAAACGGATTATGACACCATAATCCGTTTTTATATTTTTATTACTGAGATATCACAAATTACTTGACGATATACATTTTAATCGGCGGGAAGCCGTTAAATTCAACAGAAGCATAACTTGTAGTGTATGCACCTGTGGTAAGCCAATAGATACGGTCTCCGGGTTTAATATAGCTCGGCAGCGGGTTGCGGTACTGTTCATACATAACATCCTGACTGTCACAAGTGGGTCCGGCAATAATGAAGTTGTCGGTCAGTTCACCTCTGCCCTCGCAATACAAAGGATATTTGATACTTTCTTCCCAGGTTTCAGCCAGACCGTTAAATTTACCGGCATCAATATAGACCCATTTATCAAGACCGACTGAAGATTTTTCAGAAACAAGAATAACTTCGGAAGCAAGCACGCCTGACTCTGCAACAAGACTGCGGCCGGGTTCAAGAATGATTTCGGGCAGACCTTCTTCAAAGTCCTCATTGAGATAACGGGTAATTTCCTCTGAGTACAGCTCAAGCGGATTGATCTTTGAAATATAATTGGCAGGAAAACCACCGCCCATATTGATCATTTTGAGCTGAATATCCTGAGTCTTGAGATAGTCAAAAATATAACGGACTTTGGCAATGGCAGAGTCCCATGCACCGATATCACGCTGCTGAGAACCGACGTGGAAAGAAATACCGTAAGGTTCAAGTTTAAGTTCATGAGCCAACATTACAAGGTCAATCGCCATATCGGGATGACAACCGAACTTGCGTGAAAGCGGCCATTCAGCAGTTTCACCGCCCTCTGTAAGAATACGGAAAAAGACTTTTGAACCCGGTGCATACTTGGCAAGGTTCATAATATCAGCTTCACTGTCAGTAGCATAAAGGCGGACGCCTTTTTCATAGAAATACTTGATATCCTTTGCCTTTTTGATAGTATTGCCGTAACTCAAGCGGGACGGGTCAACACCGAGAGAAAGAATTTTGTCCAACTCATAACGCGAGGCAATATCAAAACATGCGCCCAAATCTCGCAGCAGAGCCAGCACTTCCTCATGCGGATTGGCTTTCACGGCAAAATAAATTTTTGCAAAAGGAAAATAAGTTTGCAGTTCCTTGTACTTGCGTTCAATAATATTAAGGTTGACGACAAGGCACGGAGTTTCATGTTTGTCAGCTTCTTTGCGGAGCAGTTCCCACTCCTCTTTACTGTAATAATCCAGCACATTGATTCGCATTTCCACATACCCTTTCGTGGTGCAAAATTCATGTATTCGGGGTTTTCCCGACGGTGAAAAGCCGCAGTTTCAAGAGAAGCCTTAAAAAGAAACAACGGCCCGACAAAAAATTTTTATCTTGTAAAGACTTAAAAAATAACCCCATTTTTGATTTTTACAAATAAAAAACCGTATTTTTTCAAAAAAAAATTGAAATTCCCGAAAAAAGGAGTAATTTTATAGAGATAACAAGAACCTCAAAAAAATAAGGAGAACATATTATGGCAATGTGGGGCGGAAGATTCAGTGAAAATACTTCCAAAGATGTGGCAGACTATTCAGAGTCTATTTCGTTTGATAAACGCTTGTACAAATACGACATTCAGGGCAGCAAAGCTCACGCTGCCATGCTCGGCAGTGCAAACATCATTCCAGTCAAAACCGCAGAAATGATTTGTGCAGAACTCGACAACATTCTTGCCCGTATCGAAAACGGCGAATTTGAATTCAAAACAGAGCTGGAAGATATCCACATGAATATCGAAAGCGCACTTATCGCCAAACTCGGCGACGAAGGTGCAAGAGTCCACTCCGCACGCAGCCGTAACGACCAGGTCGCATTGGATATCCGCCTCTATCTGCGTGATGAAATAGCACTGCTTATAGAAATGATCCGCGAATTTCAGAAATCTCTCGTCGCCAAAGCCGCAGAAAATCCCGAAGCAATCATGCCCGGTTTTACCCATTTGCAGCACGCACAACCCGTTCTTTTCGCACACCATTTGCTGGCATATACAGAAATGCTTGACCGTGATGCAGAGCGTCTGGCAGATTGCGCAAAACGTATCAATATCCTCGTCCTCGGTTCAGGTGCAATCGCCGGCACAACTCTGCCCATTCAGCGTGAAAAAGTCTGCGAACTGCTCAATTTCTCACGCGTCAGCCGCAACAGTATGGATGCAGTAGCCGACCGTGACTTTGCGATTGAACTTCTGAGTGCTCTGGCAATTTTTGCCATGCACACCTCCCGTCTGAGTGAAGATTTGATTTTGTGGTGTTCACAAGAGTTTGATTTTGTGGAACTTGGCGATGCATTCTGCACCGGTTCAAGTCTCATGCCGCAAAAGAAAAATCCCGATGTCGCCGAACTTACCAGAGGCAAAACCGCCCGTATTTACGGCGATTTGATGGCTATGCTCACTATGTGCAAAGGTCTGCCTCTGACCTACAACCGCGACTTGCAGGAAGATAAGGAGCAGATTTTTGACGCACTTGATACTGCCAAGAAAATTCTCCGTGTCTATCCGCCCATGCTCGCAAGTATGGAACTCAAAAAAGAAAATATGGCAAAAGCCGCCTCCGACCCTGCTTTGATGGCTACTGACGTTGCCGAAGAATTGGTCAAACTCGGAGTTCCTTTCCGCACAGCTCACCACAGAGTCGGCGCATTTGTCAAATATTGCAAAGATAACAATAAACAGCTCAACGAATGTACTCTTGAAGAAATGCAAATCACCATTCCCGAAGCAAATGCAGATTTCCTGACTCTGTTTGATGCAAAATCCAGCGTCGGCAAACGCGAAGTCACCGGCGGAACCGGTTTCAATGAAGTCAAAAAACAAATCGCCTTCTGGCAGAAAAGGTTAAGCGAAATATGATAAAAAAAATCACATCTGTTGTATGTGCCGTTCTTATTTGCAGTTCAGTTTTTGCAAACTCTCAAAAAGAACTCTTCAACCGTACTGCAAAATATCTGGAAACAGGAGGTATTCATTTCCAATATCAGAACCTTGAAAATCTGAATGGACAACTGCATTTCCTGATAAAATTATGCGAAAATACAACGCTTGAAGACCCGTCACATCAGATGGTGATAAAGAACCTGTTATCTGTACTCAAAACATTGAATTTCAATGATTTGCAAGCCGTCGGCAGCAGCACTGTCAAACTGTCGCCGACGCTGTACAGCAATAAATTTGCCATTACCCTGGCCCCTGAAACATCGGGCATATTAAATTTTTTGCAACACAGAAAAAATTTCAGGTTCCGTTACGGCAAAAATCTCCCTGCCGAAACAATTTTTGCTGCCGGAATATATTTGGATTGGAATAATTTTTATCAGACAATGGAAAAAACCTTCCCCGATAAGGAACTTTTGAAAAACCATTCACTGATGGCAGAACAGATGCTCGGTGTAAAATTGCAAAATCTTGCCGCCAATATCAGCGGTGAATTTTTCAGCATTGTCTGCCGCGGAACGAAAGCCGGACAAATGAATTTTGCCATTGCCATCCCCGACAACAGCAATCTGCTCAAACAGCTGGCAGTAAGATACTTCGGTCCTACATTAAAACAATACAAAGATGGCACTATGCACTGGTCAATGCCCGTAGCGGCAAGTGATTTCGGCAGTGCTGTAAATTTATATTTTGCTGCAAATCAGGTATTTATTTACGGCGGCAGCAACGATATTGCCGATATACTCAATATCTCAGGCAAAAAAGCAAAACTCAGTTCTGTCAATCCTGCAATATTCGGTTTTCTGAACAATATTGAAGGCAGTTCTTTCATGGTCTGCAACTTCAATCCGAATATTATTGACAAACAGATAACTTCTTGCAAATTTCAGTGCGGCAGCATCTGCCGGGCAACTCCCGACGGTTGTCTGGTCAGTGCAAAATCCAATTTTAACATATTCAATGTTGCGGAATATCAGCCATTATTTAACTTAATGCAGACAATACCGCAAAATATCCGGCAAGATATTCCGCAAAGTAAAAAACAGGAGGTCTATACTCCGATGCCGCTTTGATATTCAAGTAAATTAAAAAAAATACTTGCTTTTTTCAAAATCAATGTTATAGTATAGGAGATTTCTTTACGAAATCATAAAATCAAAGTTCAAAAACCCTACAACAGGAGAAGTTAAAATGGCTGCAAAAGTTGATGCTTCTGTTTGCGGCGGCTGCGAATCTTGCGTCGGAGCTTGCCCCGTCAATGCTATCACTATGGAAAACGGTCTTGCCGTTATCAGCGATGAATGCATTGAATGCGGTGCTTGCGTCGGCGAATGCCCCTGCAATGCTATCTCTCTCTAATCTTTATTGAGAGAAAAAAAAGAGACGCTTCCGGAAGGAGGCGTCTTTTTTTTTACGGTTCTGTTTCAAATATATGAGAAACAGCTGTTTTCAGGAGAAAGGGAAGTTTTTCTCTTTCTCCTGTTAAATATCACCTTTCGGCAAAAATTATTTGTTTTTTGCACCGGCGATAGCGTTTTCGATAAGAGCAGTGAAGCTGTCAGCTTTGAGAGCTGCGCCGCCGATAAGACCGCCGTCAATGTCTGCCTGACCGACGAGAGCTTCAGCGTTTTCGGCTTTCATGCTGCCGCCGTACTGGATAACGATTTTGTCAGCGACTTCTTTGCCGTATTTATCAGCGAGGAAAGAGCGGATGTATTTGTGAGTTTCTTCAGCGATATCGGGAGTAGCAGTTTTGCCGGTACCGATTGCCCAGACAGGTTCATAAGCGAGGATAATTTTTTCCATATCTGCTGCGGAAATGTCTTTCAAACCTCCGTCAAGCTGAGTGAAAAGAACTTTTTCGGTTGCGCCTGATTCGCGTTCTTCGAGAAGTTCACCGATACAGACGATGGGTTTGAGGTCATTTTTGAGAGCGGCTTTGAGACGAAGATTGACGGTTTCGTCAGTTTCGCCGAAATACTGACGGCGTTCGCTGTGACCGATAATGACATATTCAACACCGAGTTCTTTGAGCATATTGCCGGCGATTTCACCGGTGAATGCGCCGTTGTCAGCCCAGTGAATGTTCTGTGCGCCGACTTTGATATTTGAGCCTTTAGCGGCTTCAATAACGCTGACAAGAGTGGTAAAGGGGGGGCAGACGATAATATCTGCGCAGTTGGGGCAGATGCCTTTGGTAGTTTCTTTAAGAGCTTCAACGAGAGCTTTGCCTTCGGAAGCAGTTTTGTTCATTTTCCAGTTGCCTGCGATAACGACTTTGCGTGCCATAATAAAATTCTCCTTGTTTGGTTATATTATTTGGGTTGTATCTCATAAAGTACGGCGATTTCGTCACATTTTTCACGCTTGGCGCACTTGACACAATCGCTCCATATTTTTTCTGGGAAGAGTTCTTTTTCCACAATATCAAATCCCATTTTTCGGAAAAAATCGACCTGATATGTAAGGGCAAAAATCCGTATTACCGTATCAGTATTTGCAAAAACGCTCAACTGATATTCAATCATCTTTCTGCCGATACCCCTGCCCTTCATGTCAGGAGCAACAACGAGAGAACGGACTTCATAAAGATTATTTCCGAAATCTCTCAATGCGGAACATCCCTGAACAATACCGTCAATTTCACAGACAGTGAAATTTTTAAGATAAAAAGTCACATCTGCTTCATCTCTGGCAAGCACAATATGCTGTTCAGAATAAATTTTCAACAATTCACAAATTCTCTGAACATCTTGCAGTTCAGCTTTGCGTACAATAATTTCAGACATATTTCAAATACAAAACAGGGTTAAACATTCTCTTCAGCGACGGCGGCGTCAACAGCCATTTCTTCAACTCTGCCCATGGCGCGGAATTTGTCATAACGCTGGTCTTTCAACTGCTGACCTGACATTGCTGACAACTCTTTCAAATGGCGTTCAAGGACTTCACGAAGCATTTCAGCGGCTGCTGCATGATCTTTTTGTGCGCCGCCGCGAGGTTCAGGGATAATTTCATCAGCGATACCGAATTCAAGAAGTTTATCTGCTGTGAGTTTCAAAGCATCAGCCGCCTGAGGCGCATATTTACGGTCTTTCCACAAAATTGCGGCACACCCCTCAGGGGTAATGACTGAGTAATAGGCATTTTCCATAATAAGAATACGGTTGCCGACGCCGATACCGATAGCACCGCCGGAGCCGCCTTCACCGATAACAATAGCAATAACAGGAACAGTCAGAGAAAACATATCACGCATATTGGCAGCAATAGCTTCTCCGACGTGGCGTTCCTCTGAGGCGATACCGGGGAAAGCTCCGGGAGTATCAATAAAGGTAACAATCGGTACATTTGCTTTCTCTGCAATCTTCATCAAACGGATGGCTTTGCGGTAGCCTTCGGGATGAGGCCAGCCGAAATTACGGAAAACATTTGACTTCATGTCTCTGCCCTTTTGAGTTCCGATAAGCATGACAGGCATATTTTTCAAGCGGGCAAAACCGCCGATAACGGCTTTGTCATCTCTGAAGCGGCGGTCGCCGTGCAGTTCAATAAAACTGTTGAAAATGCGTTCAATATAATCCATGGCATAAGGACGTTCAGGATGGCGGGCGAGCTGAACTTTCTGCCACGGAGTGAGAGAATCATAAATCTCGTGCATGGTATCAGCAATTTTTTTCTGCAGAGCGTCAATCTCTTTCTGCACATCAATTTCGTGGTCAATGCCGAGTTTTTCGAGTTCGGCAAGTTTCTTGTTCAACTCAATAATTGGTTTCTCAAAATCCAAATATATCTCAGCCATAATAAATCCTTTTGTCAATAGATTTTAACCGCAGTTTTACGCGGTATATATGTAAAAAGTTCGGCAACTTCGTCATTTGTCATACGGATGCAGCCGTTACTCAAACTTTTGGTTATACTTCCTTCATCCCATGTTCCGTGAATACCGTAACCTATAAAAGCAGTATCGGTATTGCCGGCAGGTTCAATTTTCAGCCAATGAGTACCGAGAACATTTTCCTTTTCCCCGTAGGGAACAATTCTGCCGTCAGGAGCATACCAGGCGGGATGTTCAATTTTGTCCGTAAGGATAAAATCTCCGACAGGGGTGCGCCCCTCTTTGCCGATACCGATATCATAAATGGCAAAAAGGTCGTTTCCGTCGTAAACATAGAGCAATTTGGCAAGTTTGCTTACTTCAATGCGCCATGCTCCGCAATAAATTTTCAACCGTTGTCCGGGAAAAATAGTCGCAGATTTAAGTTTATTGGCTTTGACTATCGCGCTGACAGGAAGATTGTGTTTAACTGCAATACGGATAAGGCTGTCGCCGCTTTTGATAACGTAATTCTGATTTTTTCCGCCCGGAACGCCGTCAAAAAGAATTTTGAGGTTCAGCGCACGCAAATATTTACCGAGGGTGCGGAAATAGAGAGAACTTTTATTTTTACATTCAGCCAACTCTTTAAGCAGCAAGGCTTTAGCGGTCTGATAATCTGTATCTGCCAGTGTTTTGGCAAAAAGTTTGTTATTTTCAACATTCTTAAGTTGAGGAACATTATCCAGAGTCACTGCACCGAGGGGGTAATTTTGAGCATCAGGCTGCAAACTTCCGTCAACTTTGACAGGAACAGCAGCTTTTTTCGGAACATCAGAAGTCTTTTGTACTTTTTTCTGACTTTTTTCTGCCGGAGTTTTTTGAGTTTGCACAACTGTTTTGAGCGGCTCTTTTACGGGAGCATCAACAATTTTTTTCTCATCCTTATTGCCGAAACAGAGAGCATAAATTCCCCAGGCGGCAAAGAAAAGAACAACGAGCCAGCAAATCCACCAGTAGGACCTGCGGGCTTTTTTACTTGCGTAACTCACACCTGAGTTATCATCATAATTGTACCTGATTTTAGCCATGCTATAATATACACCCGAAAACAGATTTTTGCAAATCACTTTCTTATAAAATACTCCCGCAAGCTCAAACAAAAAATGCGCTTGCAGGAAATATCACTTGATACCGCAAAGCCATGTGGTATTTTCAGGATTGAAAGTACCGTGCAGAAGTCTGGCTGGCCATTCGGAAACATCGCTTTTCTGGAAATTTTTACCGCATTTTACTGCAAAACGCATGGGAAAAGCGTCACGGCGGAATCCGTCAAATATCGCAAGCGGTATCTCTGCATGCAAAAGACCGTCTGCATCAGTATCTGCCAATTTTACCGCCGGTTCCTCCCTGTGAAGTATGCCAAGCATAAATGCAGCTCCGTCCGGATCAACTTCAAGCAGCATCGGAACCCACATACGACACGGCTCTATCTCAAGCGTTGCCGCATTGCCGAGATGTCCTTTCAGCTCAAAAACAAGATTATCGTGCCGCTGAAACAGACGATAAGCTGTTTCACAGCCGCATAGCTTATGCCACGACTCATCCTGCGCAGAATGACTGTCAGAGTCAATTTTTGTTCCTGTATAAAAATCAATCCACTTTGCATTGATATCAAATTTTTTGAAATCATCTTCAAGCTGTTCCAGAAGTTTAATGCGCATGTCAAGTTTTTCAGGATAAAACAGATAATTTTCTGCTTCAGAGTGATAGCCCAGCCGCGGGTCATTCTGACACAATTCAATCATGCGGCGGCTCAAAGATATCTCATTTTGAACAATATCATACATCTCCTGCAACCGGTCATTTCTGCAATAAAGCATATCTTCACGGAGATAATAAAATCTGAGCAAATCAAGCGTACTTTCAATTTGAATACCGATTGCCTCCGCAAGGTCAATATCACGGACGCGGTCACTGACATCTTTGAATATTTCCCTGAGCGGCAGATACTCCTGCAAACCTTTCTGCCAGAGTTCGTGCATTTTTTCAACAAGTTTCAACGCTTCGCCGAGAGTGTGCTGAAAAATCAGACATTCGCCGATGCGGTCACCTGAAACTTCGGGAAACTGTTTCAATATCCAGCTCGGAGCAATCGGACGGTCAACCGGGAACAGATGCAGAGGCCAGACGATTGAATTGTGCAAAGGTCCGTACCATGCAAACGCAATATTTGCCGGAAAATTACGGTAACTTTCGCTGAAAAGCTGCCACGCTCTGACTGCTTGTGCCGCATATCTGCCGTAATCCGCACGGGCAATCTGCATGAGAAATTCTTCCTCGGAAATATTAAAATCACAAGCTCCCAACGCCCCCGCACTGCGGTTCATCAAGCCCGGATAATTGCCGAAGTACCAGCATTGCAGAACAGTTTCCACATTAAGTTCATGCAATACTTTATATTTTCTGTACAGATTTGACGGCACCGGAATAAACGGCACGGAAGCATCTTCATGCGAACAGCAAACCTGCAATTTAGCCCCTTTCTTTGCTGCTTTTTGCGCACTGTAACGGAAAAGTTCGGAAGGTCCGATATAAGACAGACTGTAATCAAATACATTACGCCCTTTTCCGAACTGTTCAGAAACGCCGCCTGATTCAAAATTGAACATAAGTGTACTGTTGTCAGGAAAAAGGTCAACTGCTTTTTTCAGCTCCTGCGCCAAAGGATTATTATCACGGATGCCGGGAGCGTAAAACCATGAAATAAGTTCTGCATCCGGATTTGCGGCAATCATTCCCTCATACAAAGCATTGGTACTTTCAGCAAAAATTTCACCTGCAAGACGGTCTTTGCAATTCGTACAGAGATGACGGCGCAAGCGGTCATAAACCAGTGTATGCACGCAACTGCCGTTATCCTCTCCGAAAATAATATTGAGCAAGCCGCCGAGTTCGGGAACAGCTTGAAATATCTGAAATGCACTGTCACGGAGATATTTTTTAGCAGTATCTGAAGACATGCAGAAATAGTTTGATTGTTCACTCAATCCGTGACCGCCGATCACTTCGGGATGTTCACAAGCGTCGCTGTGCGGAATTGCAAAAGAACTGCTGCCGAAACTTTTCGGTTCGGAACAGTAAAGATATATTTTAATTCCGTAATCAGCACACCGTTTGACAACCTTACGCAATTTCTCAAACCGCTTCGGAGCATCTTTGCCGCGTCCGGGAAAATAATCTGACGGCAAATCCCGAAAATAAATTGACATCCAAAGTCCGTTAACTCCGTCAGCAGCAAGGCGTTCAAGATAATTTTCAGGATAATAATCTATATCGTTGTTCAATTCATCTATGAAAAACGGGGCACGGTAAGTCGGAGAGAAAAAACAACGGGAAATACGCCGTTTCGTCCATGACTTTCTATGTATTGAAGCGGAACATAATGTTGCTCCCTCCGTCTCTCGCAAAAGTTCAGCAAAACAATAAAGCGCACGGCGCATCCCCTCTGTCGAACCTGAAGCAATAACAGTTTCATTCGCATTTATATTGATTACAAACTCCTCAAATGCAGTCAATGACATATCACATTTAAGTTTTACTGTATATTCAGGATTGCAGGGAATATTTTTAGCGTCAATGATTTTCCTGACATAGCTCAAAGCAGTATCAGGGAAAGGCAGAGAGAAGCTGTTTTCAAAAGCAATCCCCTGTTCAAATCTGACATCGCCCTCAATCATACAACCTTTTTGAAACTGCCATTTGAGAGGGGACTTCAACTCATCAATAAAAGTCATTTTTTCATGCGGGTACAACGGCACTGCCGCCAAATCTTCAGGAGTATATTTTTTCATAAAACTTTCCAATTTCAATCAAACCTAATCAAAATCAAGCTGTATACTGAACATTTTCAGGTTCAATACACAGCTCATATAAAAAATAATACGCTGTGTACTAAACATTGACTGATATCTGTAAATAAAAGGGGTTTGGGGTATAGTGAATTGCGATAGCAATGAACGGCAATACCCCAATTGTGGCTAATCCGGCGGAAGATTTGATTGCTCATTCCCTAAAAAAAGGGAAGGAGCAATCGAACATTCCGCCGAAAAATAGCTTGACCCCACCCAGCCGCTGACATTCACGCGCCAGCGTCACAAAATGGGGATGGATATCCCCCGCCGGGGATGCAAGGGGGTGGCGTTAGCCCCCTTGCAATAAAAAATCAGTCTACGTTTAGTACAGAGCCAAAGGTTTGAAAAAAGATGAGGGGGTTCCGCCGTCGCCGAAGGCTATGGCGGGACAAGACAGGGGGAGAAGAAAAAACCTTTTGGCGTTCCACCCGCCTTTTTATATGGTTCTTTTCTTCTCCCCCTGCCTTGTCCCGCCATAGCCTTCGGCGACGGCGGAACCCCCTCATCTTTTTTCAAACCT
>JAZOSO010000007.1:0-4483 GCA_045657185.1 Victivallaceae bacterium | reverse complement strand
GATTTTTTTCATATTTTAATCCTTTCGTTTGAATTTACCGTTTCTTATAAATAATGCACCTGCAGGATTGGCTGTATTGGTTCTGAGTCCGAAAACGCCGCAGGGATTGTTGATTTTTATTGTTTTTGTTTCATTATTTTGCAGCGTGAAGCTGTCAATTATTTCATTATTATTTATGATGTTTATATTGACTTCATTGGTATTTGCGGCAAATATTTCAGCCGTAAAATCCGTGAAGGTGTCATTTGCAATATGATAAATGATATTCTGTTCAAAATGAACGCCGAATTCAAGTTCAGTATCATTTATTTGCAGCATTTTTATACGGTAATTGCCTGTTCCGCCGAGCGGAGCTTCGTAGGGGGCGATATCTGACAGGTGCAAATATGACAACTGACGGTTGAAGTTTGTTTTGTTTGTCCATGAACTTACTGTAAAAAGAATCATGGCAGTTATATCAACTGAACTTTTGTACATGTTCAGTGTTTCATTGTCAAGGATTGAGGGGGCATTTTTTGAAATGCGGTTGGCGGCGATGGCAAAAAGCGCATTGCATGATTTTTTATTATGTTTGATATACTCTGTACAGAGCATCATTGCTGCTTCAGCAGGAGTATCGCCGAGGTATTGCGGGATTATAACTTCATTCTGCCATTCATCTTTGAGCTTCAAATCAAAAAAATACGACATGAAGTCAACGCCGGAAAGTTTATTCAAGGTGTAAACATCTGCTCCCGCCGCCCCCTCAAGCGCATGAAGTCCGAAAGTTGCGTCCTGCATGTGGTGAATAAGGCATCCGGTGAATTTTCTTACATCGTCAAAGCGTTTGTCATCAATGGCTTTTTGTATATTTTCAAAATAAAAGCTGAAACACTTTTCACAAAAAAGGTAACTTGCATTGCTGTATTTGCGTCCGCGGTGAAGCTGACCGTTTTCATCGGGAATCCAAAATTGATAAAGCTCTGTTATTGAGCTTGCGGGGATATCGTGAAATCCGACATCTCCGTCCATGAAAAGATACGGTTCGATTGCATTTTTGTCCTTGCCGTAATATAAATCGGGATAAAGACAGTAAGTTTCGATCAGATTTTCCGCATCGGCAAACAATGCCAGTCTTGCAGCATGTGCAGTAACTGTCCTGTGAGTGTATGAATCAGGCATTTTCGATAATATCCTTTACAAAGTCCAGAGAATTTACAAAAAAAGTTCCGTCCTTTTCAATATAATCCTCTTTTGCATCAATGTCAATATGGACAGTATATTTTATGCCTGCTTTTTTTGCGGGTTCTGAATCGTGGTTCCATTCATCGCCTATCATCATGACATCGGAGCCGTCAGAATTGAGAGCTTTGAGGATGCAGGGGTAGAAATCAGGAGAGAATTTACCCATAGGGTCATTGAAAGTGTCACCGCCGAAAAATCCGGTAAAATCCTTTTCCTCAAATCCGCCCGATGAAAGTTTCAGAAGAGAAATATATTTTGAATTGGTAGTTGCTGTATAAAGATTTTTGCCGCTGTCAATACAGTATCGCAGAAATCTTTCCGCATCGGGACGGACAAAAGTATGTTTTGACATATCAGCAAGAACTGACTTTGTGTAGTCTTCAATTTTTATTCCGTATTGAGGCAGAATTTTGGAAATGCAGATGTCGCATGGAATTTCAGGACGGCTGCCGAGCAGGTCGTAAAAGTGTTCTGCCAGAGATTTTTCAAGACCGTGTTTGATATTGACGGAAGTCAGAGTTCCGTCAATATCAACAAGAATATGTTTTATCATAATTTTTACTCCAAACCGTCGCGGACTGTTTTTGTTTCCGGCATAAGGTCAACGATAAGGAAACGCCAGGTCGGATAATCCGAGATGCCCGCCTGAGTCGGAGCGGCAGTATCGTAATCGTTCCAGATATCGGCATAGCGGATGAATTGCAGACGCATTGACGGCATATACGGCGCACCGGTAACAAGATTTTTGTATGGGATTGCACCTTCAATAATGCGTTTGCCGTCTTTTTCGGAGATTTTGAATTCGCATGACGGGAAGTTGCCGAAGCGTGTCATTTTGCCGTTTTTATCAATGCGAAGTTCCGTAAGTGAACGCCAGTAGCGGTCAATATTGGCAGCATACATTCCTTTCAGCTGGTCAAATTTGAGGGCTGACTGGATGCGCAGTTCGTCTTTGTCATTCGGTTTGAAAAATTCGGCAAGGAAGTATAGTTTGTCTTTGTGATAGATAAGTTTTATCTGGCTTTTCCGTGAAGTTTTTTCGCCGCGCTGGAATTGGGTAAGTGTCAGAGGATAGGTATTCTGCCACTGAATATCATCATCTTTGCCGTCAATTACGGGAGCTTGGGGGACAGGGAAACATTCATAAACGCGGCGGAGACGGTCAAGACGGTGAAATTCCGCAGATTCTTTGAAAAATCTGGAATAAACTTTGTCTCTGAGATAGACAATGCGGTTGTATGATTCCTTATCGCCTTTGGCGGCTTTTGCGGCTTCGTTGAGAAGTGATTTCATTTTTTCAATGACATTTTGCGGGTAGCGTATCTGGTGGATATAATCAAATTGCGGCATAGATTCATTGTCCTGATATTTTCCCTCCCAGCAATCAGTGATGATTTTGTAAAATTCAAGCATGGCTTTGCCGCCTTTGCCGTATGATTTGTCGCAGAAATCTTTGAGCAGAGCATCAACATCAACATTGACATCCCACATAATGCGGCTTTGGAGATACATCATCGGAATTGTATGGATAGTGCCGTAAAAACCTCTGTCGCCGAGGCGGCGCAGATACGGACAGAGACCGTTGATAAATGCTCCTGAAATGATATGCTGATGTTCTTTCATATATTTCTGGAAAATATGATGATACATGAAAGGACTGTTGGACAGATACACCTGCGGACTTACGATATTGAACCACAAAGTCATTCTTGAACGGTCATTGTTAAGAAGTTTGTGCCATTGTTTAAGATAGTTTGAATGCAGATTGTAGATTTTGGGGTTGCTTGAGTAATGGATTTGCGGGCCGACATAAGTAACTTCCATATTGTCAGGAATAACGGATTTTTTCGGCGGCGCGATATAATGGCTGTATGCGAGAACTGCGAGTTTGCGGTTCGGATATTTTTCCTTGATTCTGTTGGCGTATTTTGTGGCATAGCTGAAGAAAAGTTCAGTGCCTTGCGCTTCATAGTTTCGTTTGGGTTCAAGCATGGCGGCGCATTTTTCACAATGGCATGTCGTGCGTGTCACCATACCGTCATTGCATGCAAAATAAACATAATTGTTTTTGGGCGGGCGTACGCCGAAAGTTCTGTTTGCACCTTCTTTGCCGGCGTCGCAATCTGCGATATTCTGCATCATGCGGTCAAGAACAGCATCACTGGACAAACAGATATAGTTGCGGTAAATGTGTTTGTGATTGAGATAGGTCTTGCCGTCGGTGCGTTTGGCAAAATATTCGGGATGAGTTTTGCCGTAAAGTTCATACCAGTAAATCTGCGTATGGTTGGCGTTTATGCGGGGCAGGGAGGAGCCGAAACGCAATACGGGGTGCCAGAGTTTCTGAATGGGGATTTTCTGATTGTAATAACCGACACCGCCCTCACGCTGTTGAAAGGTGGGAGCTGAGCGGATAACGTTTTTCGGGAATGTTATATCGGATTTCTTGGGGATTACTGTGCCGGGGCCGTATTTGCTCCAGCGGGGATTGTCGGCATAGAGAAAGCGGATGCCGAATTCGCGTTCCAGATATTCATATACTCCGAAAAGAGTACCGCGGTCAATACCGTCAGGAGTGATTTCACCTGTGATTATGAGGTTGTTTCCGTCGGGCTGTAAAATCAATTCTTCGGGTTTGCATTTGAAGTTGAATTTCTGTGCGGCTTTGGTATTGCCGATAAATATTTTGCGTTTATCTTTTGATGCTGCGGATTCCTTAACGATGGGGAGTTTTTTTCCGGTCGCTTTGCGAATGTGCCGCTGGAGAAATTCTGCCGGATATTGGTAAGTGTCATTAGGGGGGAAGACGAGTTTACCGGCATTATCCGGAATTACGATTTCAAATGCGCCGAGTGTCATAATTGCAGTAAGCGCAAAAAGTACAAAAGTGAATTTTTTCATATTTTATATTTCCTGATTGATAGAGTTTTATTCCAGCGGTCCGACCTGAACCTGTATGCAGAAACGATCAAGCCAGCCGTCATAAGTTGCATCCTGCAAATATTTCTGATTGTGACTTCCGACATGTCCGTCGGCAAATGCAACATTTGCTTTTTTGTCATGTCTTGCGTGAACTCGCAAACCATTGCCGCCGAGACGATTTCCTGCTTCATCACGGCCTTGAGTTGCGGTCCATTGTTTATTGAAATTGTTACCGGCTGTAGCATTGACAGAGTCGGTAAATACAACGAAATTTGAAGGTTTGTTGATTGTTTTCAAATGCAGATAACCGTCAGCAGAACGGCGTATTCCGTAAACT
>JAZOSO010000006.1:0-2842 GCA_045657185.1 Victivallaceae bacterium | reverse complement strand
GCAGTTTTTTTGCTTTTTTTCCGTTACATGATAAAAAAATACTTGAAATATTATTTTTTTGTTGTAATTTATTTGAAATGTTATTTTAACAAGAAAGGGTTATTTATGAAAAAAACATTTACTTGCGGAGCGGCTGTTGTTTTTTGCGGGGCTGCTGTGCTGTTCGGCGGAGGTTGTGTGCATCCGCATGTTACCAATTCAAATCAGATATCTCCTGATTCAGATCCGCTTCAGGGAGGTATATCCAGTGCAGATATACGCAGTGTGGCTTCTCAGATGGGACCCCGAATTTTGGCTGTACCGGAAATTGCAGAATCCGAAGGAATTGTTAAAATAAAAGTTGCTGATTTTAAAAACAGCAGTCGTTTTTTTATTGATCGTAATCTTTTTATGAAAAAGCTGCGTGCGGAACTCAGTCGTTACGGAAGAAATAAGGTTCGTTTCCTCAGTAACAACGAAAAAGTTCAGGCAAGCCGCACTGCCGTTTTGAAAGACCGGCAGTCAGCTCAAATTCAGAAAAATCTTGAAAAAGTTGCCGCGGACCTTGCAAAATCTCCTGTTGTACGTAAGGGCAATCCGATCAAGGTTGCTGTTATCCCGGTTCTCAATACTAATCTGGTAAACATGAATGCTGACAGTTTTACAGCTATGCTTCGTTCAGAAATTGTGAATGCTTCCGGAGGTAATATTCAATTCCTGATGCCCGGAGTTATTGAAGGTGCTGATTATTATCTTACCGGTCAATTTATCCCCGAAACAATGAAAACTGAGGGGATAATCAATTTGGCAAATTATATTGAAGTTGTTGATGCCAGAGTAAAAGCTGGTCAATCAATGTATATCACAACTTCCGGACAAGGAGCAAGCGGTACTCAAGTTACAACTGTCAAGCATTCAAAAAATGTGAGAAGTACTACGGTTGTCCCGGGGGTAAGCAATGTTACTGTTTATGAAGCTCATTTGAAAAATATTTTGAATGATCCTGCCATGCGCGCCAATCCCAATGTCAATAAAAGACTCAATATTATGCTGGTTGATGTAAAAACAAAAGCTGCAGTTTTTGAAAAAATGATTATGATTGACCGTAAGATTTCTGATAACAGCGGTGCTGCCAATTTTATTATTTCAGGTGAAATTTCAGGTATGCACCAGCGTCGTAACGGTGTAGGTACTGATTATCTGCATATCAGTGTTCAGCTTACTGACCCGGAAAGTGCAGAAATTGTATTTGAAGATGAATATGAAGTAAAGCGTATGACGGATTCAAGTGTTGTTTATAAATAAATTTATTTAACAGGAAGAATATCATGAAATATTTTTTATTTGTTGCTGTTTTTATCTGCAGTATGTTTATTTGTGGTTGTCATTCTGTTTATAATGCAAACAGAGCAGATGATTTGTCCCGTGAAGGAAGTATTGTTTTTACCCGTCCTGCCAGATTTTCACCGTTTTTCGGGTCTTATTCTATCAGTGAGTTTGTGGAAATTGTTTATGAAAAAGCTTATAAAAATGCAGCAGGGCAGCTGGTCGTGGAAGTCGGTATCCGCAACCGCGGTCCTGTAAGCTGGACGAATTGGCATGTAAAAGCCCCTGAACGCCTCACTCTTAAAACTATTTGTAATTTTTATAACGGCAACAAAAACGGTTCGCCGATTGCTTATTCCACCAATCGCCGTGAAATCGTCATCGGCCGTGGAGAAACTTTTGCTTATCAGGCAGTTTGCCCTGTTGAAGCGTTCAGCTATCAGCTGATTCTGGGAGATTGATATGCTGTTCAGGATTTTATATTTTGCAGGTATTGGCATACTTGTATTGTTAATGAGCGGCTGCAGTTCCCCTAAAGGCGATTTTGTGGAGAAATCAGAAGCAGAACTTACTGCAATGGAATTGCAGAATGATATAGCTCATGCAAAATTTGTCAATGGTAATTATGATGCTGCAATGCAGGTCCTTAATAACATCGGAACTGAAAGAACTGTAAGTCGTCCTCTTTATCAAATGGAAAAGTTATCTGTTTTACTGATGGAGGGCAAATTTGATGAAGCTCATGAACAAATGATCGCTCTTCATACAGATTTTGAAACTCTTTTTGATAAAAAATCTGAAGAAAAAGCTCAGAGTATATGGCACGGAGAAGTAAATAAAGTTTATAAAGGCGATTCTTACGAAAGAGCAACTTTTTATGCTTTGATGGCTCTGTCTTTTATTCGGAAACAGGAATATGAAGATGCGCTTCGTTGTGTCAAGAACGGACTTTTGGCTGACGCAGACTCAAATTCGGATAAGGCGGTTGAGGATTACGCTTTGCTTCATTATCTTGGTTATTTTGCCGCTTCGAAAATGAATAATCACGACGAAGCTCAGGAATATCAGCGCGCCATGTATCAGGCTCTTGCCGGTCGCGGAATGTTGAAAGGTGAAGATGGCAATCCGTTGCCGGGCAATTGTTTTGAACAGTTGAAAATGACTGATGCAAATGTATTTTTAGTTGTTTGGGCAGGCATGCCGCCTACTGTTATCCGTACCGGAGAATATGAAGAGGTGCGCTCAATTATCAGCGGCAGAAATTTTTTTGATGCTATGAGTATTTCTGTGGGGAATGATTTTTCAATTATGATGCCCAATAATCTCGGAGATGTCAATTATCAGGCTACGACAAGAGGCGGGCGTCTGATGGATAATGTTCTTGCAGATAAGGCTTTTGCCAAAAAAGGTATGGAAGTTACCAAGAATATATTTTTGATTATAGGCAGCGGATTAGTTGTTGCCGGTACTCAAACGTTAAATAATCTTCCTGTTGGCTTGAGCTTGCTCGGAGCAGGGCTGGGATGTTATCTTATCG
>JAZOSO010000005.1:0-8576 GCA_045657185.1 Victivallaceae bacterium | reverse complement strand
TATTTTCATTTTTTTATTGCACCGCTGGACTTTTTGATTTTTTGCAGTATAATCAATGCAATCACGAGAGAGTCTTTGTGATTGATTTCACCAATAGCCATATATATTCAGCTCAAAGATTCCATAAAAGAGGCAATCATGAGGATTTATAAAATAGAGAAAAATTGTAATAAGTAAAGAGTGTGGAGAGACTACAGTGGAATTTTCAGGTATTTTTGAGCTTAAAATATAGTTTTTTATATAGTTGACTTCCTTCTCCATTTTTTTGCCTTTTTGACGGATGTAAGTTGTTGATAATCAACGAACATCCGTTTTTGTTTTATGATGACATCATCGAGAGAGAAATTTCCGTAACAGGGCAGAAAACACCTGTTTTTTGCCTCATCGGCGGTTTGCGGCATAAACTCATATCTCTGCCTTTCTGTGTTTTTTTCTGCGTATTTCTGTCACAATCCGTTAATAAACCGAATTTTAATACAAAAACATTGATTTTATTATTTAAATGGTATATATTATGGATACAGAGGAGTAATTTATGCGTTTTCCGACAACAATAAAAACTTTAATTGATAATCTGAAAGACGGCAACGATGATTCATGGCAAATATTTTTTGAACGCTACCGTAATGTTATAGTTGATTTGGGAGTTCTTAAAGGTTTGACTGATGATGAGTGCGAAGAACTTTTGCAAGAGGTTATGAAACGGTTTTATCAACGCCAGCAAAGTTTTGTTTTTGACCCGGCGGTGGCGAAATTCCGTACTTATTTCGGACGTATTATAAACGGTTTGATAATCGATATCAAACGAAAAAGAACTACCAATATGGTTTCTGCTGACATTTTGGAGACCGCCGCCGCTGAAGACCCGATGCCTGATGAATTATTTGATAATGTACTTCGTGAACATTGGAACAATATCATAAAAGATGATATCTTGAAAATAATGAAAGAACGTTTAAATCCTGTCAACTATAATATTTTTGAAATGCATGTTTTACAACATGTTTCTGTTGCAGAGACAGCGGAAGCATTGCAAGTTTCTGCGGCAAGAATATATCTTGCTAAAAACAGAGGTTTGAAAATGATGAAAAATATTATTAACGAGATAGTTACAGAAGACGAAATGGCGGAGTTCAATATAAATGATTTCTGAAAACATCGGTCCTTACAAACTTATAAAATGCTGCGGCAAAGGTGCATACGGCGAGGTTTATTTTGCCAGGAATACATTGAATGAAGCGGAAACCGCTTTGAAAATCATCAACCCCGGCGGAAAAATTCAGGAACGCGAACTGCGCGGATTAATAAAATACCGTTCCTGCAAACATCCGAATTTAGTTCAGATATTTCATGTGGATTATTTTAATGATTCATTATATTATACAATGGAATTAGCAAATAATCTGTCCGGCAAAAATGATGAATATATTCCTGATACTCTCGGAAACCGCTTGAATAACGGAAATAAATTATCAGCAGAAGAGATAATTTCTCTTAAAAATGATATTCTTGCCGGGATACAATTTTTGCATAAAAACGGCTTGGTGCATCGTGATATAAAACCTGATAATATTTTAAAAATCGGTTCAAGATATGTTCTCGGTGATATCGGACTTGTTGCAGATACGGCGGGAAGTTCTCTGCTCGGAACTCCTGATTTTATGTCCCCTGAATTATTGAAAAAAGAGAGAAATCCTGAACCGCAAGATGACTATTATGCATTCAGCAGAGTTTTGTATTGTGCGTTTACAGGAAATTCACCTGAGGATTTTCCGGCATTGCCTCCCGCATTATTAAATAAAAATAATTCTTATGTATGGCAGGCAATTCTGGAATTTGACAGAGACAAAAAAGACAAAACCGTAACAAAGAAAAAATTTAAAAATATACTGTTGTATTTTCTGATATTTTTTGCAATAATATCAATTATTGTGACTGTTTTTTCTGTATTTTTTGTCAAAAAATTATCATACAAAACATATCCGTCTGTAAGACACCCTGTAAAATATCCCAGTAAAGCAGACAAAATAAAATCTGCAATCGTAAAATCAAATCAATCTGATACCGGAAAAAATATTGTCAAAAATACTGAATTAAAAAAAGAGCCGAAACAAACAAAACCGCAATTACAACATCCTGAAAGCAAATTTGAAAAAAATGCAAAATTGCAGTCTGCTTTGAAAGATAAAAAATGGAATCCGGCATACAACAGTGACTTACGGGATTTCTGCCGGAAGATACCGGAAGCATCCTCAGCTGAACTGCAAATACTGCTTGATAAACCGGATGACAAATTGACGGAAGAAACCCGTTTGGCAGCAGCTGTTTTAGTTATAGAAAAACGCTTGCGTTATAATAAATTTCTTTACGGCAATAATAACAGTACTGTTGACCTTGAATTATTGGAAAAACAAAATTATCTTATTGAGCGTTTATGTAATAAATATCCTCATTGGCAATAAATTTTCCACTTTTTCCATTATTCAGTGCAAGAAAACTCTTTTCTTTACGGATATTAAGGTAAAGAAAGGAGTTTTTTTATTATTTTGCACTTGCATCAGGGCATGCCGAAAAAATAAAATTCATAAAAAAAAGAGAGTTTTAAGTTGATTTTTTTTAAATGTGAGTTATTGTATCTTTTGAGGTTTAAAAAAATTTCAGAAAGGAAATAACTGACATTATAAGACATTAAATTTGAAAAAAATTATATAACTTAAGACGTATTGTCACGCAGGTTATTGCATCAGAAAACGCCAATTTTTGTCAATAAACCCTATGTGCATGATGATACGCCCATAGCTTTATGGGCGTTCTCTTTTTTGCATGGGTTTATGGGCATTGGCGTGCCCCTGATGCGAGTGCAGCAAGGGGAACGCTTTTTTTGTTGTCTTCATAAATAACCTGCCCAATACAGAAAGGAGAAATAATTATCAAAATCAGAAAAGGTATTATAGCATAATATATATCTGTAAAATTGCCGTAATTCGAAGAAAATGTTTTCTTCGGCGGAAATAATAAAAAAAATGAGGAAATCCTCAGAAAGGAGCCTGTTATGGCTTACAAAAAACCCCAGATGGTTGCAAAAGCAAGTGCAAAAAAATCCTACGTCGCCGGATGCCCGGAAAAAACTCCAGTACACAATAGTTGTAGCGGCAGTAATGTCTCTTGCATGTGTGGTGATCTAAAATAAGTAACGATTATGCACATTTGTCCTGCCGGAAATAATAATCAAATTAAGAAAATCCTCAAAAAGGAGTCTGTTATGGCTTACAAAAAACCCCAGATGGTTGCGAAAGCAAGCGCCAAAAAATCCTACGTCGCCGGATGCCCGGAAAAAACTCCAATGTGCAATAGTTGTTGCGGCAGTAACGTCTCTTGCATGTGTGGTCCGATGAAATAAACGACTGTACCTTTCAGCAAGTAATTATTATGTTAGTTGCTGAAAGGTTATTATTTTCAAAAATATATAATAAGCTATAATAAAAACCAGGTAAAATCACAATGAATATTTATGATATGAATGAAAATGATTTCAGAATATATCTTGAAAAAATTATTCCTGCTTTAAGACAATGGTATCAATCTAATAAAGAAATTAAAAAGTTTTTTGATGATGAAACAGAATTTATGAATTCTTTTTCAACTCCTATTATAAATACATATAATGCAGACAGAGCGCATCTTAATCCTGAAAAAATGAAATTTTTTACAGACATTTACATTAGTATATGCAACAACAGTAAGTAATCAATATTTTTTTCAACTGCAAATTTAATTTGGTTAACATCAAAAATAATATGAAACTTTACTTTTCCTCTAATACTTACATTCGCCATCTTGAAGACCAATCTCTAATTTGGCACAAGCGCAATTCTGCCTGCATCATCATGCATGATGCAGAAATTTTTTTGCGTTTCATAACTTTTGAACCGACTCCGAAAGAAGAAATTATTGAAAAAATTGCGGCAGTCTATGAAATTACTCCGAAAGAGATTGCTCCGGATTTTAATGAATTTATTCAGTTGCTTATTGCTGAGGATTTTATTAAATTTGAAGCAGAACAATCGTGTGATTTTTTTGAAAACAATTCTGAAGCAGCCGTTTTTAACGGCGAAGAAAAAGATGATGATTTTACTCCTTTGGGTAGTTTTTTTGAAAAAAATCATATTCCCTGTGAGTTTCATATAGACCTTACCTGTGCCTGTACCGAAAGGTGCGTGCATTGTTATATACCTGAATATAAAAATCGTTTCCTCGATTTTGAATTACTAAAAAAGGCATTGATTGAATACAAATCAATGGGCGGATTGACTGTTCATCTTTCCGGCGGCGAATGTATGATGCACCCCGATTTTGATAAAATATTGCGTTTTTGCAAAGCCGAAAATATCAATATCATTATCCTTTCCAATCTAACTTTGTGCGATGATAAACGTATTGAGCTTTTGAAAGAAATCGATCCGCAATTCATCAATGTATCTCTTTATAGCATGGAGCCTGAAATACATGATGCAATCACTCAGCTGCCGGGCAGCTGGAAACGCACGATGGATGCCATTTTGAAATGCAAAGAAAATGGCGTTCATATCCGCATTGCCGCGCCTGCGCTGAAAGAGAATAAAGCGAGTTTTCCCGCTCTTGCTGAATTTACCCGTACTCATAATATGCACCTTGTTCCTGATACCGACATTTTCCCCCAATGCGACCACGATGACAGCAATATGGAACATGCACTGTCTCCGACTGAATTAGAGGAATTACTGACAAAAAATCCCGGTATTTTTTATAAACAGTACTCATCTGAAAATCCTGCAGCTGATGCCAAAGTATGCGATATCGGTATTGCCCGTATTTGCCTTGACAGTCAGGGCAACTATTATCCCTGCGACGGAACCCATGGTCTTATTTTGGGCAATGTCCGGAAAAATAGTATTGCTGAAGTTTGGTACGGAGAAAAAATGAATATTCTCAGAAATTTAAAAAATAAGGATTTTTCTGACTGCGTATCCTGTAATAACCGCCGTTTCTGCAAAGTTTGTCCTGCTCATAATTTTAATGCTACCGGAGATATATTAAAACATGCTCCCGTGAAATGTTCTTGGGCAAAAATCAAAAAGAAAATATATGGAGAATAATCTTTTATGCTGCTTAAATTATCTAAAAATACATTTGTTCGCCAGTTTGGTGATTTTACTTACATTATTAGTCGTATTGCCTCGTATGATGAGATATTTGACGGCGCAGAAATCTTTATGCGCTGGATCACTCGTGAACCTATGGAAAAAGAGGAAATCATAAAAAATATCTGCCGGGTCTATAATGATGCTGATCCTGCTGAAATTTCTGCCGACTTTGAAGAGTTTATTACTCCACTGCTGGCTGAAAAAGTAATTCTCTCCGGTAATAATCAGGAAGAACTTGATGCTCAAGAGGAGTATTTCAGTTATGATGCAGATGATCCGAAAACCCTCGAAGACAAACAAATCATATCTCAAAAAGAAGCTGATTTTTTGCCGCAGAATATTCTTGGGAAATATTTTGAAGAGCACCCCACAATTTTTCGATTGCAAATGGATATCACACAGGCTTGTACTGAGAGATGCATTCACTGTTACATTCCTGAATATAATCCACTTTTTCTTCCTTTTGATAAAATAAAAGAAATTATTGACGAATTCCGTGAAATGGGAGGACTTGAATTGACGCTTTCCGGCGGAGAATGTATGCTGCACCCGGATTTTGAAAAAATTGTCCGTTACGCAAGAGAAAAAGATCTGATAGTTGGAATTCTTTCCAATCTCACTCTTTGTGATGATAAACAAATTGAACTTCTTGTTGAAACAGAATCTACTGTACAAGTCTCTCTATATAGTATGAATCCTGAAATCCATGACAGTATTACCAAACGTCCCGGTTCATGGCTTGCTACCAAAAACGCTATTGAAAAAATTCGGGCAGCTCATATCCCATGCCGGATATCCTGTCCGACCATGAAGCAAAATTTTAAAGGCTATCTTGAAGTTATTGAATATGCCCGCAGTTTGAAAATGTCTGCTCAAACAGATTTTATCATTATGGGCAAAATGGACGGAGACTGCAGCAACTTGTCATGTCGTCTTGATATTTCTGAAACACGGGAGCTTCTTAAAGATATCATTTTTAAATCTGTTCCTATGAACAGCGAATATTTCAATCCTGCAAAGAAAAACGAGATGCTGTCTGCTGAAAAATGGATGCAGAATAAAGTTTGCGGAGCAGTCATTGACAGTATGTGTATTGACGCAGAAGGAAATTATTATCCATGTCCTGCTTTCGGCAGTTATATTCTCGGCAATTGTTACAAACACTCTCTGAAAAATGTCTGGTACAATTCTCCTGAAACATTGAAACTCCGAAATGTCTGCGGAAAAGATTTTCCCAAATGCGCTCAATGTCCTGACCGTGATTACTGTTCTGTATGTATGTGCCGCAACATCAATGAAACCGGCGATATTTTTACTCCTGCAGAACATTTCTGCCGGGTTGCTGCTGTAAATCATGAACTTGTAGATCAATTACATGGAAATTTAAAAAAATGATTTGTGATGCTCATGTTCATGTAGGTTATTTTAATCGTTTGTTTCACGAACAGCCATTTTATTACAGCCCCAAAAGAGTTTCTTCCATACTGAAACGCTGTGGTGTTGATGAATTTATTTTTTCTTCAAGTTCAGCTCATTTCGGCATAACAGATATTGAAAGTATTCATAATGAAGCCAGAGAAACTAAAAAAGAATTCGGAGCAGGAGCGCATGCTTTTTGCTGGTTGTCCGGACATATGTTTGAAACGGACAAAACACTCGGATTTCTTGATTACGGACTTTATGAAGGTGTAAAACTTCATCATCTTGAAACGCCATGGAATGTACACCCCAAAGAGCTGAATTATATTCTTTCTATTTTAGAAGAACGTGATATTCCCGTAAAATTTCATATCGGCGAAGATAAAGGATGTTATCCCGGAGATTATTTGCCGTTCGTAAAAAAGCATAATAAACTGCGAGTCATTTTCGCTCATTGCCGCCCTGGACTGGAAACAATTGATGCAATGAAGGAATGCCCTAATTTATTCACGGATACAGCGTTTATGCCCCCGGAGCGTATAGAATTACTTGAAAAGAACGGTGTGGCTGACAGAGTTATGTTTGGAACCGATTTACCCGTTATGCAAGCTTATTACGATGTGCAATTGACAGCATACTATAGAAAAGTCTTGAAATCATTTCAAACTGTTGCAAATGAAAATATTATGGCAAAAAACTTTAAAAAATTTTTGAAATTAAAATGAAAAAAATAGCATTTTTCCCTCTTATTCCATTAGGAGACGCCATTTTGTTAATGGGACAACTTGAAGAAATCAAGAGGCTTTATTCCCCTTGTTCTATAACTGTTTTTGCTATTCCGTTAATTGCAGAACTTTACAACAACAGCAAAAATTGTGATCAAGTCATTGAACTTAATGGTAAAAGTCATGGACCTGTTTCTTTTAAAGAAAATTCGGATAAGGAATTTGATATTGTTTTTAACTATGGATATCATGATAGCTGGACAAAAATGTTAATGCAAATGAAATACAAAGAAGCGTATGGAATGGAGGAAATTGAACGCAATTCAGAAATTTGCAATAAAATCTTTACCAAATATGTATCTCTTGAATACTGGAAAAATATTACATTGAAAAAATATCAGTTTGTGGCGGAACAAATGAGTGAAGTCATCCGCCTTATCAATCCGGATTTTCAAGGAGCTCCTCCGAAACTGAATGAAAATAATTATCTTTGTACATGTCCTGAAGGCATTCCTGAGGATAAATATGTACTTCTTTTGCCGGGCACTTCAACTTTAACCAAATATTGGCCTATTGATAAATATTTTCAACTGGCAAAATTCATCGAAAACTCAGGTTATATACCACTTTTTGTCATAGGGCCTCAAGATATGGCATTAAAAAACAATCTTATACAATCCAATTATCTTTTTTTTGATACCCTTTCACTTTCAGAACTTGCTTATACAGCAGCACACGCAGAATTAGTTATCGGCAACGATTCCGGTCCGATGCATTTAGCGATTGCTTTTGATACGCCATCTATTTCATTTTTCGGGTCTTCAGGAGCAGATAACTGGTTTCAATATAATTCGGAACGCCATAAACTATTAATGCTTCCGTGCGGAGGTTCAGGACATGAATGTACTCGAACTGAATGTGCAAAAATGTGTATCGGTAAAATATCTTTACAACAAGCTGTTTTGACCGCAGCGGAACTATTATCATTGCCTGAAGTGAAATTGAATCAAATTGCATATTTTGCCCAGGACATGATTGGTGATGCTTTAGTCAATATAGACAATATAAGGGCATTAAGTAATCATTACGCCCCATGTTGTATAACTGTTTTCGGGACATCAGGAAACATCGCTCTTTTTGATAATTACGCTTTTTGCGATGACATTTTTTGTTTCAATCCCGGAAAATGGAATAAAGAAGATTTACCGCAGACTAAATTTGATGCTGTTTTTAATAACCGGTATGATAT
>JAZOSO010000004.1:0-28020 GCA_045657185.1 Victivallaceae bacterium | reverse complement strand
AGCCATACTTTTACCGCCGACATCTTCAGTGTACATTGCTGGAGCGCAGCGCAGGAGGGTACATCCGCAGTCAAAGGCTCTTGCACGGGTGACAAAGTCCAGAATTTCGGGGCGTTCCTGCCGCTGGTGACTGACAATAAGCATAACATCTATGCGCTGTTTGGCATAATCGACAAAAAGTTCGGGGAAATAATAATCAAAACAAATCGCCGCACCGTAGCGGACACCTTTGTATTCAAAAACTGTTGCCCCCTGCCCTGCCACAATGCCTTTGGCGATTTCAGGCTCAACCAGATGAACTTTGGTATAAGGGGCAAATTCTTCACCTTCGGGAGTAAAAACAACGAGCTGATTGCGCATAACGCCTTTTTCATCAATCGTCATAAGTCCGCTCATTACGGTACAATTTGCGCGTTTGACAGTTTTGCGTATCTCATCAACAAAATTCTGCCCTGCGCCGAGAATAAGATTTTTCATATCCTCAAGGTCAATATAGCCTGTGCAGTTGGAGTTTTCGGGAAAAATAACCAAATCGACAGAATTTTTTTCGATTTTCTTCAATTCTTCAATCTGCCATTCAAGACACTTCAAAGCCTCTCCTTTTTGCGGATAAGGCACCTGCATAATTACAGCTTTCATAAAATACCCTTTCTTTATTTAGTATAATATAGCAAAATTCATACATTTTTCAAGTATTTATTTGCAATAAATCATTTTTGCATTAAATTATCCTCTGAATATCATAAGAGGAATAAAAACATGACAAACTTTGATAAAAATTTATACGAAATTCCCGAAATAACCGAAATAAACCGTATCCCGATGCACGGAGCAGAAATTCCGTTTGCCGAAATATCTTCAGAAAACTTCTGCAATTATGAAAAATCCCCCTACTTTATGACACTTGACGGAGACTGGAAATTCAAACTGTTCCGCGCCCCTGCAGATGTGCCGCAGTCTGTTTTCAAAGCTGATTTCAAAGATGAAAAATTTCAGGATATGCCAGTTCCCTCAAACTGGACACTGCACAGTCTGGATGACTTTCCGATTTATACCAACAGCCAAATGCCGTTTGACAATAATCCGCCCTTTGTTCCTGCTGACACTCCAACCGGCATTTACCGTACAAAATTCACCGTCCCCGCCGATTGGCAGAGCCGCAGAATTATTATCCATATCGGCGCAGCGGAAAGTTATCTTGAAGTGTACTGCAACGGTCAATTTGCCGGTATGGGCAAAGACTGCCGTCTGCCCTCTGAATTTGACTTGACTCCGTTTATAAACTTCAACGGCTCAAACTCTCTCGTCTGCAAAGTTGTCCGCTGGTCGGATTCCAGCTATATTGAAGACCAGGACCAATGGTGGATGGCAGGCATTTACCGCAGTGTTTATCTGTACAGTACTGACAAAGTTTTTATTGAAGATTTGTTCGTTAACGGCGATTATGATTACGAAAAAAATATCGGACTGCTTGATATTCAAACTCATCTCGGTTTTGATTTGGCATCATATCTGTCACTCGGCGAAAAATGGATAATGAATCCGGGACCGGAACAAAATTACTTTATCCGCGCCGTTCTTCTGAATAGTAAAGGTGAAAAAGTTTTTGAAAATACTTCTGAAGTTTCACACTCTTTCCGTGAATCAAATTATCTGACAAAAATCCATGCAGAACTCAATGATATCAAACAATGGAACGCCGAAACACCCAATCTTTACAATCTCCACATTGAACTGCTTGACAATGATAAAAAAGTCATTGAAGTACGCTCAAAAAGAGTCGGGTTCCGCCGTTTTGAAGTTAAAGGCTGCAATTTTCTCATCAACGGCAAACGGGTTCTCATCCGAGGAGTCAACCGTCACGAACACAGTCCTTTTAACGGCAAAACAGTTTCAAAAGACGATATGCTTCGTGATATAATGCTACTGAAACAATTCAATTTCAACGCTGTCCGCACCAGCCACTATCCGAATTCTCACATCTGGTACGACCTCTGTGATGAATACGGTATTTATGTAATGGATGAAGCAAATATTGAAGCTCATGCAAACTACTCATATCTCTGCCGCAACCCGCGCTGGAAAAATGCTTTTATCTCCCGTATTGAACGCATGATTTTGCGTGACCGCTCACATGCTTCAATTTTCGCATGGTCAATGGGCAATGAAACAGGCCACGGCGAAAACCATATTGCAGGAATTGAAAGAGCCTTGCAGCTTGACAAAAGCCGCATAATCCACCATGAAGGAGAAATTAAATCATTGTGGGGACAAGGGGCAAAAAATATTTTTCATGCGGAAAAAGCAGAGCATAATCAATTCTTTGACGCGATGTATCCGCATTTTGACATTCTCAAGGAATTTTCCGTATCTGATACATCCAACCGTCCGCTTATTCTTTGTGAATACTGTCACGCCATGGGCAACAGTTCTGGGTCTTTGTGCGACTACTGGGATTTATTCTGGAATCTGCCGAAACTGCAGGGCGGATTTATCTGGGAATGGTGCGACCACAGTTTCATCCGCTATGATGAAAAAGGTCAAAAATATTACATTTACGGCGGAGACTTCGGCGAAAAACAACATGATGCTGATTTCTGCTGTGACGGAATGGTTACATCCGAACGCAATCCGCACCCCGGAATGTACGAAGCACGCCATGTCATGCAGCCGGTAAAAATTACAGCCGCCGACCTCAATAATTTCAAATTCACTCTTGCCAACCGCCGTGAATTTACAGACCTTGCAGATTTAAACTGCTCATGGACATTGCAAGCCGACGGCGTTGAAATTGCATCAGGCAAACTGTCCGGATTTGAAAAGACAGCACCTTTCAGCAAATATGATTTTGCCATTGATGAACTTGCAAAATACATTAATCATGCAGGCGAACTCTTTCTGAATTTTGCTTTCACTCTCAAGAATGATGAAAAATGGGCAGCGAAAGGCACTCTTATCGCCCACGACCAGATTTTTATCGTAAAAAATGAAGCAAGTGCGGCTGAAACAAATAATACTGTATCAATTTACGCAGCAGCAAATGAAGCAAAACTGACCGTTACATGCGGCAAAAATACTTTGCTTGTCAATCGCAAAAACGGTAAAGTTACACTTAAAAAAGATAAACAAACTGTTGCCGAAAAACTTTTTGAATGTAATCTCTTCCGCGCCCCGACTGAAAATGACGGCATCAAACTCTGGGACAATCAGGGTGCAAAACCCATGGGCAAATGGCTCAATGCCAATCTGCACAAACTGAAGCTCAGCGCAGTTGACACTTCATATACCGAAGTCAACGGCAAAATTATCGTCAATATTGAAAAACATTTTGACAACGGTCTGTCGCAAACTGTCCGTTTTGTACAGCAAATAACTGTAAATTGCAACGGAAATATGGATTTTGAACAGGAATACTTCATCCCCGAAGAATTTCCGACCATGCCGCGTATAGGCGTCAGCGCAAATCTGAACAAAGCTTTTGAAAATTATGAATATTTCGGCAGAGGGCCGCACGAAAACTATACCGACCGCTGCAAAAGCGCACATGTCGGAATATATAAATCCGATGTCAAATCAAATTTTGAAAAACATTACGCACTGCCGCAGGAAAACGGCAACCGTACCGACATTCGTTACATCAAACTTTTCTCTGACTTTGCAACAGTCAGAATAAGTTCAAAAACTCCTTTTGAATCGGGAATTTCATACTATTCAGCGCATGACCTTTTCAAAGCAAAACACACTTGCGACCTTGTAGAACGCCCCTATGCGATACTCACGCTTGACCTCGCTCAACGCGGAATCGGTTCAGGCTCATGCGGGCCGCAAACTCTTGAAAAATATGCTCTTGATAAAAAATATTACAAATTCAATTTCACTTTGGAAATCATATAAATAATGGCAGAACCCGAAACAATCAATATATTGCCCGTAACTTTACGGGGCGAGATACGGCGTATCATCTTTGAAACCGCCGAAGGCTCATATACGGTTTTGCGCCTCTATGCCGATGACGGACACGAATACACCGTTGTCGGTCCTATCATAAGCCCGTCAGAAGGACAGAATATTGAAGTTACAGGCAACTGGGAAAAATCCAATTACGGTATGCAGCTCAGAGTAAACTCATACCGTTTCACGCTCCCGTCAACCAAAGACGGTGTAATGCGTTTCCTTGCATCAGGTGCAGTCCCCGGCATCGGCAAAACTCTTGCCAAAAGCATTGTCGAACACTTCGGCGACCGTACTATTTCCGTTCTTGAAAATAACATTGATGAACTGCTTGCCATTCCCAAAATAGGCAGAAAAAAACTCAAAGCCATTGCCAAAGCATGGCAGGAAACTGCTCAAAAAAGAGAAATTTTCATCTTTCTTCAAAGTCTCGGCATCTCTCCGGCATACTGCATAAGGATTTACAAACAATACGGCGACAAAACCCCTGACGCCGTCAAAAGCAATCCCTACCGCCTTGCAGAAGATGTTGACGGCATCGGTTTTCTCAAAGCTGACGAAATAGCAAAAGGTATGGGCATTCCCGAAGATTCAAAAGAACGCATTGCTTCTGCCGCAGTTTATTCCGTCAATCAGAGCATCACTGACGGCCATACGGCACTGCCGATACCTGTACTGCTGGACAAAATGGCAGAACTTGTCAAACAGCCGTTTGAGAAATTACAGCAGGGGATTTTTTACGCAGTATCCCGCGGAATACTGATAGAAAGAGACAACTATATTTACACTCCGCTTCTTGCTCATACGGAACTTGAAGTTCCCAAACATGTCAAGCGGCTGGGTTCTGCAATCCGTTTTGCAGGACAGCGGCTCGTTCAAACTGCATCCGACAAAAAAATAACCCTGTGCGATGAACAGCTTACTGCTCTTGACAAAGTAAAAACATCTCCGCTTACAATCATTACAGGCGGTCCCGGTGTAGGTAAAACAACCGTTTTAAGCACACTTGTCAAACGCGCCAAAGCCTCAAGTTTACGCATAGCTCTTGCCGCTCCGACAGGACGCGCCGCAAAACGCCTGTCCGAAGCAACCGGAGAAACAGCCAAAACATTACATCGTCTGCTCCAATATGACGGAGCTTCAAAAAAGTTTGTTTATGATGAAACAAATCAACTCCCGTTTGACCTGATTATTGTTGACGAAATCTCCATGCTTGATATAATTCTTGCATGGTCTCTTTTAAAAGCGGTAAAAACAGGTACAAGTCTGCTGCTTGTCGGAGACCCTGACCAGCTTCCGTCAGTAGGGCCGGGAACGATACTTGCAGATTTTCTCCGGTGCAAATATTTTGAATGTACCCATTTAACGAGAATTTTCCGTCAGGGCGCTGGCAGTCAAATCATTGATACTGCACACAAAGTCAACCACGGACAAAGCCTGAAACTGCCGCCGCCGGATAAAAATACAGAAAGCGATTTTTACTGGATTCCTCAGGAAGCCCCCGAAGTTATCCGTGAACTTCTGAAAAAACTTCTGCTTGAACGCATCCCCCGCAAATTCCATTTTCATCCTGTCAATGATGTTCAAATCCTGACTCCGATGAACCGCGGCAGCTGCGGAGGAACCGCCCTCAACGAATATCTGCAAAGCATCCTGAATCCGCAAAATCAAAGCTCATTCCGATACGGAGAAAGACTTTTCAAACTGCAGGACAAGGTAATGCAGTGTTCAAATAATTACGACAAAAATGTTTTCAACGGTGACATGGGCAAAATCTGCGCAATCAATAATGAAAAGAAAGTTTTCATGGTACTTTTTGATGACGGCAATATCGTTGAATATGACTTTGACGAAGCCGACCAGATAATGCACGCATACGCTATTACAGTTCATAAATCACAGGGCAGTGAATTCAAAGTTGTAATTATGCTTCTGACCAACCAGCATTATGTCATGCAGCAGAGAAATCTGCTCTATACCGGCATGACCCGTGCCAAAAAACTCCTCATCCTTATCGGCGGCGACAAGGCTGTCAATCACGCTGTTCACAGCAACCGCCGCCAGCTCCGCTACTCTCTGCTCTATAAACACCTTGCTGAAATCTGATTTAAAAAAGTAAATTATTTTTCCGGAATATCCGTAATAAATCATTAACCGATGTCGGAAACAGAACAAAAAAACTGCCGCAAATCTTTTCAGATTTGCGGCAGTTATGATTTACGGATTTAACAGAATTGTTTATTTTTCTTCTGATTCAATAATACCGTTATCATTGGCGTCAACATCAGCGCGTTCATCAAGTCTCTTGAACAGACGGATAAGGTCAACTGTACCGCCCCATGAGAACCAGATAGTTGAAATAATACCGATAAGACCGACAACGAATATCTGTTTGAACCAGAAATAGAATGACCACCATTCCAAAGGCCACTTGTAGAACAAGTTCCAGACAATCGGCACAATGAAAAGCAATACAAAGCTGTAACCGAATGAATAGATAAATACTGACCAGGCAAGAACTTTGTCGCCTTTTTTGTATTCATCAGTAACACCGGTGAAAATCAGCAGGAATTTCTTCCAGGTCATCTTTTCTTTTTCTTTAACTACGCCGTTTTCACTGTAAATACCGCGATGGAGCATTTTGTCCATATTGAAAGGTTCACGGCAGGTAAGAAGTGAAATAATGATGTACAAAGATACAGCAACAATCATAGCGATAAAATAGATTTCCTGAGAGTTAAGCGGGAAAGCATTGGGAGTTGCAGTCCATTGGATGTAAGTACCGAACGGAGCAGATGCAGTACGCAAAACTTTATCAACAGTTTCAACAAGGTTGTTGCGTTCCAGCCAGGGATAAATATGTTTAACCCATGTCTGCTGACAGATAATACCTGCAACAGCCAGAGTTGAACCGCTGCCGAGTGCGGCAAATGCACCGGCGGCAGTACCGCGTTTCCAGTACAAACCGAGAACGATTGTCGGACCTGCACCGCCGAGCCAGATAGCACCGGTAATGGCAAAGAACATCAGAATATAGTCCAACTGTGCAAAGTAGAATGAGAAGAACCATGCTACCAATGCAACAAAGACAATACCAGCACGCAACAGCCACAAATGCTGTTTGGGAGTAAGTTTTTTGTTGATAATGGGAACAACTACGTCCTGAATCAAAGTACCGCCCCAGCTGTGCATATAGGTTGTATCTGTACTGAGCATCAAAAAGAACATGATAGCGCAGAAGAGACCGGTAACACCGATAGGCAGCATTTCACGCATGGTGATGGTTGAGCGCATCTGATTATGAATGGTGTTGAAAGATTGAGCAATACCTTTATCAACTTTTTTGATTTCTTCATAAGCAGTACGATGATAGTTGTCAACAGTATCATCTTTGATTTTGCCGAGAGCTTTGTCATGAATAACAACATCACGGACAGTACCGATTTGGACTTCCTTGTTTGTTTTTACATCATAACGAGGCAGAGCATCATTGACTTTTGCATTGATTTTTGCGCGTTCTTCATCATATTTGGGATCAGAAAGAACGTCTGACAAAGTCTTGAGAGCGAGCTGACGGTTGATTGAATTAGCACCGGTTTGGCCGTCACGGAATTTGACATTGTTCATGTAGATAAGAGTTGCAACAGCAATAATAATAATCATCATGCCGCTGAAGCCTGAACGCCATGTACCGAGCAGACCGCCCATTTTCTGTTCATGAGCATTGAGAGCGGCAGCATTGTAACCCTGAGATGAGTTCCATGCCATACGGTTGATAACTGTTGAGAAAACACCGACAAGGATATAAAACAGGTTGAATGTACGCAACTGTGAAATATCATACGGGCTGAGGAAGCTCTTGCCGGCAGGCTGTTCCATAAGAATCGGAGCTATATCTGTGGTATAAGACATTTTCCAGAAAATAGCAACAACGACAATAACATACATCGGGTAACTCAAAATACCCTGAATACAGTCAGTAACCATAATGGTAATCTGTCCGCCCATACAGGCAACCAGCACTGCCAATGTGAGGAATCCGCCCATAACCAGACCGAAAGTCGGGAAATTCCAACCGCAAATATTGGTAAAAATCGGCAAGTCAAGGAAGTAAATCAAAAAGCGTGCGCCGACAGCAGGGAAAATAGCATAGTTCAAAATACCGGAAATTGACTGCATGATTGACGCATAAATACGGAATGCTTTGTTATAACGGATTTCAAAGAATTGACCGAGAGTCAATGCTTTGGTTTCACGATAACGGTACACGCAGTATCCTGTCAAAGCAAAAAGCAATCCCAACGGTGCAGTAAGTGACTGCCAGAATGCAAGCGCAAAACCGCTGGCGTAATACATTTCCACCATAGCGACAACGCTTATGAGCCCCATTGCGGCTTCACCGCCTGCAACAGCGATAACATAACGTCCTGCGACGCGGCCGGCAGCCAGAAAGTCGGACACGCCCTTAACATACCTTTGCGCATACAATCCTACACCGACAACAATTGCCAGCGGGACAATGGCAAACACCCAGTCTAACCAATGCATAAAAACTCCTTTCATCAGTTACATTTTATGTTTATTGTAAAAAAGACTGATTTGAATATAGCATAAAATTGACGAAAAAGCAAGAGATAAAAACAAAAAAACCGTCAATTTTCCACACTTATTTTCCGAAAATGACGATAAAAAAAATGACGGATATCCGTCAAAAAATCCGTCATTTTTATTTTTAAGTTCAAAAAAGTGATAATTGTCCATCATCATCGTCATTTTCTGAATTTGACGGCAAATTTTTTAAACTTTTCAACCATTCGTCAATTTCAATGATTTTTATTCCCAATTTCTTCGCTTTATTCATCTTGGTACCGCTTTCATTGAGCGATGCACAGACCAGCAGAGAGAGATTTTTGTTCACATCGTCCGCTGCAATCATGCCGTTAAGCTCAGCCGCCTCCTCATAATAAGAGCGTTTCTGCGGCATTTTACCGGTAAAACAAACTGTCGGCAATTCAGCTAAACCTTTAGTATTGCGTATGATAAGTGTTTTCTTCAAAGAATTGAAAAGCTCCCTTTCATGCACCAGAGCATCAAGCAGCGCTTTCGCCCGTTCAGGACCGATACCTTTTATCGCTGACAAATGCTCCTCATCAAGCCCCTCCAACTCGTCAAGAGTATATTCTTTCAAAATAAGTTTGGCAATATTAGGTCCGATATGCGGCACATTCAACGCCGCAAGCAGTTGAAAATCATCAACTTTGCGGGCTGACTGTATTTCCGAATAAAGATTTGAAGCCGACAGCATCTGAAATCCCGGAAGTGTAAGAAAATCTTCCTTTTCAAGTCTGAACAACCCGTCTGCTGAACGGATATGAAACTTCTGCATCAAAAGACGCAAAGTCGGTTCGCCGAGTTCCTCAATTCCGAGATTTTTAACAGCGGCAAGCAGACGCTGAAGCACCGTTTCCGTGCAATCGGGATTTATACAGCAGATTTCAGGTCCCTGACGCTCAAGCAGACTGCCGCAGCACGGACAATGGTCAATCAATGCGCTTATACGATTTTCTCCCGGTTCGGAAGAACTGATGTACGGAATAACATCACCTGCACGCTCAACAGTCACAGTGTCGCCGATTTGAATATCACGGTCAATGATATTCTGGATATTGTGCAGAGTTGCATGGCGTATAGTAATACCGTTGAGTTCAACAGGTTCGATTTCCGCAACCGGAGTCAGACAATTTTTGCCGAAACTCCACTCCACATTGACAAGTTTTGATATTTTTTTTGCATTCTGAAACTTGAAAGCGATTTCCCCTCTGGGATGATGAACGGTATTGCCGAGTTCTTCACGATACTCCTTATCTGCGATTTTGACTACAATACCGTCCATCGGATACGGCAGTTTTTCAAATTCTGCAAGCAAAGACTCCCATTCACTTTCCAGGTCTTTCAAAAGTACCTGTTCTGAATAAAGTTCATAATCTGCCAGAGTAAGAAACGCATCACAGCGGCGCATGACAAATTCAACCTGCTGAATATCTTTTGACTCCTTGAGAGTCATCAACCCGGTCAGAACATTGCGGGAATTTTTGTAGCGGCTGCCGCCTTTGGCCTGAATATTATTCCTGAAACGCTCAAAGCGGTCGCTGCGCATGAGTATTTCACCTCTGGCAGAACCTTGCAGTGCGCCATGATAATTTTTCTTTTCAAGCTCAATCAGAGAAATTTTATCAGAAATATTTTCACCGGTAAAACCATCTCCGCGAGTAGAAAGTATGCCATTCTCAAAATTTGCAGAAATACCGTCATATTTAGGTTCAACCAACAATAATTCATCCTCGGAACGCGCATATTTTTTCGCCCAGTCAAGCACCTCGCCGAGCGAATAAGCCTTGTCAAGCGAGAGAAGCGGCTTGCTATACTCAACCTTGCCGATGGCAGAAACGGCAGGTGCACCGATTTTTTCAAGAAGCGGATTTGACGCATCAAGCTCTTTCAGACGGCGCATAAGTTTGTCATACTCCGTATCACTTATCTCCCGCGAACCCTGATTCCAGTAAATATCATTGTGGTATTCTATAAGCTGTTCCAGCTGACTTAATGTCAATTCTTCAACTTTGTAATCTGTAAATTTCATAAAAAACTCCTCTTTTGCTTAAATATAATACAAAAAACTTGAAATAAAAGTGGCAAAATGCAAAAAATGTGCTAAATTATGTATATATTATATAGTTTCATATAAACAGCCTAAAAAAAATGAGGTAAAAATTATGGCAAAAGAATTTAATGTAGCAGTCGCCGGTGCAACCGGTGCAGTCGGCGTAGAGATGATCAAAACTCTTGAAAAACGCAACTTCCCCGTCAAAAATCTGAAACTTCTTGCTTCTGCCCGTTCCGCAGGCAAAACTGCAAAATTCAAAGGCACTGACATTGTTATTGAAGAACTCACCGAAAACTCATTCAAAGGTGTTGATATCGCTCTTTTCAGTGCCGGCGGCGACATCTCCAAACAGTTCCGCAACGCTGTTGTAAGCTCCGGCGCAGTCATGATCGACAACTCCAGCGCATTCCGTATGGAAGATGATGTCCCCCTGATCGTTCCTGAAGTCAACGCCGAAGATATCAAACTTCACAAAGGCGTCATCGCCAACCCCAACTGCACTACCGCTATCATGCTCGTTGCAGTCGCCCCGCTGCACAGAGCCAAAAAATTGAAACGCCTCGTTGCTTCAACCTATCAGGCAGCTTCCGGCGCAGGTGCCAAAGGCATGGCTGAACTTATCGAACAGACCCGTCAGATTCTGAACGGCGAAGCTATTGAACCCAAAGCATTTGCACACCGCATTGCTTTCAACCTCATTCCCCACATCGACAGCTTCATGCCCAACGGCTATACCAAAGAAGAACTCAAAATGCTCAACGAATCACGCAAAATGCTCCATTTGCCCGAACTGCTGCTCTCCTGCACAAGCGTCCGCATCCCCGCATTGCGCGCCCACTCTGAAGCATTGAACCTCGAATTTGAAGACGATATCACCCCCGAAGAAGCACGTGCAATCCTCGCAACTGCTCCCGGTGTCACTGTCGTTGACGATCCTGAAGCAAAACGCTATCCCATGCCCGTTGATGCTACCGAAAAATACGATGTCCTCGTCGGCCGTATCCGTCAGGATATCTCACGCAACGACAAAAAAGGTTTGGATATCTTCGTTTCCGGCGACCAGATTCTGAAAGGTGCCGCCCTCAACGCAGTCCAGATCGCTGAATTGCTTTAATCATTCAAACGGAACGGCACCGGAGTATAAAAGCTCATGCCGTTCCGTTTTTTTTACGGAGAAAAAGATGTCTTTATTTGACCGTGACTACATGCGTAATGAACAGATGCATAAAAATTCATTCTTTTCTGACGGCAACAATATGCTTTATGCACTTATTGCTGTAAATGCGCTGCTTTTTATTTTCCAAATCCGTTTCCCTTTAGTAAGTATGGCATTTGACCCGATAGCAATAATCGGTTCAATTTTTTCCCATGCAACTTTCGGCCATGTATTTTTCAATATGTTTTCGCTGTATATTTTCGGCAGTCTGATTGCGCGGCGTGTCGGTTTCTGGAAATTTTTATGGCTTTATATTGTAAGCGGCATTGCAGGCAATCTTATTTTCATGGTACTTTTTCACGGTCAATACATACTGCTCGGAGCATCAGGTTCAGTTTTCGGTATTATGATGACGACTGCCATGCTTGACCCTGACCGCAGATTTATGCTGATTTTCATGCCGTTTTATCCGATAAAAACAAAAACTCTCATCATTGCATTTACAGTAATTGAGATTTTGAGTCAAATCAGCAATCCCCACAGCGGCACTGCACATCTGGCACACCTCGGAGGATTTCTGGGCGGATATCTTTTTACCGTAATCTTCCTCAAAAAACTGATTTTATGGAATCCTTTGCGCCGTAAACATAATTCAGTTCCGAACAAAGCTCCGAATGTAACTTTCAAAGTCGTAAATCCGCAATTTCAGAATACTCCCGTTTCACAAAAGGAATTGGATTATCTGCTGGATAAAATCTCCCGTGACGGCATCAATTCTCTTTCTGATGACGAAATGGCACGCCTGAAACAAGCCCGTGAACAGATGCAGAAAGGAAACTGAAAAATGCTCGGTACACACCTTTTTGACTACGATTTACCCGATGAACTTATCGCACAATATCCGGCGGACAAACGCGATGAATCACGCATGATGGTACTTGACCCCGATACAGGGAATTGCGAAATCAAACCTTTTTATGAAATCGTAAATTACCTCAATCCCGGAGATTTGCTCGTATGCAATAATACAAAAGTACTCCGCGGCCGCATGTACGGAGTCAAAAACGGCGACCCCGAAGGTGCCAAATTTGAACTGCTGCTCGTTGCAAAACTTGCTGAAAACTCCAACCGTTACAGTGCATTACTCCGTCCCGGAAAGCGCGCCAAAGCAGGAACTTTTGTCGCACTTTGCGACTCACAGGGCTTTATAAATGAGCAAGGCGACGGTTTCACCGTCCTCGGCAGATATGAAGAAGACACTTTTGAAATTGAATTCAACCGCGATGCAGATGAATTACAAGTTAAATACGGTCATATTCCCCTGCCCCCGTACATCCGCCGTTCCGATGAGTCAAGCGATGAAAACCGCTATCAAACCGTTTTTGCCAAAGAGAAAGGCGCAGTTGCCGCTCCCACCGCCGGATTGCATTTTACGCCTGAAGTACTGGAAAAACTTGCAGCAAAAGGCGTTGACAAAAAAGAACTTACCCTCCATGTCGGGCCCGGCACTTTCAAAACTGTCGCAGTGGAAAATGTTGCCGACCACAAAATGCACTTTGAGGAATATTTTCTTACCTCTGATACTGCTGATGCCGTCAACAAAACCAGAGCAAAAGGCAATCATGTGCTTGCAGTAGGCACAACCACCGTCCGTACACTTGAAAGCTGTGTCAACAGTGACGGTCTGCTCGTTCCCGGTCACGGCAGAACAGATATTTTTCTCTATCCTCCGCACAAAATCATGGGATGCGACATGCTGCTTACCAATTTTCATCTGCCAAAAAGCACACTTTTGATGTTGGTAAGCTGTTTCGTTGACCGTGAAAAAATGCTAAATGCTTATGAAATCGCAAAAGCAAATAAAATGCGCTTTTACAGTTACGGCGATTGTATGCTGATTTTACCCCGTAAAAACAAATGAAGTATATCCGGTCAATTTTAATGCTTACGGCATGTGTGTTGCTTTTCAGCTGCACTCATCTGACACCAAATTTGACCGATGCTGAAATTTTTGACCGCGAGCTGAATTCAATTTATGAACAACAAAGTTCCATGCGCAAAGAACTGCTTCTGCAATCTTTACAGCAGGAATACCGCAAAGCAACCACTTTAAGCAGCATCGGCAGTTTTGAGCTTATGCTGGAAAATTCCGAACTCAGTGAATCGGAAAAAAAACAGTCTCTTCTGAAAAATCTTGAACTGGGACTGCTTTACATGCAAATCAGCCTGTTTCCGCATGAACGGGATAAATTTCTCTCGCACTATGTCAGAAATAATCTTCTATACGAAACTGCATCTGTATTTCTCCGTCTCTCCATTGCAGAAAAATTTCTGGCAAAATCATTGCAGCTTTCCGCAAATAACGAAAACAACCAACTGCAAAGCCGCATTATCAACAGCATGGATAATCCCAAAATTGAATATGCCGCACTGCGCATAAACGATTTGAATGCAATTGAGAAAATGCCGAAAATAACTTATCCTCTGAACGACATCCCCCCCTTTGACAACCTTGATGATTTTCGCAATCAAAAAGGTGCAACCCCGCTTTCGGAAACAGCAAAAGCCGTGTATGATGAGCTTAATTCGCGTCATGGCAACAACCTTGTTCCGGTTATGCTCAAGCTGCTCTACAAATCTCCTGCGGTGCTGACAAACTTATATTACAGTGATAATGAACTCAAAAAAGAATTCTGTATTCTGCTGACTGAACTTGTCAGACTGTATCAGAGTGAAGAACTTTTCAACGCCATGCAGAATACATTCTCTCTCCGCTCAGACATGATGCTGTCAACTGCCGACAATCAGAATATTTCTCCGCAGATGCTTGAAGCAAATTTAAAAAGTGAACTTGCCTATCAGCAAGCCTATCTTCACATGCTTTCATTCCTCGGCATTTCACCGTTTGCAAAATTTCAAAAACAGGAACTTCAGCCGCCGTTATCTGCAAAAAATACAACAACTCTGCGATTGATGTTTAATGATATTATGAGAAATGTTCTTTAAAATAACTGTACTATATTATTTACAATTCAGCATTTTCGGCAGCATTTTTGTAATTCATAATTGATTTGACAATGCCTTTGGCAAGCTGATTCAGATAACGGTCAGTGCCGATTATACGCTCGGAGTGCGGATTGGAGAGGAAACCGCACTCAACCAGAACGGCAGGCATTTTAACTTCACGCAAAACGAGAAAACGTGCATGTTTCACGCCGCGGTCAAGCGCATTACTGTAAGCAAGCATTGAACGCTGCATGAGATACGCCAATGCAAAATTGTTGCGGTCATTGGCATTACCTGCATGGCGGTCCCATTCAATTTTGGCGGCATTGCTTGAAGAAGCTCCGACCGGTGTCATACAGTAAGTCTCAAGACCGTAAACCTTTTTATTGGAAGCAGAATTGAAATGAACAGAGACAAAAATATCCGCTTTGTATCTGTTTGCCAGTTCCGCACGCTTATTCAACGTAAGATAAACATCAGAGCGTCTGCTCATAATCACATTAAAGCCCTGCTGTTTAAGTAAACTGCGGATTTTTGCCGCCAGCCGCAGAGTAAGTTTTTTTTCAGAATAATATCGCCCCTCTGCTCCTACATCTTTTCCGCCGTGACCGGGGTCAAGAAAAACAGTTTTTACACGATGCCTTTTCAGATTTCTGCGGTCAATAAGCGGCATCAACATTGTATCATAATCAATTTTGCTTATATAATATGTTCCGTTTTTGCTGTACAAGGCATGGGACAAAGTCATCTGCACTCCGCCGAATGATGCCGTCATTTTTTCAGGAGTGAAGTAAAAATTATGAAATTTCCCGGTCATGTAAACCCGCCCGGAACGAAACGACAGACGAAATCCGTAAGCATTGGCAATCGTCCGCAAATTATAATACTTGCGGTTGAAAAATGTTACTGTCTGCATTTTCGGCGCAGCGGACAATTCCTGAACCGCAGGCAAAAAACAGTTTATCACTGCCAGCAATGCAATTATTTTAAAAATTCTGAATTTGAAAAAATACACTTTTAAACTTCCAATAAGCTGACATGTTCGGAATAATCAGTTTCAGGCGGGTACATCACTTCGGTATTATTCCCCAGACGGACTGGTTCGACAATAGAACCGAAAACAAAAGTTTTTGCCTCAAGCAAAGCATCATCCCACTCCACACCCAATGCCAAATTGGCACAGAAAGCAGCACTGAAAGTGCATCCTGTACCGTGAGTATGACGGCAGTTTTTCAACATGGGGGAACGCAGCTGATAGAGACGGTTTTCAAAAGCAACAGCATCAACAGCATATTTTCCGCTCTCCATATGACCGCCTTTCAGAACACAGAGGGTATTGAACATTTCTGAAATTCTGCCTGCGGCATCAAAAAGAGATTTCTCATCTTTTATCCTGCATCCGAGCAGAGCCTCGGCTTCAGGAATATTGGGAGTAACAGCAAAGGATTGCGGAAGCAATTCATTTTTAAGAATTTCACAAGCATCTTCCGCAAGCAGAGTTTTGCCTGAAGTTGAAATCATAACCGGGTCAACAACCAGTTTCAACTTATGTCTGCGGACGGCTTCAGCAACTGCACGGACAATATCTCCGTTACCGAGCATACCGCTTTTGGCGAAAGTCAAAGGCACACTTTCAAGCACTGTATCTATTTGATTGACAACAGTTTGAGCAGGCACGAAGTGAATATCTGAAACTTTGGCAATATTTTGTGCCGTAATTGCTGTTATTGCTGAAGTTCCGTAAACTGCATAAGCGTTAAATGTACGCAAATCGGCCTGTATGCCTGCCCCGCCTGAGCTGTCACTGCCTGCAATTGTCAAAGCAGACGGATAATAATTGATTTTAGATGTATTTTTATTTTTCATTCTGACTTGTCATTTCTGTTTTTTATATTATATTACATACAGTAATATATAATTGAATTCAGGAAAAACAATGATTTTTTCAAAGATATTTAAAATTTTTTGTCTGTTTTTACTTTTGGCGGCATTTCCAGCCCCGTCATTCGGTGCATTTTACCGTTTGAACGAACATACGGAAGTGAGATTTTCGCCGACAGCGGAGCTTTTTGCCTCAACAGTCATGGAATATATACGCGAACTTGATTTACAGTTGAGTAAATTTTTCCCCGGCAAACAAAAAGAGGACAAAAGCAAAATACGCAAATTCAGAATTTATATCTCAGATGATGATGCAGCAAAACTAATTTCTTCAAACAGCAGCCGTTTTGTAAACATTTGTATCAGCGGTATAACTCCGTCATTTCAATCGGATTACAATTTTCTGCACCGCCTTTTCAGCGCAGCGGCACTGCAATCAATGCCATACGAAACAGAAGATGTACGCACATCTTGGCAGCTGCCGCACTGGATAAGTCTCGCACTGCACGCAAAACTGAAAAGCTCATTTTCAGGAACAAAAATCGTCCGCAGTTCACGAACTATCCCCGCAATGCGTTTTTTCCTTGAAAAAAATTACTTTCCCGATCCGCTGCTGATAGAACGCATGAATGCGGCAAACATGTCCAATATTGAATTTTTCTTCATGCAGGATTACTGTCGTTTTCTCGTTGAACTTGCAACTGCATATTCCCCAAAAAACAGCAATCTCATCGGCTCTTATCTGCGGGAACTGTATTTGGAAAACACATCATCCGACCAGGCAATTTTTCAGCGGCTGATAATGCGTACACTGCAGGACAATGCGGCATTGCATCTGCAGCGGCTGCTGGATGACCCCGAAAAATATACAGAAACTCAAATGCTGGAAAAATTTTTCAGATTTAATGCCGGACACATGGCTTTTTCATATTCATCCCCTGCCCCCGTATCATATCTGGAGCAATATTTTAAAGAGCTGCAGAAAGTTCGCTTTGCTGAATTGGACAAAAAAAATAAACCGAAAGGCAAAATTATCAATTCAACCATTGACCAACTGCCTGTGCTGATACGCAAATATCCGTATATGAAAACCGTAATTCAGCTGAAAAAGGGCGAACTGCTCCATTTCCGCAGTATATCAAGTTCTTTTTTCTCCGAAGAAATCAATCACCTTATTGAACTTGTCAGCGATATTCAGAATTCTTATATTTTCGGCACTACATGCAAAGAAATCAATTCTGCAATAAAAAACATTGAAGACAAAATCAGAAAATTTGCAGCTATCGAAGAGTTCCTGGAAAAAACTGAAGCAGAAAACCTGAGTCCGTTTCAAGTCTTTCCTTACGAATTTTCCATTGAAAAAGAACACCGCAACGCCGAAGTCCCCGCATCACTGCTCCGCAAACTTGAACAAATAGAAAAATCTTATCTGAAATAAAATATATTATGAGCTTATTCAAACTTCATACTGACTACAAACTTTCCTCCGACCAGAAAAACGCCGTCAAAAAACTTACATCAAATCTGGATAACGGTAAAAAATTTCAAACTTTGCAGGGTATCACCGGCAGCGGAAAAACCTTTACGCTTGCCAATGTTATTGCCACTCTTGACCGTCCCGTACTTGTTATCTCCCACAACAAAACTCTTGCGGCACAGCTCTACAGCGAATTCAAATCATTTTTCCCTGAAAACGCAGTTGAATACTTTATAAGTTATTACGACTATTATCTTCCTGAATCGTATATTCCGCAAACCGATACATACATTGCAAAAGATGCTTCAATCAATGAAAACATTGAGCGTCTGCGTCTCTCCGCCTCCGCCAGTCTGACAGAGCGGCGCGACTGCATAGTTGTTGCCAGTGTATCATGTATTTACGGTTTGGGTTCTCCCGATGATTATGCCAATATGTGTATTGACCTCGCTGTCGGCGACCGTATTGACCGCAATGATATTCTGAAAGCTCTGATTGATATTCAATACAACCGCAATGATACGTCGCCGACACTCGGAGAATTCAGAGTCCGCGGCGACTCTGTTGATGTTTTTGAGCCTCAGCGGGAGGAGTATGTCCGCATATCTTTCTGGGGGGATGAAATTGAATCTATTGACCGCTTCAATTCAATCTCCGGAAAACTGAAAAATCACGCCTCCAAAGTCACCCTTTTCCCCTGTAAACATTTTGTACTTCCCAAAGAACGCATCGACCGTGCCGCCGACAATATTATGAAAGAAATGCGTGAACGGGTTCGATTTTTTGAAGAAAACGGCAAACTTGTTGAAGCACAGCGCCTCTCACAGCGTGTCCGTTACGATTTGGAGATGATGAAAGAAATAGGTTATTGCAGCGGAATTGAAAACTACTCCATGCACCTTGCAGGACGCACCCCCGGCAGCCGTCCTTACACGCTTTTTGACTTTTTCCCTGACGGCTTTCTGACTATTATTGACGAATCGCATGTAACCTTGCCCCAGCTCAACGCCATGTACAGAGCAGACCGCAACCGCAAAACAACACTCATTGACCACGGTTTCCGCCTGCCCTCCGCATTAGAAAACCGACCGATGCAGTTTTCTGAAATTGAAGATTCATTCAGCAATGTTGTTTTCGTTTCAGCCACTCCCGGCGAATATGAATTAAAAAATTCTTTTGAAGTCGTTGAACAAATAATCCGTCCGACCGGATTGCTTGACCCCGAAGTTACCGTCCGTCCGCTGACAAATCAAATCGACGAATCCATTGAACTCATACGTGCCGCCGCAGAGAAAGGCGAACGCACTCTCGTTACAACTCTTACCAAAAAAGGCGCAGAACGCCTGAGCGACTATCTCTCCGAACTCAATGTAAAAGTAAGTTATATTCATTCCGAACTCGACGCCCTCGCCCGTGTACAAGTGCTTTCAAAACTTAAAAAAGGCGAATTTGACTGTGTCATCGGTATCAATCTGCTCCGTGAAGGTATTGACCTTCCCGAAGTTGCCCAAGTACTCATCCTTGACGCTGACAAAGAAGGTTTTCTCCGTTCGTCACGTTCATTGATTCAGGTTGCAGGACGCGCCGCCCGCAATGCCAACGGCAGAGTTGTACTTTTCGGCGACCGTATTACCGACAGTATGCAGGAACTTATTGATATTACCGCCAAACACCGTTCAATTCAGATGGAATACAATAAAAAACACAACATCACTCCGAAAACAATCATAAAATCCGACCGTATAAGTATCAGTGAAGTTGTACAGCTGACCTCTTCCGCCAAATCTCCCGCCGAGAAAAAATCTGCAAAAGACAAAACTACCGTCTTTGACGCTCCGATCCCTGATGAAAAACTCGCAGAAGCACTGGATATCAATCCCGCTGAACTTGAAGACTTTATCCGTCAGCTTGAAACAGAAATGCTCCAAGCCGCTGAAGTCCTTGAATTTGAACGCGCCGCCGACCTCCGTGACCAAATCCGCAAGCTCCGCAAAAAGTAAGCTGTGTTATAAAATCGGACAGGTAAAATGAAAAATGAAGAATAAAGGATGAAAATACTACCTCAATTCTTCATTTTTAATTCTTCATTCTTAATTCACAAAAAGCCTCTGACTGCACATATCAGACTGATATGCAAGTGCAGTAAATTATTTCATCAGAGCTTCAAGATGAGAGATGTAATTTTCAGCACCGCCGCGCTGATAGCCGGTATGAGCTTTGACCTTGCCCTCTGCATCGAGCAGGAGAACTGTGGGAAAACCTGTTATTCCGTAGGTGTTTTTAAGTTTTTCATTCTGCTCCGCAAGTTCAGGCGCAAGCGTTTTGACCGCAGGAAAATCTGCAATCATCATAATAACATTATCTGCCGCCCACTGTTTGAATTCGGGAGTTGAAAAAACTTCATTATCCAATTTTATGCACCAGCCGCACCAGTCGGAACCGCTGAAAACAAGCAAAATCGGTTTGTTGTTTATTTTTGCCTGAGATTTGGCTATTTCAAAGTTTGTCATAATTTTAAATTCCTTTCGGTTAGTATTATCAATAGTTTTCTGCTGTTCACAGCCGCAAATAAAAAAGCAAAAGAGCATTAACGGCAAAGTAAGAAACAATATATTTTTCATAAATATCCTCCTTTCATTTTTACTTTATTACTGAAAACATAAAATTCAAGCTAAACAGCTTAAAAATCCGATACTTTCACGAAAACAGAAAAAAATCTTATTCGTAACGCAATGCTTCAATCGGGTCAAGTTTTGACGCTTTCCATGCAGGATAAAAACCGAAAATAATTCCGACACCCGCAGAAACTGCAACCGCTGCAATAACAGCACCGGGACTTGATTCAACAGGCCATTTGGCAATATTTTTAATCAGAAGCGACGCCCCGTGGCCCAGCAGAATTCCGAGAATACCGCCCGCCAGACAAAGAACAGTTGATTCAATCAGGAATTGACGCAAAATATCTTTGGAACGCGCTCCGACTGCCATTCTGAGACCGATTTCACGCGTGCGCTCTGTGACCGAAACAAGCATGATATTCATAATGCCGACACCGCCGACCACCAGAGAAATCAATGCCACCCCCAAAAGCAGATTGGTCATCAATGTTGAAGTTGAATTGAGCATATTCATAAAATCTGCCGAATTGCGGATATGAAAGTCATCCTCTTTTTCGCCGAAAATACGGTGACGGCGGCGCAGAACATCGGAAACTTCACTCAATGCCTGTTCAACTTTATCTGTTGAAACTGCCTCAAATACAATTTGATTGAGCTGGCTGAAACGGGAATAAAAAAGTTTATCCCTCGTAACAGAACTGTCCTGTTCAGGATAGAGAGCTACACCGGATACCACAAATCTGTCACCGGGATAATTTGAAACCGTACTTGTGGTATTTGTTGCAGTACCCATTTTGAGACCTGTCACTCGCATCTGTAAAGTTGACCACGGCGCCATAATCACATCATCTTCATCCATGCCTATCATATTTGCCCCTTTTGATTTCAATACACCGACAACCTCAAAAGAGACATCACCGATACGCAATTCACTGCCGATCGGAGACAAGCCGTTAAAAAGTTCTTTGATAATAGTCGTTCCCACAATACAGACACGGGCATTGGAATTCACCTCCGAATTGGTAAAACACCTGCCCTCTGCTATCTGCCAGTTGCGGATATCAAGATAATCGGGAGAAACTCCGTACATTGCCGCAGGCATCCATGTTGCATTGCCGAAAACAACCTGATTGCCGTTACTCCGTACCACGGGGGAACACTTGCCGACACTCGGACACTCCTCCAGAATAGCCTCTGCATCTGCGGCGGTAAGGGTTACGGCAGAACCGACCTCCTTGCGGGGAGAACCGGGCGTACGCATTGCCCCCGGCATGACCATAACAGAGTTTGCCCCCATTTTTTCAATAGTGCTGCGAAGAGAATTTTTTGAACCGTTACCGATTTCCATCATGGTAATAACCGCTCCGATACCGATAACAATACCGAGCGTCGTAAGCATAGTTCTGGTCGGATTTCTGCCGAGAGAAATTATTGACATGCGGACAGTTGCGCTTATTTTCATAATAAAAGTCTCCTTTCTTAACGACGGAAAAGTCCGGGAACAATTTCGCCGTCACTCATACAGATAACACGCTTGGCATAAGCGGCAATTTCGTCAGAGTGAGTAACAAGAATAACGGTAATTCCTGCGGCATTAAGTTTGCTGAACATATCCATAACCTCAACTCCTGTTTTGGAGTCAAGATTACCGGTCGGTTCATCCGCAAAAATAATCGGCGGACGGTTAATCAGCGCACGGGCGATAGCCACACGCTGCTGCTGCCCGCCGGAAAGCTGCCCGGGGTGATGGTCGGCACGGTCAAGGATACCAACCTCTTTTAAAGCTGCCAAACCTCTTTTGCGGCATTCAGCATTTGACAATTCTCCGGCAGTGTACGCCAGCGGCATAATAACATTGTCCAAAGCACTGGTACGCGGCAGCAGATTGAAATTCTGAAAAACAAAACCTATTTTGCGGTTGCGAATCATGGCGCGCTTATCACCGGAAGCCCTGCCGAGTTCTTCGCCCTCAAGGTAATAATCTCCGCCTGTCGGACGGTCGAGACAGCCGAGAATATTCATCAAAGTACTTTTACCTGAACCCGAAGCCCCCATCAATGCGACATATTCACCGCGCTGAATATCCAGAGAAATACCTTTAAGCACCGGCACACTTATATCATCGCCGAGGAAATAGGTTTTAGTAATATTTTCAAGGCGTATCAACGGATTTTTTTCAATTTCAGCCATTGCTTCACCCTTATTTTTTCTGACGGTTGTTGTTGCGGCGTGCGGGGCGGCTGGGGAGGAACGGATTTTTCAAATTATCAGCTTTGCCTGAAGATGCACTTATAAAATCAACACTGCTTACGATTTTATCACCTTCTTTGAGTTCATCAGTTATAATTTCAGCCAGCGCGCCGTTGTTCATGCCGACTTTGACTTTTACAGGAGTAAGTTTCCCCTTGACCCGTTCAACATAAAGCACGGCCTCACGATACGGTTTGACTTCCGGCATGGGAACAGATTTATCAATATACTCCGCAGGCGGCTGAAAACGCAGAAGAGCATTGGCAACAGCAAGAACATTTTTGCGTTCTCCGCGGATAAATTTGACATTTGCCGTAAGATAAGGCAGCAGACGCAAATTATCATTGGGAGCATTGACCTCAACAATGTAAGTTACAACATTGGAGGACAAAGTCGCATTCAGACGGACACGGTGAACAGTCCCCTCAAATGTCTCATTGGGAAAAGCATCACAGGAAAAACGGACAGGCATACCGACACGGATAGCACCGACATCAGCTTCATTAACTGAAACCCAAACCTGCATTTTTTTGAAATCTTTAGCGACCAGAAACATGCTTGATGCAGTCTGATTTGAAACAACCGTCTGACCGATACTGACACGGCGGTCGATAATTATACCGTCAACGGGAGAAACGATGGAGCAGTATTCCAGATTGCGTTCAGCTTTGACCAGCACGGCTTCAGCATTGGCAAGCTGGGCTTTTGCCTGCGCAAGTGATGCCTGAGCTTTGGCACTCTGGGCGAGAGATGAGAGATAAGCAGCTCTGGCAGAGTCAGTTTCACTGCCTGACATAATCTTTTTTTCAGAAAGTGATTTGGCGCGTTCCCACTCATTTTTAGCAAGGATTTCATTAGCGGCACACTCTTTGATCGATGCTTCCGCAGTCATAATAGCGGCAGCGGCCTGTGCCTTGCTTGCCTGAGCCTGCTGGAGTTCAGATTTGTAAATAACATCGTCAATAAGTGCGAGGACTGCACCTTTTTTTACTCTGGAACCGTAGTCAACAATTTTTCCGTCAGCGTCAGTACCGAATTGCATAATTCTGCCGTTGACCTGCGCACCGACATTAATAAGCTCTTCAGACTCAACAGTTCCGGTAGCAGAAATAGTACGGACAACATCCGTCTTGGACAAAGTTTCAGTACGGAAAACAACTTTGCCGTCAGATTTGAAAAAGTTCTTTTTGACCAGCACAAAGCCGCCGAAACCGATAAGAATAATTACAACAATGACAATAAGTGTTTTAAAAGTTTTTTTCATAAAATACCTTCCTTTTTTCCGTTTATGCCAAATTAAACGAAATTACTTTTACTATATTGTACATTAAAAACAATACATTTCAAGATTTTTTCAAAAAAAATTTGACCTTTTGAAAAAAAGCATTATCTTTTTATAAAACAACACACTCACCACGGAGAAAAAAATGCTTAATGATATAAAGAAAATTGCCGAAAAAATAACCGAAACTGTAAAAAATGATACTTTCGGAGCAAATGTGCGTCCCGATTATTTGCGGGAAGCCATGTCAGATTATCCGCTTCGCGGCGGCAAACGCCTCCGCCCTGCCCTCTTTTTCTGGAGTTACGAACTCTGCGGCGGCAACGAATGTGCAGGACTTGAAAAATGCGCCGCCGCACTTGAAGTATGGCATAACTGGACGCTCGTCCACGACGATATCATTGATGAAGATGTCATGCGGCGCAATTCTCCTACCGAACATATTTCTTTGGCAAAAACTGCCGCTGAAGCAGATTTTGACAGTAATCTTAACGCGGAAAAATACGGCAGAGATATGGCTCTGCTCTGCGGGGATTTACAGCAGGGCTGGGCTGTTGACTTGCTGATAAGAGGAGCAAAAGAAGCAAAACTTGCTCCTGAACTAATTTTAGATATGGTTCAACGCATGGAGTTCCGTGCCAATACAGAACTTATCAGCGGCGAAGCCCTTGATGTTGAACTTGCCGTGAAAAAACTTGAAAATATCAATATCAAAGATGTTATGCAAATGATTGATCTCAAAACAGGTGCACTTTTCTGCTGCGCCTGCGAACTCGGAGCAATGGCATCGCTCGGTTATGCCAGAGGAAGAGAATTTGAAAAAATTTCTGCTTTTGCATTACATCTCGGCAGAGCATTCCAGCTTCAGGACGACATACTCGGCACATTCGGAGATTTGGAAAAACTCGGTAAAGACATCGGTTCCGACCTGCGGGAACGCAAACCGACCGTACTGCTGCTCAAAACTTTGGAATGTGCCGATGAAAAATCATTGCAAATTCTCCGCGGCATAATCGGCAAAGAAAACATCTCAAGCACAGATATCGAAAACGCCCGTCAAATCATGAAAGATTCAGGAGCATACGACTTTGTCAAATCCGAAATCAAATACTGCTTTAATTCCGCATTCAGCGCCTTGAGCTTCTTCCCCGAAAACAAAGGCAGAAAACACCTTGAATCTCTGATTGACTATCTCAACACCCGAGAAAAATAAAATGCTGTGTTACAAAAGATAACTGATTTATTGCAAGGGGAAAAAGAAAAATCTGTTCCTGTTTCCCCTTGTCCAATGTAACCTTGGTGAAGGTAGCTCATCTTTTTCCGAACCTTTTAATAATATTTGGCATTTTCTTCAGTTAAACTTATAGAAAATTATTGGAAAATGATAAAAATCAGTGATTTTTAACTTTATCAATTGTAATTTTCTGCAAGAGGAGATATATTACCGCATCTGATTATCTTTATTAAAAAGGACGGTTTTCCGAAAATTCCCATGGCTTCATTTAAAAAAATGGATCTTACGCAAGGAGTGATTCCGATCCAAATCTTCAAATTTATGACTCCGCTTGCAGTTACTTTTATCACGCAAGTACTTTTTCACGCCACTGATATCATTGTAGTCGGACGTTTTGCCAAAAATGCCGAACACGCGGTGGCAGCGGTCGGAAGTTCAGCTCCTGTCACAAGTATTTTATCCACAGTTTTTTTGGGTATGGGTGCCGGAGTGAGTGCGATAATCGCCCGTTTCATGGGGGCAAAAGATTATAAAAATGTCAGCCGCGCGGTGCATTCGTCTATCTTTCTCGGTCTTGTCTGCGGCATATTTATTCTGATTACAGGTTATATTTTCGGCAGGAGTGCTTTTCAAATGCTCCGTGTCCCCAACGAAATTATGGAAGATTCTCTTGCCTATTTCAGAGTGGTCCTGCTGGGTATGCCTGCCGTTGTGATTTATGCGTTCGGCTGCTGTATCCTGCGATCAGTTGGCAAACCGAATCTGCCGATGGTAATATTGACGCTTTCCGGTATAGTCAATGTGGTATTGAATATCATTCTGGTAACAGTTTTCGGCATGGAAATCCTCGGAGTTGCGTATGCTACTGTAACAGCACAAATTCTATCTCTTGTGCTGATTCTCGGAACACTTTACAGATCGCACGGAGCGTACAGATTTATTTTCGGCAAGCTGTTCAAATTAGATTTTTCCATTATAGGCAAAGTCTGCTATAACGGATTCCCGGCAGGACTTCAAAACGGCTGTTTTTCAATCTCAAATCTGCTTATTTCCCATGCCAATAATGAATTTGGTCCCGGAGCTATCGCCGCCACCTCAATCATCGGCTTTGCCGCGGGAGGCTTTATCAACAGTATTGCCAATGCGCAGCACCAGACTGTCATTACATTTACAGGACAGAATATGGGGGCGAAAAAGAAAAAAAGAATTCTGCAAGGACTTTACTGGAGTATCAGTTATGCACTTATTATCGGCATTACTGTCGGTTGTACGGCATATTTCACATTGGACTACTGGCTGCCATGCTGTATAAAAAATCCGAGCAAAGAGATGCTGGAATATTCTCATATCAGAGCAGTATTGCAGCTGCTGCCGGGATTTCTTTTTATGATTCTTGATGTTTTTTCAGGCACTTTGCGCGGCTTGGGATATTCGGTATTGCCGACTGCCATTTCAATTTTCGGGATTTGTTGTTTCCGTGTTTTCTGGGTATTTTGTCTGTTCCCGTTTTTTACCAAAAATTACTGGATACTTATCATGAATTTCCCGGCATCCTATCTGCTGACTTCCACAATTCTCGGCATTACATTGTGGATCACACTGAAAAAAATTCCCGACACCATCAAACAACATTAAAAAATAGAGCATGTGAAAAATATATGACTGTATTATAAAAAATGACTGATTTATTGCAAGGGAAGAAAAAAACTTTTGGCGTTCCACCCGCCTTTTTATATGGTTCTTTTCTTCTCCCCCTGTCTTGTCCCGCCATAGCCTTCGGCGACGGCGGACCCCCCTCATCTTTTTCCAAACCTTTTAATTATATTTGACATTTTCTTCCGTCAAACTTATAGAAAGTTATTAGAAAAATGATACAACTTCTTTTTGGTTAGTGTGTGATAAACTATTTATTGCCATATTTCACCTTTGTTATTATTTTAAGTTTCGACTGGCAGGTCTGACTTATTATAACGGCAAAGGTGTTTTTTTTCAACTTGAATCTAAAGGTTTCTATCGACTCTCCGGCAAAGCCGGAGTTTTTTTTGACCTGAAGGGATACAATAAAAAAATCAGCACCAAATTTATTTAAAGCAGTGAATAATTTTATAAACTCTTCATCAAGGCGGGACCACGCCGTCAGGCGGGGTGCCTGAGCAGTGCAGGACGATAGTCCGAGCAGCGCAAGGCAATCAATGAAAACAACCGTTGGCAACAACGGAAATATGTATAATAAAAAAATCAGCACCAAATTTATTTAAAGTGCTGATTATTTATTATACATATTGTTTTCATTGAAAAAAAATGGTACCCCGGGCGGGGATATTTTTTATTTGTTAATTGAACTCAAAAATGAGTTTTTTTTAATTATTGAACTCAAGTTTGGCACATTATAGCACATCACAACTAAAATCCCGATAACAACTTTTTGGGGAATAAATGGGGAAAATCCTCATTTATGGGGAAGTTTTGGGGAACTTTTTTGTATACCAATCAGCCAATCC
>JAZOSO010000003.1:0-5140 GCA_045657185.1 Victivallaceae bacterium | reverse complement strand
GAATTGCGATAGCAATGAACGGCAATACCCCAATTGTGGCTAATCCGGCGGAAGATTTGATTGCTCATTCCCTAAAAAAAGGGAAGGAGCAATCGAACATTCCGCCGAAAAATAGCTTGCCCCCACCCAGCCACTGACATTCACGCGCCAGCGTCACATCGCACCGGGTTGTACCCGGCGCCGGGTGCAGGGGCGGCGTAAGCCCCTGCAAAAAAGCACAAGATACAGCAATCTCCCCATATTGGGAACAGAGTGTTTGCTTTATTCCCGGTATGGGTAAGGCATATGAAAAATATTTTTTGTGCTGATTATTTCATGTTCCAGTCTTTGAGGAATTTGTCGGCGATAAGTTTGTGGGCGGCAATGGTGGGGTGTGTGCCGTCGGAGGTGAGGAGAAAGCCGTCATGTGTCGGATTTTTGCGCCATTCGTTGCGGAAAAGAGCATCAAGAGCTACAAGATAAGTGTGCATTTCATCTGCCGCCTGCCGTGCCGCAAGACCGTAAGTTTGCAGAATTGTTCCGTATTTTGAAAAGGCAGTTTCGCCTTCATATTCGGGGAAGGGGACGGTAACAGAGAATTTTTTTACTCCGTTCAGACGGGCGATGTGTATCATCCAGACGATGTTTGAGCGGTATGCTTCAGGTGACATCAGCGGTTCGTCTCCCCATTCGCGGCGGCCGATAACGGCATCATTTGCACCGAAAAAGATAGAGAGTGCATCAGGTTTGTGAGCAAGAACATCAGTTTTGAAACGCATTAACGCATTGGCGGTTTTTTCTCCCGGTACCCCGGAATTGATTACTTTGTTATCGGGGAGGGCCTGCTGTAAAAAATCAACATATCCTTCTTCTGCGGCAGTTATGCTGTCGCCGAGACAAACGAGAGTTTCACCTTTTTCAAGAAATTTTCCTTTGAGGTCAAGCATTTTTTAATCCTTTTATTTATTTAAAATTATGGGAATTTGTTCAATATTGGTCAGTGAAGTTTCAACTGTTACGAAAAGCGGCGCATTGTCAGTATCGTTTAAAATATAATCAATAAGATACCTTGCGGCAAGTTCTCCCTGCCGTTCAGGGTTTTGATTTACATTGGCAATCGGCAACGGAGAGATGTTGCCGAAACCGGTAAGTGCGATTTTTCCGGGGCAGTTAATTCCGAGTTTGAGGGCCATTGTATGAAGCATTGCCGCACTGTTGTCGGAGTCGGCGGCAATCAAAGTGGTATCGGGATAGCGTTTCAGGTAAGTTTCAAGGAAGTATTTTGTGTCTTCCGCAGATTTGAATGCACTGTAAAATGTACGCTCTTCAAAATCAGAAATACCGTTCTCTGCCATTACATCATGGAACCCTTTAACGCGTGTGGTTTGAGGCGCATTGCGTGTAAAGGAAAAGCGTTCGGAGCTGAAAATCAGAATTTCACGGTGTCCTCTTCGCATGATTTCTCTCATCATTTGCGAACCGCCCTGATAATTGTCGCTGTTGATGAAATGGGTTTTATCTTCATTTCCGTTGGGAATAGCATCGACACAGAATAAGCGCATATCGTCAGGCATTGCCGGTTTGCCGTAAGTAGCACTTATGACGCCTTTGATGCCGGCTTTTTTGAGCATTTGCAGTCTGTGTTCCAAATCCTGCAGCGGCGGTGACTCCACAATAACATGAAAGTTGAAACGCATGGCTTCGGCATAAACGCCGCGCAGAATTTGAATTGTGTATGTCGTAAGCGGCGAAAGAAAAGCCAAAGTCCCGCGGACACGGTCGGAGAGTTTTGCAACTTTTGTACCGGCACCGCGTAAACCGCGTATCAGATAATTTTGTTCAGCAAGCATGGAGACGATTTTATTTATGGTCATTTTGTTGGCGTTAAATTCATCGGCAAGCAGGCTTTCGGAAGGGAACTTGCTGTTTTCAGGATAAAAACCTTCTTCAAGTCTGTTTTTCAATATGTTGTAAATTTTTTCAGTTTTAGTCATAAATATCTCCCTTTGATTACAATAGCACAAAAAGTGTATCAGTCAAGTTTTTTTGAAAAAAAATTTAAAATATGTTGAAAATATCAGTTTTGCATTGTATAATATAAAAGTTACTCAATAAACTGTATCATACAGAAAGGAAATTTATTATGCAGTATTTGAAAATGCTCCCCTATCAGATTCGTGAAGCCATTGAAAAAAATGTCCCTGTTGTCTTGCCGCTCGGTGTTGTGGAATATCATGCTGAACATCTGCCGCTGGGGGTTGACTGTTTCACATGTATCAATGCCATTGAGCGTGTAGAAAAACGCCATCCTGAAATCGTTGTTCTGCCTCCCTTTTATTACGGTGCAGCATCACTGGCTGTTGCATCTCCTGAAAAAAACGGAACAGTTCATGTTGACGCATTGAAACTTGTCCCCGTGGCAGAAGAGATTTTCAAAGGTCTTTTGCGTGTAGGTTTCCGTAATATTCACTGTTTTATTGCTCATCAGACTGAGGAATTCCGTCAGGGTATGCCGACTGACCTCGCTTTCCGTCTTGCTGCACGACACACGATTTTTGACTGGGTTGAAAAGGAATCAGGCGAAGGCTGGTGGGGAACTGAAGAATTCAGCGATTACTATTCCAATGCCAACAATCCCTTCAACTGGATTCGAGTCCATACCTGCCGTGAAAATGATGAATCAGGCGACCATGCCCGTCTGTTTCCGGGCGACCATGCAGGAAAACTTGAAACTTCAGAAACTATGGCGATTTATCCTGAATTGGTTGAGCTTGACCGCATAGATGATACTATCTGGTTCGCCCGTGAAGGTAAAAATGCCTCCGCTGAATACGGAGATGCTGCTCTTGAAGCTGCGGCAGATGATATTGAAATTACTCTTTTCGGCAAAAACTAAGGTGATTTTATGTGTGAAAAAAATTACGATTTCAGAAAACGCCATTGGGAATATCACAAGCCAGACCGTCGCAACTTTGAGCGTCTTGCTGCTGAAAATGAAGTTATGCTTGATGAAGCATGGGCGATAGGCTGTAATGCAGATGCTGATTCTGTCTGCGGAATTGCCGTGAGAGACTTCCGTGATTATCTTGAAAAAAGCATGAATCTTTCTTTGCGTTTAGTCCGTGAAAAAGGTGAAAAAGTCATCTGGATTGAAGTTGATGAGAAACTTGAAAAAGGTTTTGTCCTTGATGTGCAGAAAAATCAGATTTCTCTTTCATGTGCTGATGATGCGGTCTCTTTCCGTGCGACTATTCACCTTGAAGATTTGATGAATTTGGAGGAAGCTCCCGTTTTACCGCTCGGCAAGGTCAAACGCACTCCGATTTACCGTGTCCGTCAGGTTCATTCCGGGAGCGGTATGGATGTTTTCTCTGATGATGAATTTCTTACCATGCTTCATGCGGGGTATAATGCAATCAGTGTATTTATGAGTGATTTTGACCGCAACCGTCTCGGTTATTATGATTACAATGATGTTATCAACCGCGGTTTGCGTTTCGGAATTAAAACTTATTCACATAATTACATCCGCACTTTTGTTCATCCTGATGATGCTGATGCACAGGCGAGATTTGATGCGGCTTACGGTGAAGTTTTCCGCCGTTATCCCAATCTGACAGGTATCGGACTTTGCGGAGAAGCTCTTGAATTTCCGAGCAAAGACCCGCATACAACCGGCAAGAATTGGTGCGACAGTGTGATTGACGGTATTCCTGATACCCGACCGAGTCCCGGCTGGTATCCGTGTTATGATTATCCTGCTTATATTCAGGGGATTGAAAAGGCTGTCCACAAGGCAAGTCCGAATGCAACAGTCTCTTTCAGTACCTACAACTGGGGTTATGAATCTTTTGACGTCCGCAAAAAGTTTCTTGAAAACTTCCCGAAAAATGTCATGTTGTCAATAACTTATGATATTTTCACACAGCGCAGACTTGAGGGATATCATACACCTGTTATGGATTATACGATTTCTGCGGAAGATCCGAGTTACTTTTTCAGCAGTGAAGGTGAGGAAGCGCATAAAAACGGTATTCCGATGATTGCCAATGTCAATACTGCCGGTATTGCGTGGGACTTCGGCTGTGTGCCGCTTGTTCCTGCTCCTTATAAAATCCTCAAACGCGACTTGCATTTGCGTAAAGCCTATTTTGACTGGGGATTGGATAATCATTATACTACACATCATTTCGGTTACTGGAACAATGTCGCCGCCGACCTCGGCAAGTGGACTGCATGGGAGGAATTTGAACCTGATTACGAAGAATTGCTGCAGAAAATCGCTGTCCGTGATTACGGTAAAAATGCCGCACCGCATGTGATGAAAGCATGGAGACTCTGGAGTGATGCCATGAGTTTCTATACTGCATCCAATGAGGACCAGTACGGTCCGTGGCGTGTAGGTGCTGCTTATCCGTTTGTCTTTCATCCCAATATATCCCGCACAATGGCTGACAAAGCTATCAAATTTCCGACTGCACCTCATGCACATTTCGGCAGCAGTATTATCAAAACTTTCTACAATCCGTATGAAAATGTCAACCAGACACCCGGATTTTTGCGTTATCCTGCCGAATTGCGCTCCTTGACAAAAATGCTTGAACTCTGGAACGAAGGTCTGGCAGAAGCCGCCAAAGCCGTTGAACTTGCTGATGAAAACAAAAAAGATGAAGCCCGCCGTCTCGAAGCTCTCGGTCACTTCATCCGCAACTCAACCCGTACCACCATGAATATCAAAAAATGGTGGCGTGCAAATATCGCCATGCTCAACTGCGAAAGTGCCGAAGAAGCAGAAAAATGTCTCGACACAATGGAGGATATCGCCGCCGTCGAAATCGAAAACGCCCGCGATACCATTCCGGCCGTTGAATTTGATTCCCGCCTCGGCTGGGAACCCTCAATGGAATATGTCTGCGATAAATGGCACCTCGAATGGAAAATCCGTCAGGTCGAATTCGCCCTGCGTGAAATTGCCGCTTACCGCCGCATGCTCAATTTGCATAAAAATTTTAAATGATAGGTGGGATGGACGGTATTGCAGGGGGGAAAGAAAACTTTTTTGTAACTTTCACTTTTTGCTTCGTAAAATCTGAAAGTAGAAATTGATAATGGGGTGTGCCGATGCGACAGCAAATAAAAAGGCGGGTGGAACGCCCCCCCC
>JAZOSO010000002.1:0-12261 GCA_045657185.1 Victivallaceae bacterium | reverse complement strand
TGCACCCCCTCATCATTTTCAAAAAACTCTTGTGTAATTTTGCTTTAAAAAACGCACTACTTTTTTGAGGAGAAACAAATCAAATCTTCCGCCGGACTTCGCCATAATTGGGGTAGAACAAGCTCTCTTTTTATATGCTGTCGCAATTCACTATACTCCCACCAAAAGGAATAAAGCGTTTAAGAAAGAGCAGTACGGGAAATTTTTATATGCTGCTCACATAATTTTTTCTGCAAATCTGCAACATTCAAGTCTGCGGCAGAAATATTTTTATCATGCGCCATTGCTGCGGCAAGTCCTGTGACCTGCCCGGTCAATGCGGCAGCAGGAATTACCCGTGTCGCCTCCCATGCGTCATTGACAGAACTTATACAACGTCCTGCAAAAAGAAGATTTTCCGCCCCGTTTTCAGCATACAAACAGCGATAAGGTATCTCCCAGATTTTACCTGCTTTACGCCAGTCTCCTATAATTCCGATGGAATCGACAAAACTTTTTTTATCATCACCGGTATCAAGAAGATACTTACCCTTTACAGCATACATTTTCCGAATTTGCGGCATATTGGCTATTTTTATCGGAAAAAGTGAATTGCGGTCAGTGCGGTCAAGTTCATAATGGCGGCGCAAAATACGATGATTTTCAAGAATAAAATCACTGACAGTTTTGCCTGAAGCACCTGTACTTACCGTAAGTTCGGCTATCTTTTCATCTGACATTCCGTTATAATATTTTTTGCGGACTTTCTCTGTCATACAAACTTTGCTCTCGGCGTCAAAAGCACTCATTGCCACAGCAAATGAGTCAAAATATCTGCCGAAAGCCCCCTGCTCTGCCGCAGAATTATACTCCAATGCCCATGCCGCCATTGAATTTATTCCTTCAAAACATGCCAGATTTGCCCTTCTTGCAATAACGGCAGAACCGCTGGCATCAATAAATGTATCAGCATAAATTCTGCCTTTACCGCTTTCATTGCAGACTTCAATATATTCAACTTTGCCCTTTGTGCAATATACATCTGAAACCAATGTGTCATACCAGATATCAACGCCGCAGTCAAGCAGAAGTTTCTCCGCCGAAAGCATGAAAGAAGCCGGAGAAAAAGTACAGCGGTAACGCTTCGGTTCAACGGCATTTTTTTCATTTCTCCAATTCGCCGGAATTTCTCCCGGTCCGAGCGTAATACTGTTATGCAGCAATTCCTCAGCAATTCCGTAAACTACCTGCTGACCGTTGCCGTCACACAACGGCAGATAAATATAAATCAGACCATTGGTTGCAAGTCCCCCCAAAACACAGCTTTTTTCAAGCAGTATCACTTTTTTTCCGCAACGGGCGGCGGCAAGTGCGGCAGCGATACCGGCAATACCCCCGCCTGCAACAGCAACTGTACATTTTTTTTCAAAAAAACTCATTTTTTATCAGTCACTCTTATAAATTCCACTTTGTCACAATAAATTTGAATATCGGGATCATCAAATTTTTTGTTTCCCGGAGTTTTGCGCATAATTCCACCGAAGAAAAAGAGTAATCCAGGTTTGATTTTGAAAGTTCCGAGGTCGCACGGAATATATTTTCTTCCTGAAATATCATCACATAAAACACCTTTGTACTTCTGTGTTTTTGTCGGAGCATCCCATGTGCCGAGATTGAAGTAAAAAGATTCTCCTTTGGGGGCATTGGTACGGATATGAGCAACAACTTTGTAATCTCCCTCTTTCACATTGCGGGGAACATGAAAATTCATCACCCAGCTTTTGTTGACATGCATAGCTTTTACTTTACCTTTACTTGCGGCGGGGTCTGTTACAGCCTTTCCTTTTATCATTTTATAATCAATGACAACAGGTGCATTGGGGTCATTTTTGCGTTTCAAATAAGCCTGATATTCCGCGAAACCGTTTTTAGCAGTTTTCCAGATGCCGTTCTGAAGTTCTGCAACACGGGATTTGGTTTCAGGAGTATCAGCAAGCATTGCAGCAGCAGTCATCAGAGCATCAAGTTCTTTTATATCAGATTCTTTGATATTGGCATATTGGGCTTCAAAATCCAAAAGTCCTGTCGTCCAGTAATTGTGAACCGTACCTTTGGGACAGGCTATGGCATCTTTATTTTTTTCAGAAACAAGATACTGTTTGAATTTATCAGATGACCAATAAAGCTTTTCACATTTTTTGAAAAATGCCTTGACAGTATCGCCTGCTTTGCCGTAATAATTATTAAAATATTCATCAATGATTTTATTGCCGTCAGCATTTTTATCATACGCCAGACGCATGGCAAGATAAGCATCAAGTTTACAGTAAGTCATATCAGCTTCAACAAACATGCCTTTAATGCCGTCATTGACAAACTCACGGAACATTGCGGCAGTCTGCCACGGAAAAGCATCAATAAACGGAGTGTAATCACCATAATGAAATCTGCCGTCCCATGTACCTGCATTGAAAAGATAAGTCCACAAAGTCAACGGACGCTTTTTGCCCTCTTTTTCGATCCATTTTTTGTACATTGAATACTGGCGTTCACGGACAAGCGGATGCCACCATGAATAAACAACCGGACAGAGCTGAACAGAAACATTGTCGGCAAGTTTTACATTTTCCGGATATTTGTAAGTTTCAATATATGCGAGAGTTGCAACCCCTGCTCGCTTATCAATTTTTGCCGAAGCTTCCGCAACATCAGAAATAAATTTGAATTTAATTGCAGAACAATCGCTGCTGGAACCTTTTACAATACCTTTTTTGCAATTTTCACACTGACAGTAACCGTAAGGCACATCAGAATTCTGAATAGGATAATAAAAAGGAATACCTTCATAAGTACGGATACGCCCTCTTCCCCAGCCGCCGGGAACAGTTTGACCTTTGAGATAAGTTACTGTTTCATCAGCAAAAAATTTAATTGTTTCAGGATTGCTGTAACAAAGCTGCGGCGGGACATCACGATCAGCAGGATATGCCTGTGCCAGAATCGGATCTTTGCCGTAATGGTCAGGCTTCTGTGCAAAAAGTTCAGGTTTATAACCTTTGAATGAAGATTTCAGATGCGGCTGTTTGGCAGGCCGGAAATGCTTATAATAAATTGTATACATATTATGTGAACTGCGTCCGTAATGACTCATCATACGCCAGCGGAAACGCCACAAAAAAAGGTCACGGCGAGAAGCATTTTTATCAACATTGATACTCGGCCAGACTTCACGGAAAGCATCACAAGGCGGAACATTGGTACGGTTTTTGACTTCAACAGTTAAAGTTTTGCGGGAAACAAAACAGGTATCTTTATCCGTTACGCCGTAAAAACGAACGCCGCATTCATCTTCAAGAAAATCATAAACCGCCAGCAAAGGAGAATAAATATCATAGTCCATATCGGGCCAGCCTTTGCGGTTGATATAATCAACTTTACGACGTGCAGTTGAATCAAAACCTGTAAGATAAATCTTATTGCCTTCACATTTGACAATCGTATCTGCAGACGGTTTCACATCTGCGCCTTTAATAATGATTTGAGCGAGGCTGCCCTTGTAATCACCGTTGACAACTTGCAGTTCAGTCCCGGTTATCATCTTCAAATGATGATTGAGTTCATAAGCTCCGAGCTGTGCTGCGCAAGTCGGATTATTTTCAAGCACAATAACAGCTTTGGGAGTTCCGTTATCAATCAAAGTCAACGGTGCGCCGAAAACAAAAACACCGATACATAAAAAAAATACAATAATTTTATATTTCATATAATGTCCCTTCAGTTTGAAAGAGGTGCTGTTTTATTGAATTTCACACCGTAATACAAAGCATACTGACCATTACCGAGACCGCTGGCAATACCCTCATTATTTGCGGTATCATCAGGCATATTTTTGAGCTGTGCATGAGTTTTTCTTTCGGCGTGACCGTCAACATAGGCAACATTGGTTGATGCTGAATTGGAAGAAGCAGGAGCAGTGGCAGTAGCATCTGCACGAGTTTCGCCGCCGCTGCTGTGACGATATGAAAAATAGTTGATGGAAGTTGCACGAAATGAACCGCGCTGATTTGATTCACCGATAAAAACAGCCTGTGAAGGACTGTAAACAGAATCCAATTTGCGGGCAAAATATACTTTCAGCCAGTTATCAGATGAACTGCTGCCTGTAACATACGGATTTACTACATAATGAGTGTATTTGAACTGACCGTCTTCTGTACCGAAAGGGTCTTTTTCGGCAGGACAGACAAAAGTACCTTTGGTCGTATTTTTTACTCCGCTGAAAATCGGTCCGTATGAAGGACGGAGCGCCTGTCCGGTATCATAAGCATTCCCTGAAAGTTTGCAGAACCATGACTCCTGATCCTGTTTCGACGGATTCTGACCGTTAACAATCCAATCATCAAAATCTGCGGAATATAAAGTTCCTGCCAACCCGATTGTTTTCATATTATTCAAACATGCGGCACTGCGGGCTCTGGCTCTTGCGCTGTTAAGTGCGGGGAGCAGCATACCTGCAAGAATTGCGATGATGGCAATTACAACCAGAAGTTCAATGAGAGTGAATGTTTTTTTCATTTTCCGTTCCTTTCAGTTATTATTGAGAAGTTCATTACGATATTCCATGTAACGGTCAAAAAGTCCGTGAGCTGACTGATACATGGAGTTGGGACTCATAAAATGTGAAAATTCAAAAGTAATCGCCTTATCAACACCGCATTTGCCTGCGGCATCAAGTTTGAGTTTCATTTTCTCCCATTTTATCGGCAGAAAATGTATCGGCATGTCACGGTCAAAACTTTCACAGTTCGTCCAGCTCTTCATACCGTATTTTTTTGCCAGATTGAGATTGATTTCCAGATAATCAGGCAATTCTTCATACAGACAGTGTCCGTCCTGAAATGCAACAATATCAACCGCTCCCTGAATTTCAGAAAGAATCATGTTCCATGCCTTTTCATGTTCGGCAATAGTGGCAGCATTATCGGGACATGCCTTGATACCTGCAATGTAAGGAGAAATAAGCGTCGGCAGATTACCTGAAATATTTTTCACAAAATTACCCAAATCACGGTACAAATGAGCCATTCCGATTGAACCGCGGGAAATTTCACAATTCAAATACCAGCCTTTAAAACTTTTGTGATGACCGTATTTTGCCCAGACTTCATCTGCGACGGCTTTTGAAAGTTCAAGTTCACGCTTGCACTCGCCGTTGTGCCAGTAAACGCCTGAATCATACAGTCCGAAATAAAAAGCCATATCATATTTGTCCGCCAGACGCAGAAACAAATCAACCAAATCCAGCGGCGGATTATAGCATTTCTCATTCTTCATCAGAAATTGAGAGGGATAAGTTATAAAACGCTTATGCCCGCAACGGATAAGGATAACAGTATCTATTCCCGCCGTTTTCATACAGGCAAAATCTCTGTCCCACTCCTTCTCTCCCCAATTCTGATGCGGAATATCATGGCTTATTTCATCAAGAAAAGTACCTGTTACCAACATCTTCAAAATCCTTTCATAATAAACTTGTTATAAAATATGGAAACGTTTCCACATTTGTTATTAATTTATCATAAAAAACAAAAATTTCAATATAGGGAAATAAAAAAATCAATATTTTTAGATTTTACAAATACTCTCGCCCTGCATAAGAGTAAATCCGGTTTCAGTGAACAGCGGGAAATTTTTGCCTTTGTTCTGCACAAAACAGGTTACGGCATCAAGCATCGCATTATAATCAAATTCATAATAAGTCGGAGGCGGATTAAACCCCTGCAATGTATTGTTTCCCTCAAATCCGATAAAGGAAATATCTTTCCCGACAGCAATGCCAAGCTCACGGCAAGCCGTATAAAATGCAATTTCCGCAAAAACCGTCCACCCGAAAACTGCAGTATATTCTCCGGTTGCCAGCAAGTTTTTTATTGCCTGCTTATCAAAATCATATTCCTGAGAAAATACACAATCACGCTCAATATCAAAATCCAAGTCAAAATCTTTCACCGCTTTTTTCATACCTTCAAGCGCACTTGAAAAATGCAATGTACTCAAATCAGAAGTATTTATGCTCATATCAAGCCCGATATAAGCAATTTTGCGGTGACCGTGTTCCACTAATGTTTTCATACAATTATAAACTGCATTTTTGTGCGGACTCAAAATACTCGGAACTTCATCACGGCGTCCGAAAATATTCAAAACAGGAATATTTTTTTTCATCGCATTGCATACTGCCCCCATTTGAATATCAGTTATATTGATAGCAAGTATCATTTCAACAGGATATGCCGTAAGTGCATCAATCTGTTCAGGAGTTCCGCCGAGAACAAATTGCCACGAATATTTCAAATGACTCAACCTGGCAATCAGCATCGGAATAAATTCAAACTGATTGGTATTAATATACGGCACAACAACGCCGACAGTATGTGATGAACCGGTTTTCAAAGATACGGCACGCTTTGACGGCTGCCAATGGTGCAGACGGGCATATTCGACAATTTCTTTACGCAAATCTTCACGGATATAACCGGAATTATTGATTGCACGGGATACCATGCTGATACTTATTCCGAAATGTTCTGCAATATCTTTTATCGTCATTTTTGCAAATTTTCAATAATTTCAATTCTTAAGCAAATTCATCATGTCGTTCATCTGTTCTTCGATTGAGCTGACAAGTTTGAGCTGAGAACGGCAGCGTTCCAAATTGTGATTGGCACGCTTGATTTTGAAATATTTATCTCCGTTAATATAATCGGTAAGAAAACGAGTTCCGATTTCAAGAGTGATTATCTTTCCTGCATTGGCGAGATTTTCACGCTCAGCAGCAGTCATAAATGCTCCCGCAGTTTCGCAAAAACCGCTGAACAATGCTTCATACATATCAAAACGCATGTAAACTTTGCTCAAATCTGTTTCGTCCTCCTCTGCCGGACTGGTACAGGCACGAACCATATCTCCGAAGTCATACAACGACAAACCGGGCATAACTGTATCAAGATCAATTACACAAATTCCATCTCCCGACAAGTCATCTATAAGAATATTGTTGCACTTGGTATCATTATGAGTAATGCGTTCAGGAATATCGCCGGATTTATTGAGTCGGACAAGTTCGCCCGCGGCCTCTTTGCGGCTCAAAATGAAGTCAATCTCTTTTTGAGCGTCTTTCACACGGTTGCAGGGATCATTTTTGATCGCCTCCTCAAGCTGTTCTATGCGCTTGGGGGTATTGTGAAAGTCGGGAATAGTATCATGCAGACGCTCTCCCGGCAAATCAATCAGCTGCTGCTGAAACTCCCCGAAAGCACGGGCAATACCGAACGCCTGTTCAGGAGTTTCCAAAACATTGTATGCACGCGCACGCTCAATAAAAATATATGCACGCCAGCAGTTGCCGTTATCATCAAAAACATAAGGCAGATTATCCTGAGTACGAAGCAGCCTGATAGTACGCTTCCGGGTTTCACTGTGTGATTTGTGTATTTTGGTCAGCAAATGCTGAGTCACGCGGTCAATATTTTCCATAACTTTTATCGGCTCTTTGAAAACATCGCCGTTAATACGCTGGAGGACATAATTCAAACGCACTCCGCCCTGGTCAAAGTTCAATAAATAAGTATCATTGACATGACCGTTGCCGAAAGGAACTCCAACTATAAAATCACCGTAAATGTGAAATTTATATATCAGTTTTTTTAATTTCTGCTGTAAACTTGCCCGAGGATTAACCATAAAAATTCCTTATATTTTATAATCTGCCGTCAATGATATTTTTGGGAAGAATTCCTTTGATATCATACACGACAGCATTGCTCTTTTTATATTTTCCAAGTTCAAAATCATTGAATTCACGATGCGACACCGCAAGAACGACAGCATCATAAAATGTGTTGATAAGCTCTTCCTTATTACGGATTGATTTTATCCCATACTCTTTTTTGACCTCATCCGGTTCAGCCCACGGGTCAAAAACATCAACTTCACATCCGAATTCATTCAACCCCTCAAGGACATCAACTGCACGGCTGTTGCGGATATCAGGACAATTCTCTTTAAAAGTTATACCGAGCTGAAGGATTTTTGCCCCCTTTATCTTGCAATCCTTCTGAATGAGAAGCTTCACAATCTCTGCAGCAATATATCTGCCCATACCGTCATTTATGCGCCGTCCGGCAAGGATGACTTCAGGGAGATAACCGAGTGCCTGCGCCTTGTGGGTCAGATAATACGGGTCAACACCGATGCAGTGACCGCCGACAAGACCGGGTTTGAATTTAAGAAAATTCCATTTTGTCCCCGCCGCTTCAAGCACTTCATTAGTATCAATACCGATAAGGTGAAAAATTTTGGCAAGTTCATTAACAAAAGCAATATTCAAATCACGCTGGCTGTTTTCAATGACTTTTGCCGCTTCAGCAACTTTGATTGAACTTGCCTTGTGCGTACCGTTGGTAAGAATACTGTTGTAAAAAGCATCAACAATATCGGCAATTTCAGGAGTTGACCCCGAAGTTATTTTCAAGATTTTTGTCAGACTGTGTTCCTTATCCCCCGGATTGATACGCTCAGGAGAATAACCGCAAAAAAAGTCGGAATTAAACTTCATGCCGCTGAATTTTTCAAGAACAGGCACACATTCCTCCTCGGTACAGCCGGGAAAAACGGTTGATTCATAAATGACTATTGCGCCTTTTTTCATGGTTTTGCCGACAGTTTCACTTGCCATTATCAGCGGGTTCAGGTCGGGGCGGTTGTATTTATCAACCGGGGTCGGCACTGTAACAATAAAAATATCAGTATCCCGCAAATCATCAGGATTACTGCTGTATGAAAGTTTCTTCGCACTCTTCAACTCTTCAGCAGAAGTTTCCAATGTAACATCTTCAAAACGGCGCAATGCCTCAAGTCTGGAGTTTTTCAAATCAAAACCGACAGTTCTGAATTTTTTACCGAATTCAACTGCCAGCGGCAAACCTACATAACCGAGACCGATAACGGCGACTTTGACATCTCCTGATTCAATTTTCTTTAACATACAGTCTCCATTTTTATCATTAAAAATAAACCTTTCACCTAACATACACCATTAAAAGTAAAAAGCAAATTATTATAATAAAAAACCTTGATAATTACACCTTATCTGGTAATATTCCGCACCCAGCGATACTTGTAAAAATGATACATTACCCATGGAATTTTGCCGACTTCATCCAAACAGGTACAGCCGTAAATCAACAATACCGGCAAATGAAAATAAAACGCCCCAAGAAACGCACACGGCAAAGCAATCCCGTACATGCAGACCGCCAGACTTATCGGGTCAAACATTGTATCCCCTCCGGCTGCAAATACACCGTTGATCGTCACAGTGCAGACACAACGCCCGATCATATAAAACGACATTATTGCAAACATGCCTATCATATACTTTTGTGCGAGGTCCGTAAGATGAATAAAATGCAATACAACAGGAATACTGCACAAAATTACCAGCATGGAAAAAATCCCGATAATGAATGACATCAGCATTGCCCGCTGACCGCAGCGTTTACCTTTTGCAAGATTTCCCGCTCCGAGTTCGTTGCCGATTATAATTCCGCTGCCAACCGCAACTCCGTTGCAGAGACAGCACATCAAATCACGCACCACTGCGGCAATCGCATTGGCAGCGGCGGCATCACGCCCCATGTGTCCCATAATCGCTGTATAAGCGGTAAATCCTACGCCCCACAACATAAATGCACCGAGAATGGGCGCAGTATAACGCCAGAAATCAATTATCAAAATACGCTCAAAAATGAAAATCGTTTTTATTTTCAATTTAATAAAACTTTTTCCGAATGTCGTTCCTGCGCACCAGCATAATTCACAAATACGGGAGATAAGCGTTGCCAATGCCGCACCTTTTACCCCCATTGCCGGAGCACCGCAAAGGCCGAAAATAAAAACTGCATTGAGAACGATATTCAACACCACAATAATTGAACTTATCCATGCCGAATAAACTGCATGTTCACTTACACGCATGATTGCCAGATAACATTGAGAAATCCCCGTAATCAGATACGACCATGAAGCGATTTTCAAATATTCAACACCGATATTTATCAGTATCGGGTCAGAGGCAAAAAGACGCATCAGATATTCAGGAAAAAATCTGCATCCGATGAAAAAAACAATTGATATCAATAAGGATTCACGGATAATCAATCCGAAAAGTCTGCCGAGATACGGCACATCTTTTTTGCCCCAATACTGAGCTCCCAGCACCCCTGCCCCCGAACACACTGCAGCAAGGAACATATTCTGAATAAACTGTATCTGAGTTGCCAGCGAAACCGCCGCCATTGCATCCTGATTTAATTTACCGAGCATCAAAGCATCTGCGGCAGCGACCAGAGCCAGCATCAGATTCTGCAAACTTATCGGCAGAGTCAACGCAAAAAGTTTTCTGTTGAAAACCTTATCACGGAACAAAAACTTCAAAAGCATATATTTTCTCCTCTTTCAATCCGCATAATATACAGCCAAATTCACTATTTGCAAGCCGGAAGTAAAACAGATACAACAAAAAAAATTGAGATGAATGAAATTTTTCCACTCATCTCAAATATTTCAAAATTATCATCTGCAACATAATTCAGTCAGTATTATTTACCGCTGAAAACGATGCTGTATTTATTTGCTGTACCTTTGAGTATAACCGTATTAATAACGCAATTCCAACTGCCGTTCATTTTAGGGAGTTTTTCGATTTTTTCAAGTTTTATGCCGTCAAGTTTCATTATGACATTACCGACAACAACTGAAGTATCGTCAAGTTTTTCAACCTTGCAAGGAGTAAGAAATTTAATAACAGCAGCTTTGTCTGACGCAAGTTTGAAATCATCAGTAAGAACAGTTTTTTCCGCAGAAAAATCAATGGTTCTGGTGAATTTTTCAACTCCGGCATTTTCGGGATATGCCTTATCCAGATTTAAAATCAGCTTTTTACTGTCGGCATGCTCAAAAAAGGAGGTATATTTTTTACCTGCAAGCTGTTCGACATCGCCGAAAACGGGCGCATTATGTCCTGAACCTCTGGTGTACCACAGAGTATAGCGCTTGTCGGAAAAATTTATTTTCGCATAATACTCATTGCCCGCATCAATAATTACCGGTTCACCGCGATAATAAAGAACCATATTGCCGAGATCGTTATGGTTGTGTTCTTCCCCGTTGGTACCGCCTTTGAGAGCGGCGGAAAATCCGTTTGAACGGAGAATTGCCAAACGGTTTCTGAAATATGAAAACGGCGCACCGGCAGAAACTTTTGCAGGAAGTTCGGGCAGTTCAAAAAGAAGTTTGTAACCGGTATTCAAATGGTCGCCGCAGTGACCGAGCACAGCAGTTGCATTTACTCCGAGTTCCTTCATAATGTCAGATTTCAAAATCTCTCCGCAAGGCAGAACATCGCCGAATTCAGGCAGAAAAAACGGAAACGCATCTCCGAAATTCACCTGATGATTTCTGCCGATACGCAAGTGGGCAATAAATTCAAAAATCGCACGGATTCTCGGCATGGCAAAAATTTTATCCATACTTCCCGGACGGATTTTGTGCAGCAGATGCAGAACTCCGAAAAGTTTCAAGCCCGCCTTGCTGTAATAACTCGGACCTTCATCACAATAACCGTCATCACTGTACCTTGAAGCATAATTTGCATTGATACGCAGAATTTCACGGATAATGCGGCTTAAATGGGCATCATCTTTTTCAAGTAAAATGGCAGTTATAAGCACATTGTATGAACACCACGGTGTCCAGTTGACCGGATTTGAGGTAATGTACCAGCCGTTTGTTTCGCTTGTTTCCGGATCATAAAAAGTATTGTAAACTACTCTCTGCAATGCCATTTTGCGGATTTTTTCTGAAAAACCTTCGATTTCTTTGTCCAATTCGTCTCCGAGGATGTGACAGAGTATTGCCATAACTGCACCTGTTTCTGCAGCAAATAAATCGACAGGTTCTCGGTTCATATATGTATTTTTTACCCAATGCGAATGAGCGGGTATACACCATGTGAATTCTTCGGTAATCGCCAGAACATAATCGAGCAGACGGGGCATGTATTTTTCTTTGTCGCCCGTAAGACAGAGAGCCAATGCGAGATACCCCATATCGGCACGGCGTTTATAATATAAATTCTGATAGCCGACACGGTCTCCGTCAACTGCAAAGCGGCGGAATTCAGAGAAAAGCAGCTGCGGAACTTTGCCGGCTTCTATTTCA
>JAZOSO010000001.1:0-27165 GCA_045657185.1 Victivallaceae bacterium | reverse complement strand
CGTACAGAAAAGGAGTAATATATGAATAAAACTGATGAAATTTTACAAGTTCTGCGTGATGAACTGCGTGCAGGACGCTATCCGAAAGGCGGCAGATTTCCGTCAGAATATGCGCTTATGCATCGCTTCGGAGTTTCCCGTCCGACAATAAATAAAGTTACTTCCATGCTTGAAAATGAGGGGTATATTGCCCGCGGTGTGCGCGGTGCGGGAACTACGGTTTTGGCGTCTTCGACGTTTCCGGTCGGACATATTGCCTATATCGGACCTGTTGCCCATCTTTATTCCGCCCGTATAATTGACGGAATTCAGAAGACGGCACTTTTCAACAATTATGCAGTAAGTTTTTTCTGTCCGGGGAATGATTTGTTGGAATATCTGGATAAAATATCCAATTCAAAATTTGACGGAGTGCTGGCAACGACTATCGGTAAACTGCCGGATACTTTCCCGCTGCCGACGGTTCATCTGGATGATGCCTCTCCTATTTCAGGACCTGTCAGGGCAAGTGTTTGCTGTGCCAATTATCACGGAGCTGAAAAAATGGCTGAACTTGCCGTCAGCCGCGGTCATCGGGAAATTGTTATTTGTACGGAAACTTCATATAATTCAATCGGCAGCAGAAGGGACAGAGTCAGAGGTTTTACTGATGTTTTGCAGAAACACGGGATAAAAAATGTTGATGAAAGATTGTTTTTCAATTATCCGCATGCCAATGCCAGTAACAGAAGAACTTTGAAAAGCATTATCAATAAATTTCCCGATACAACTTTGATTTTGACTGACTCTGACGATATTGCATTGGCACTTTATCACAGCAAGCAGAGCATGATGCCTGATAAAAATATTGCGATAACCGGCTTCGGAAATATTCAGTACCGATGTGCATATCTGCCCTTTGCCAGTGTGGAACAGCATCCGGAGGAAATCGGTACACAGGGGGTTATTGAGCTTATCCGCTGTATTGAAAACAAAAATTACAATTCAGAAAAAATCATTGAAATTGAAACTGAACTAAAAAATATTGAATCAATTCCATATATAAAATAAGGAGATTAGAAAATATGAATATTTTTCGTAACTTATTAACCGCAATAATCTTATCTTTGCTCACTTGTAATCTGTGTGCCGCTTTTGACCCCGCTGCTGAAGCTGCAAAACTCAAAAATTCAAAAATCAATATTTCAGTTGAAGATATAAAAAATCTCGGCATGAAATTTGATGTTGTTGAAGTCAGAATTTCGAATTTGAAAAAAGAGTACGACTTTATTGTTATCAGCGATTTGCACATCATGGCGGAAGATGATTCCGAACTCAGCAGTTCACGCAAAAAAGCCATGCTTTACCGTCGTGACAAACATTTCAATAATCCGGTAAGCAAAATGCGCCCGCTTGATGTATGGCGCAAACTTCCTGCATTGCTTAACAAATCCAATGCCGATGCTGTTTTTTTTAACGGTGATATGTGTGATACCGGAAGTCTTGCCAATATTATTGAACTTCGCAACGGCATGAAACAACTGAAAATTCCTTTTCTCTACACACGGGAAGACCACGATGCAGGGGCATGGAATCTTACAAGTAAAGATATTTCAAAACAAAATGCCGCAAATGCTGAAATTGACGGTTATCCGCCCTTTAAAGTTATTGAATATGATGATCTTACAGTTTTTTCCCATTCAAAATCAATTTATCATATCAAAAATGATGTGCTTGAACCTTTCAAACAATTTTATGCAAAAAATAAACCGATGATTGTTATTCAGCATGTCCCCATTGTGCCTCCGAATCAGGAAAAATGGCAGAAAAAACATCTCTGGTACGGGCGTATCAAACCCAATGCCGCAACTTCTGCAAATTATATGAAACTCATTTTTGCTGAAAAAAGTCCTGTAATATTTATGGCATTCGGACATTCACATATTGTTGCGGATTATACTCTCGGAAAATCAGTTCGCGGGCATATTTTTGATGCCGCCTTCAAAGGCTGTTACGGTATTATCAAAGTCCGTCGTGCTGAACAATAAATATTGTGTAAAAAAATATGTTCCTTTAAAATTTTCATTGAAAAAATTGTAAGTTATGTTATATTGACTTATATAAGTTAATAACTGCCAAAGGAGTTGAATATGAAAAATTATGTTAATATCGGTATGGTCGGCTGTTACGGCAGACCGGGTTTTGTTGCATCAGTATTGCAGATCCGTACAGGTCGATTGGCTAAAGTTGTAGCAGGTGTTGACCCCATTGATACAAATTTTGAAAAGGCTCTGGAACAATATGATTTCAGAGATTTGAAACGTTATGATTCTGTTGATGAAATGGTTGCCAATGAGGAGCTTGACGGTATTATTATAGGTTCTCCCAACTCTTTTCATTTGCAGAATTTGCGTTCGCTGACCGGCAAAAATATTCCGCTGCTGCTGGAAAAACCGCTTGATGCCAACTGGGAAAATATTTGCGAAGTTATGCGCTTCTGCCGCAATTATGCCGCTCCTGTTCTTGTCGGTCACTGTATGCGTTTTGCTCCGATTCTCGTAAAAGCAAAAGAGATGATCAAAAGCGGACTTCTCGGAAAAATCGGCTCCGCAACTTTTGTTCAATATTGTCATTACGGCAATGGTATGTATCATTCATGGCGGCGTGAAATGAAAAACGGCGGCGGCATGATGTTTGAAAAAGCCACTCATGATATTGATGTTATGCAATGGTTGCTGGATTCAAAAGTTAAAAGCGTTACCGCCAGCGGCAGACTGGTCGCTTACGGCGGCAATGAACCTGATGATCTGCATTGTCAGGATTGTGAAAAACTTTTCAGCTGCCCGGAGAGCCCCATTAATATTCAGCATCGCTGGTCAGAGGGAGAACATGAAATATTTGAGCTTAAGAATATTGACCTCGGTGTATGTTCACTTGCCAAATGTGTGGATGTGCCGGATGATGAAATCAATCTTATCAAATTTGAAAACGGTGTTCACGGCACTTACAGTCAGGTTTTTTATTCTCCCCGTTCTTTCAGACACCGTGTTTATACTGTTTGCGGTACTCTCGGAGCTATGGAAATTGACCTCGGCGAATACAACGGAAAAATTCTTTATACTAAGCGTTACAGCTCAAATTACGACAAAGAAGTTTTGGAATTTGACTATTTGAACCGCAATCATTACAACGGCGACGGTTATATGTGCCGCCACTTTTACGATATTATCGTAAATAATGCCAAACCGCTTGCCACCGTTGAACAGGCATTTTTTGCCGAGGCATTAGGCTATGCTTCAATCCTCAGTCAAAAAGAAGACCGTCAGGTGAAAATTTCAGAAATCATTCCTGACGATCTTAAGGATTTGCTTAATACTTCACTGGATTTTCAGTAAGTTTGATTTGAGGTTATTTTATGAGGGGGGGATAAATCCCCCCCGCAACAAATCAGTCAATATTCAGCACTGAGTCGTTATTTTAGATTTTGTCTTCAAAAAAGTAACGGATGTCACTGTCTTTGAAGCCGTAAGCATCCAGCAGAAGCTCGGCGGCGGAGAACATGAACGGTGCATAATGTGCAGAATGCTGGTCGGAACCGATTGTGAATTTTACACCTGCTTCGCGCCATGATGCCAGCATATTCCAGTAATATTTACGGGCTTTTTCGGGGGCGGCAGCGGACATGACTACGGCAAGATTGATTTCGGCGCATTTGTTGTGTTTGAGGAGTGCTTCAATGAGTTTCTCGTTGTATTTCTCAGGGATGTGCAGAATTGCATCATAATCCTTATGGTCGTTATCGCGGTTTTTGTACCAATTTCCTGCTGCAAGCTCAATCGCATCCCACGGATGTGCCAGAATGTCAACCAGCGGATTTTCAATCAATGCCAGCTGCTGACGGAAAAAGTCATAATATGCCTCTTCTCTGGTTGCTTTGCTGTACAAGGGCCAATGTACACCGCCGATAACATATTCAATTCCGAGTTCTTTTATATTTTGTTCAGTCAAGCCGATGCAGACGGGACTGTCGGCAGGCCCTTCTTCAAAACGGATGCCGTAAACGGGGTCATCGTAAAAAATTTTGTAATCCCCGCGGGCGATTTTATCACATTCCCATTCAGAAACGCCGCTGACTTCAACTCCGAAGTGAAAATTTTTCGGGCGGTCATAGCAGAGAAAGTCATTTCTTGCCCCCTGAAGGTCACAAAGATTATATTGAGTATGCAGATGGTCGCTCAAGCCGAATTCAGCCATGCCGAGTGCAGTCATCTCTTTTTGAATATCATTTAATGCGGCACATGCGGAGTCGCATGAATGGCTTGAATGGATATGAAGATTTTGTCTGATTTTCATTTTTTTACCATGTTAAAAACTTATATTCAGAATTTGGTTCGACAGTTATTTTTTTGCCGTTGACGAAAAGGAAAAGCTTTTGGTTTGAATTGTTTTTCACAGATTTGCCGTCTTTTGAAAATTCTGCGTTGCGGCAGGCAGTGACATAGGAGGCAATGTCTCCCATTGCTGCATAAAAAATATCATCTTTTCCGTGCATCTGACGGCAGAAATCCTCAATCACATTCCAGTTGTTTTTTCTCGGAAATTCATAACTGTGTCCCCAAACAAGCATAACAGTCATTTTTTCAGGTTTCAAATTGAGATATTTTTTGCCGCCTTCAGCGATATTTCCGGTGTGATGATTATATGGTGTCCATGCGAGAAAATCCGCAGGCAGCGCAAAAGTTTTATCACTTCCGACAGTCCTTGAATAAATAAGACCGTTGCTTTTCAATACGGCAATAACTTCCGGTGAAAAACTGCCGTAAGGATAAGCGTAACCGGTGATTTTTTTTCCTGTAATTTTTTCCCAGCCGTTGATATCCGCCTTTATTTCAGCATCAATTTCAGATTTTTTCAACTTTGCCAGATGGAGGTGATTTGCGCCGTGACCTGCAATCTCGTGTCCTTTGTACAATGTATTGATTTCAGGTTCAGTGATACGGTTTTCCGGTTTTGTTGTCAGCCACGCATGTGGAATGTGAAAAGTAGCTTTCATATCATACTTATTGAAAATAGCAACCAGCTGACGGTCCGCAATATGCGCATCGTCATAACTGAAAGACAATGCTTTGAATTTCCAGTTCGGATAGGCAAAAACTACATTGTTTTTTATATTATCTGCATTGCAGATAACAGCGAAACCTATTGCAGCAAAAGTAATTATAAATTTGTTAAGCATACGAAACTCCTTTTTTAAAGCACAAAAAAACCTGCAATACTCACGGCATTGCAGGTTCTTTCTGAAAGAAAACTTCTTATAAATTAGAGGTTTTTGCTTTCGATGTATGCGATAGCATCGCCGACGCTGGTCAATTTTTCGGCATCTTCATCAGGAATATCTGCGCCGAATTCTTCTTCAAAAGCCATGACGAGTTCGACCTGGTCGAGAGAGTCAGCACCGAGATCTTCGATGAATTTGGCTTCGGGAGTGACCTGATCTTCGGAAACACCGAGCTGATCAACAACGATTTTTTTGACTTTGTCTGCAACAGTGGACATTTTTTTATCCCCTTATGTTTTGTTTTCGCATCTGCTGTTAGGCAGCTGCAGTTTAACTAAATGACTATTTATAGTACGATATACATAAATATAACCGCAAAACTGATTATTGCAAATTTTTTTCTGAAAAAAACGGAAAAATTTATTGATTTCAGCATGAATTATAAATTTTGGCTTTGTACTAAACATTGACTGATTTTTATCATCTTTCCAATAATTTTCTATAAGTTTGACTGAAGAAAATGTCAAATATAATTAAAAGGTTTGGAAAAAGATGAGGGGGTTCCGCCGTCGCCGAAGGCTATGGCGGGACAAGACAGGGTGAGAAGAAAAGAACCATATAAAAAGGCGGGTGGAACGCCAAAAGGTTTTTTCTTCTCCCTCTGCAATAAATCAGTCATCTTTTATAACACAGCCATTCCGAAAAAAAATCCCGACTTCAGAATGAGGCGGGATTTTTTATATCGGAGAGTTTGAATTCGGGTGGCGGCAGGGGGGCGTCTGCGAGAAAAAGCGAGATAAGTTTTTGGGCGTTTTCAACTATGTCCTGTCTGCTGTCGAGCCAGTGAATAGGGAAGTTTTCGCGTTCAAGTTTACGGAAAAAGATATCCTGACGCTTGGCGAATTGGCGGATTTTGTTCAGAAGTTGGGAACGCATTTCGTCAAAGGTGCATTTCCCTTGCAGAAAGAGAGATATTTCGCGGTATTCAAGTCCGAAGCGTTCAAGTTTTTCCCACGGAACATTTTGCTGTTCATGGATTTGTTGAATTTCCTCAATCATTCCGTTGTCAAGACGGTCGTCAAGACGGCGCCGGATATTTTCGCGGACGATTGCGCGCGGATAGTAAACGCCGAGGGTGAGGATTTTAAAATCCTGCCACGGAGGAACGGCGGCAGTTGTGCAAGTGCCTGACTGCATGGCATTTTCAATTTTGCGTCTGATACGGAGGGGGTTTAAGCGGTCGTCGGAGTTGAGTTCCGCCCAGGCGGCGGGATATTCACAAGTGATAAGCTCTGTCAGTTCGGCAAGCGAGAGCTTATTAAGTTCGGCACGGAGTTCGGGATTTGCCTCTTCCATAATCAGAGTGCGGCGTTTGAGAATGCTTTCAAGATAGAGTGCGGTTCCGCCGCAAAGAAAAATCGTTTTATTTTTTGAAACAATTTTATCAATCGCTTTTTGGATTTGCCGCAGTACTTCAGCGAGGTCAACGATATCGTTGGGATGAGCGATATCAATGAGATGATAAGGAATTTCCTGATATTCGCTGAGGTCTTTTCCGCTCCCGATATCCATATATTTGTAGAGCTGACGGGAGTCAAGACTGATTATCTCGCCGTTGAAAAAACGGGCAAGTTTGACGGCGAGAGAGGTTTTACCTGTGGCGGTAGGACCTGTAACGGCAATAATTTTATTAATTTTTTTCATAAATGTTTCAATAATTTTTTTGCATTTGAAGATAATCCGTTTATATTATAGTGATGAATTGTGATTTTGCAATCTAAAAAGTCATAAAATGACACGAAATATGGAAAAATTTATGGAAAAACAAAAAACAATCGCCGAAAAGGTCTCTATCAGCGGTATTGCGCTTCATACAGGCGTGCGGGCGACTCTTACATTAAACCCCGCACCTGCCAACACCGGAATAATCTTCCGCCGCGTTGACCTGCCCGGAAAACCTGAGGTCAAGGCATTGGCTTCTAATGTCGTTGATGCCCGCAGGGGGACCACTATCGGCAATGAAAAATGCGCAGTTTACACTATTGAACATATCATGTCTGCATTGCATGTTTTCGGTATTGATAACTGTATTGCTGATATGGACGGCACTGAACCGCCTATTCTTGACGGCAGCGCATTGGGATTCTGTAAAATAGTTCAGGAGGCAGGAGCTGTGGAGCAGGACGCGGAAGTTCTTTATTATGAAGTAAAAACGCCTTTCTATGTGCGGCATGAAGATACTCATATCGGGATTTTTCCGGGAGACAGACTGCATATTGCATGTACTGCGTCTTTTGCCGGATGTCCTTTTGACCCGCAGTATTTTTCGTTGGATGTTGACCGTGAAAGTTACCTGAAAGAGATTGCTGACTCCAGAACTTTTGTGAATTTTGCTGATTTGCGTCAGCTTATCGGCATGGGTTTGTGCAAAGGCGGCAGTCTTGATGCTGCGGCAATCATCCATGACGGCGCAATCATCTGCAAAGATGAAATCCGTCATCAGGACGAAATTGTCCGTCACAAAATCCTTGACCTCATCGGTGACTTGTACTTGTGCGGCAGACGGGTCAAAGCTGATGTTATCGCTATCAAACCGGGACATTTTTTTAATGTCAAACTCGCTTCAATGATGCAGAAACAATTACTGGAAAATATTTAATAAAAACAGGAGTAAATTATGGCTAAAGTATTGAATGTAAAAGAAATCCGACAACTTATCCCCCAGCGTTACCCCTTGCTTATGCTTGACCGTGTCTCTCTGGAGAGTGACACCCGCGCAGTTGCAGTGAAAAATGTTACCGCCAACGAACTTTTCTTTCAGGGACATTTTCCTGTTCAGCCCGTTATGCCCGGCGTTATGCAGCTTGAGACTATGAAACAGCTGGCAGAATTGCTCGTTGTTGAGCGTCTGACTCCTGTCAAGTCTCAGAATATTTACATGCGCAAAGCTGAAAAAGTCAAATTCCGCAACCCAGTCACCCCCGGCGACCGTATGCTGGTTGAAGCTGACCTCATCTCTGTTGAAACTTCCGAAGCGGTTGTCAAATGCCGCACTTCAACTAAAACCGGTGTTACCTGTGAAGCATTGATCACTCTGTCAATCCGTCAGAAAATCATGCCCAATACAATGCCTGAACTTTTCGGCGAATATGACAAATGCGCTGATACATTGATGGATGTCAATGCAATCAAAAATCTTATTCCTCACCGCTATCCCTTTTTGCTGATTGACAATGTTGTCAAAATTGAAACAGGTGAAGAAAATACTCTGACTGCAATCAAAAATCTTTCTGTAAATGAAGAAATTTTTACCGGCTGCCCCGAAGATTATATGGTTATGCCTGAATCAATTCTCTGCGAAATTATGGCTCAGGCAGGCTGCGTTTTTGTTCTTTCCCGTCCTGAAAATGCAGGAAAACTCGGTTACTTTATGACGATTGACCAGGCAGAATCTTTCGCTCCCGTCTATCCCGGCGACCAGCTTGTTTGTGAACTGCATCTGCCTTCCGGCAAAGCATCTCGCTTCGGCAAAGGCTGGGGTGAAATGAAAGTTGACGGCAAAACTGTTTTCAAGATTACTCTCATGTTTGCAATCGTTGACCCGGAGAAATAAAAAATAATGAAACTGCTTTTTATCGGTGATATTGTAGGCAAAGGCGGCAGAGAAGCCGTCCGTACTCTCGTGCCTGAACTTCGCCGTGAACTCGGTGTATCATTCGTTATTGCCAATGCTGAAAATTGCGCCGCCGGAAACGGCATGACTAAACGCTGTCTCGCAGAAATGTCAGAAGTCGTTGATGTCTTTACCGGAGGAGACCACATTTGGGATCAGAAAGGTTTTGATTCTGATATTGATTCTATTCCCAATATTGTGCGTCCCGCCAATCTGCATAAAAGTCAGCCGGGCAGAGGTTACGGAATTTTTCGCAATCCCGCAGGCGGAGAAATCGCCGTTATTAATCTGCAGGGCAAGGTTTTTATGCGGGACAGTGCATACTGCCCGTTTGAGACTGTTGACAATATTCTGAAGTCATTGCCTCCGTCGGTTAAAACGGTTTTTGTGGATTTTCATGCAGAGGCAACCAGTGAGAAAATCGCCATGAGCTATTTTCTTGACGGCAGAGCAACGGCAGTTGTCGGTACCCATACTCATGTTCAGACCAATGATGCAGTTGTGCGTCCCGGAGGATGTGCTTTTATGGCGGATGCCGGTATGACCGGCGGAGATACTTCAGTGCTCGGCCGTGAAGTCGATGATGTAGTGCGCAAGTTTACTTCCGGAATGCCTGCCAGACTGACTGTGGTTGAAAGCGGCTGTATCCGTCTTGACGGTGCATTGATTACTTATGATTATAATACGGGCAAAGCCTCCGAAATCGTGCCTGTGTCCCGTAAAATTCAAATAAATTAAGAGGAAAAAAATGGAAAATTGTATATTCTGCAAGATTATCGCAGGGGAAATTCCTTCCGCAAAAGTTTATGAAGATGAACTTGTTTATGCTTTTTTGGATATCTCCCCCATTAATAAAGGTCATGTTCTTGTTATTCCCAAAGAACATCACGAATCCGTCGCCGCAGTCAATGAAGAGACTGTCGGCAGAATGATGAAAATCGGCAGCCGTATCGGCATTGCTCTCAAACGCGAACTTGATGCTGATGCATATAATCTGCATCTTGCTGACGGTACCGCCGCAGGTCAGGTGGTAATGCACGCTCATTTGCATATCGTCCCCCGCTGGATTGAGGATGGTTTTCACTGGAATTGGCGTCAGCTCTCCTACAATGACGGAGAAATGGCTGATATATCCGCAAAAATCTCTAAACGCCTCGCTCAAAAAACGGAGTGACAGAAGAGATTATGAATTTCAGAATGAAAATGATTTCATTTACATTGGCACTGCTCCTGGTGTGCAGTTTTGCCGGCTGTTCAGGTTCTGCCAATGATGCTGACACTTTGCTCCGCATGGCGGCAAAATCTGCTCAGAACGGTAAAAATTCCGATGCTTTGATGCTTGCCAAGGAAGCGTGTATGGTAAGTCCGGACAATGTTGAGGCCCTCCTGATGCGTTCTGTCATGGCGGAGCGGTGCAATGACAAACCGCTTGCATTGGATTCCGCTTTACAGGCATTGAAGCGCGCGCCGAACCATTTTGCTTCGCTTTACACCGTCGGCAGATTGTATGCGCAGGACAAAAAAACTGCGGTTGAGGCAATGGGCTATCTGGAAAAAGCTCATAATCTCATGCATGATGATGTCAATACACTTATTCTGCTTGCCAATCTTGCAGTGACTCTGAAATCGGAAAAGGCACTTACTTATTTATTGAAAATTGAGAATGCCGACAGCAGTCTGCTCAATACTTTTGAGGGTAAAACTCTGCTCGGTCATGCTTATGTCATTCTCGGTGACAAACGAAAAGCGGTTATTGCTTTCGGACAGGCCGACCGTCTCGGTAAAAATATTCTGAGTAATTACAACTATGCCGTTGCAGCGGATTGTCTGTATAACAAACCTGATTTTGCTTTGCCGAAATATCAGGCTTTTCTCAAGCAGACGGCATCAGATCCTGAATATTCATCTCTGCGTAAGGATGTGGAGAGACGATTGAAAAAAATCACTCCCAAAAAACGCACCCGCCGCCGCTGAATTTACGGAGCCGTCAGCATGAATCGCGCCATTCCCGATGAAATTGTAGAAGAAATACGCTCACGGGTCAATATTGTTGACCTGCTCAGCTCTTATGTGCATTTGAAGCGCGGCGGCAACGGAGTTTACAAAGCGCTGTGTCCGTTTCATCAGGAAAAAACGCCGTCATTTACAGTCAATGAGAACCGTCAGAATTACCATTGTTTCGGATGCGGTAAAGGCGGAGATGTTTTCAAGTTTGTCATGGAACGCGAAAATGTTGATTTCCCCAACGCAGTGCATCTGCTTGCTTCAAGATGCGGTGTTATCATTCCCGAAAAAGTCACTTATGATGCAAGCGGCAAAAGCAGCCGTGAGCGTGCCGATGAACGGGAAAGATTATACCGTCTGAGTGAAGATTTTGCACAGTTTTTTGAAAAAAATCTTTTTTCTCCCTGCGGCAGGAAGGCTTTGGATTATCTGCATGAGCGCGGTATTCCTGATGATATTATTTGCAAATTCCGTATCGGTTATTCTCCTGATGAATGGGATGCTGCTGTTAAATTCGGACGGTCAAAAAATTATACTGATGAGGAAATGCTTGCCACAGGAACGGTGCGCCGCAATGATGAACGCCGCACGCTTTACGACCATTTTAAGGGGCGTCTGACTTTTTCTATCTGGAATGAAAACGGCAAAGTCGTCGGCTTCAGTGCCAGAACTCTGGAAAAAGACGCTCCCGTGGCAAAATATGTGAATACTCCGGAAACGCCGATTTTCAAAAAAGGCAATCTCTTGTATGCACTTCCCATCGCCAGACCGGAAATGCGCAATCAGAATATGGCGATTTTGTGTGAAGGTCAATTGGATGTTATCGCCATGCACAGAGCGGGTTTTACCTGTGCGGTTGCACCGCAGGGAACCGGTTTTACGGTTGAACAGGCGAGAATTCTGAAACGCAGTACGCAGAAAATTCTGCTCGGATTTGACTCTGACAGCGCAGGTCAGAAAGCTATTCTGCGTGCGATAGAACTTATTCTGCCGCTGGATATGGAAATCGGCGTTATCCGCTTCCCGGGTGGGAAAGACCCTGATGAACTTTTCAGAAATGAGGGTAAAGAGGCGATTGCCGCTGCAGTTCAAAGTGCTGAAAACTGGCTTGCTTTTTTTGAACGGACAATGAAGAATAAATACGATTTTTCATCAGTCAACGGCAGAAGTATGGCGGCGGCGGAATATCTTAATTTGATTAAACTCGTTGACAACGCCGTGACTCGTGAACTTTACATGCGTCAGGGCTCGGAGATGTTTAATTTGAGCATTGAAGCAATGCAGTTTGAGCTGGATAAAATAAACCGCGCGGAACAGCGGCGTCAGAGCGGTACTGCGCTTGATGAAAGTAAAATAAAAAAACAGCAGTCCGTACGGCAGCAGTATCCTGTATCTTTTATTAAATCTCTGCTGCTGCTTTTGGAAATAGCCTTGAATGACTGCAATAAAGCGCGCGAAATGGCGGAGACCCTCCCGCACGGACTGTCGGAGATGTCAGGAATTTACGGCAGGGCGTTGGATATGGTCATAAATGAGGCACTTTACGGGGAACATGCCAATTCATATAATCTCCTTGAAGCAATGCTTCGCGAGGAGGAAAATGCGGCAATAAGCCGACTTTGTGTCAAAGATACGGAAATTTCAGAAAATGATGTTGATAAAATTCTGAAAGATTGTATCTTATCTGTAAAACAATTTTATATCAAATACCGGCAAACGCAGCTTACCGAGGCAATGCGGCAGGAGACAGACCCTGCCAAACGCATGGAACTGCTTAAACAACTCACAACTATAAATTAACATTAAAACATAAGGAAAAAAAATGAAAAGCGTACTCTTTCTCGCAGACGGAATGGCAGATGAACCATTGGAAAAACTGAACGGCAAAACTCCGCTGGAATATGCAAATACTCCCGCTATGGACTCTATCGCACGCATGGGCGCAAGCGGTCTTTTCCGCACTCTGCCCGACGGATTGCCTACTTCCAGCGACGTTGCCAATATGTCTGTTATGGGCTTTCTGCCTGAGGAAAATTATCCCGGCCGCGGTCCGATTGAGGCTGTCAGTCAGAAAATTGAACTCAAAGAAGATGATGTCGCCTGGAGATGCAATATCATTACTGTCAGTGATGAGGGCGAAATTCTTGACTATTCCGCAGGGCATATTGATAATGAAGTAAGTTCTCAGATAATCGCCGATTTGCAGAAAGAATTCGGCTCTGATAAGGTAACTTTTTACCCCGGCGTCAGTTACAGAAATCTGCTGGTTCTCCATGGTAAAGAATTCAGCAAAAATGTCGATTACGCCAAACCTGACTCATCTCACGGTATGAATGAAAAAGATATTCAGCTCAAAGCACTTTCTCCCGATGCTGAATACACCGTTCAATTTTTGCTTGACCTCTACGAAAAGGCCCGTGTTTTCCTTGAAAAACATCCGCTGAATCAGGGCAAAGCTTCTCCCGCCAACCGCATTTGGCCGTGGAGTCCCGGTTACAAACCTTCCTTTCCGGCTTTTGCTGAAAAATACGGCCGCAAAGGTGCAGTTATTTCCGCTGTTGACGTTATCAAAGGTATCGGGATTTGCTCAAATATGAAAGTCATTGAAGTTGACGGTGCAACCGGTTTTATTGATACTGCCTATGAGAACAAAGCAGATGCCGCAGTTGAGGCATTGAAAGACCATGATTTTGTCTATCTGCATGTTGAAGGCATTGATGAAGTTTCACACCTCGGCGATTTGGATTTGAAGATTAAAGCAATCGAGGATTTTGACTCCCGTCTGGTTGCAAGAGTTATGAAAAAACTTGAAGGACAGGATGTCCGTTTTGTGATTCTGCCCGACCACCCCGTACCTATTTTGAAGCGTCTGCACACCACAGAACCCGTACCTTTTGCAATGTGCGGTCCCGGCATTGAAGCTGATGCTGTTCAGACTTACTGCGAAAAAAATGCTCCCGTAGGCCGCTTCGGATTGCTCGAAAAAGACGAATTGATGTATCTTCTTTTCAAGGATTGATATGGCAAAAAACGATAAAAAAACAATAATTGAAAATACAGGCGAAAGAAATTTCAAACTGCGTTATTTGCTGGCATTTGTTATTTCCATTCTTTTCATGCTTTCAATCATCTCATATTCTCCGGATGATTTTGAGTCAGGAACATTGATAAAAAATTATATCGGCGAAACAGGTGCTGCCGCAGCAGTTATATCTTTCCGAGCAGTGGGGCTGTCAAGTTATGTGCTTGTGGTTTTTATTATGCTCTGGGGGGTGCGTCATTTGTTGTGGCAGATCCCGTGGGAGAGAAAGCTTTACTGGACGGGAATTGTATTTGCTGTTCTCGGTACAGCGATACTTTTTGCCATAAATCCGATGCCTTTTGTCAATATTACCGATGTTCTGGGACTCGGACACAGAGGCGCACCTGAGCAGGCTATTCCGGGCGGTATGATCGGACAGTTTCTTGCCGCTCCGGGGGCGGATATAGTTCCTCCGGTATCGGCGGGGATTTTGCGTAAATACATCGGCTATGTGGGAACATCTATTGTCGGTTATCTGCTGCTTTTAGGCGGTATAATTATTGTTTATCTTTCCGACTGGCATAAAGTAATTGTCGCTCTGGTCAAAAAAACAGCGGAGGAAAAAGCTCCTTCTTCTCCCAAAAATTCCGCCATTCGTGATGCTTTGCTGGCGATGAAAGAACGCCACGAAGAGAAAGCGGAACAGCGGGCAGAGGAAAAAGCCAGAAAAGAAGCTGAAAAAGCTCAGGAAGCTGAACGCCGCCGCCTTGAGGAAGAAGCAAAACTCAATGAAACATCTGCCGCCGTACCCGTTCAGGAGGAACTTATTGCAGAAGAAGTTGAAACTGCTTCTGTGCCTCCTGTAACGCAAAGAGTTGCCGCAAGCAGTGTCAATACTCCTGCTGCAACTGTTTATGCCGCAGACCCCGAAGTCAATATTGTCGAAAAAGGAGAAAAGGGACATAAACCGTTTTTCAGTTCTGAATACGCACGCCCCAACCTCAATATGTTGAGCAAAGGCGAGGAGAAAAAGGCTGAAGATATCAGCGAAATTGAACGAAAAAAATCTGTTCTGCAGGCAACTCTTGACAGTTTTAAAGTCGATGGCAGAGTCGGAAATCACATTACAGGTCCGCGCGTCACCCGGTATGAAATCACTCTGTCCCCCGGTGTCAAAGTTGATAAAGTTTCAAGCCTTGCCGACAATATTAAAATGAACCTTGAGGCAACCAGTATCCGTATTCTTGCTCCTATTCCCGGTAAAAATGCTGTCGGTGTTGAGGCTCCCAATGCTGAAAGTGACGCCGTTTTTGCCCGTACTATCATGGAATCGCCGGAATGGGTCAACAGTGATGCAGAAATGCCGATTATCCTCGGTAAAGACGTTGCCGGCAAACCGATTTTGCTTGACCTTGCCAAAGCTCCGCATCTCTTGATTGCAGGTCAGACAGGTTCGGGTAAAAGTGTATGTATGAATACATTGATTATGAGTCTGCTTTTCCGCTTTTCCCCCGATGATTTGCGTTTGATAATGGTTGACCCCAAAGTAGTTGAACTTAAAGATTACGAAACTATTCCGCACCTCATCACTCCGGTTCTCAATGATTCTCAAAAAGTGCCGTTGGCTCTGCGCTGGGCAGTCAATGAGATGGAAAGGCGTTACCGTCTGCTTGCCGATGCGGGAGTTAAGAGTATGAAGGCTTTCAACAAACGCCATATTGCGGATGGTGAAGTTGACCGCAACGGCGAACCGATGCCTGCAAAACTGCCTCTTTTGGTCATTATTATTGACGAGCTTGCCGACTTGATGCTGACCGAAGCAAAAGTTGAAGTGGAAACTTCAATTAACAAGATTGCCGCCAAAGCCCGTGCCGCAGGTATGCACATTGTGGTAGCAACCCAGCGTCCGTCAACTAATATCATTACAGGTGTTATCAAAGCCAATTTGCCGACCCGTATCGCCTTTAAAGTAGGTTCAGGTGTGGACAGCCGTGTTATTCTTGACCGCACAGGTGCGGAAAAACTTCTCGGCAAAGGCGATATGCTTTTTCTTCCTCCGGGAGCATCTGAACTTGAGCGTGTACAGGGAGCTTTTGTTCCTGATCCTGACATCAAAAAAGTCGTTGATTTTATTGCGGCACAGCGTGCGCAGGAATTCAATGAAACAATTCTCGTTGACGAAACGGAAGAAGAGGACGGAGGCAATGGCAGAAGTTCGGGACGCTCAGGCGATTCCCGCAGTGAACTTGACGATGTTATGGATGATATTTTATCTGAAGAATACGCACCTCTGGTGCAGAAATATTCACAGCCGGGTGATGATAAACTTACTTTGCAGGCGTTGGAAATCATTCTTTCCAGCCGTCAGGCAAGTACCAGTTATCTCCAGCGCCGATTGGGTATCGGCTATAACCGTGCGGCAAATCTGATTGACATTTTTGAACAGCGCGGTATAATCGGCCCGCAAAGTACCGGCGGCAACAAACGGCAAATATTGGTTTTTGATGAAATAGACGGAGTATAATTATGACAGACGACCTTTTTGAAGATTTTGATTTGAAAAGTTCCGCACCGCAGACGGAGGAGGAAGCCGTGCTTGAAGAAGATTTTGCTTCAGGCAATTTTGATACAGACGAAACGGAAAATACTTCTGAAAATCTGCACCCTGATATTTTCAATGAAGATGAAAATTCTGAAGATGAGGAAATTGTTCTTTCTGAAGATGAAATCCGCAATCTGAATGAAAAAATAAATACTGCTGATGAAAAGAGTTTTGCTTTCAGTGATGAAAAAAAAGCCCCTTTCAAAAGCAGTGAAGAGAGTTTCCGCCGTGCCTCAGATGAACCGCCGGTTGAAATCCGTACCATTGACAAAATCCGTCGCTCGGATGTAAGAATTGACCCCGATAATTTCGGCGACACTCTGCGCCGTCTGCGCGAGGCTGCATGTGTAACTGCTGCCGAACTGGCAGAGGAATTGAGGATAAAAGAAAATTTTATCGCTGCGCTTGAGCGTGAAGATTATGAGAGTTTGCCGCCGGAAGTTTTTATTATTGCATATATCCGCAAACTCGGCGGTGTTTATCGGTTGAATGAAGAAGAGATAAAAGCTTTGACTGCCAATGTTCGCAAACGCATGGAAATTGAAATCCCTGAAGATATCAACAAGGTCGTTTCCATTTATGAACCGAGCGAAGAAAATGAAAATAAAGTGCGTCATATCATCACTTTTTTCATTGTTATTGCAGTCATTGCCGTTTTTCTTATCGGTGCAGGAATTTTCTTTTTTGTGAGCCGTCCCGGGACAAGTGAAAAAAATATTAAACTGCCGCAGGGCAAAAATGTCGAGCATTTCTCTGCTGATACAATCATAAAGCTTCAGCCGCAGGTCAAACTTCAGCCGCAGCCGCTCAAAATAAATAAGTAAAGATTATGAAAAAATCCAATAAAATATTGCTGCTTTTCTGGAATTTTGTGAAAATTTCAGCAGTCAGTGTCGGCGGCGGTTTGACTATGATACCGCTGATTGAAAAATATTTCACTCAGCCTAACGGCGACCTTACCACGGAAGATATTGTCGATACCGTTGCTTTCGGTCAATCCATGCCGGGTATCATTGCTGTTAATATGTCAGGCTATATCGGTATGCGTCTGGCAGGAGTTGCAGGAGCAATAGCGGCGTCATTCGGTGTGGTTGTTGTACCTTTTTTGCTGATAATGATGGTTGCGGCAGTGATGAGCAGCATCAGCGGTCCTGCTGTTGACAATGCTTTTACGGGTGTGCGTGCGGCAGTGTCGGCACTGATACTCAGCTCTGCAATAAAAATGAGCAAGACCATCTGTAAAAGCCGCTTGGCTGTTATTCTGGCAGTTATTTCTTTTCTGCTTCTGATATTCACCGGAGTAAATCTTATTTATGTCATCCTTGCCGGCGGTGCTGTCGGTGCAGTAAATGTTTTTATTGCTGTGCAAATGGCAAAAAGACGGGAGGTTAAACAGTGAATTCATTTCAGCTTTTTCTGCTTTTTGCTAAAATTGCAGTTCTGACTTTCGGCGGCGGCTATGCGATGATACCGCTTTTCCAATATGAACTTGTAACTAATAACAAACTTATTGCAAGCGGCGAATTTGCCAATTTGATAGCATTGGCGCAAGTTACGCCCGGTCCTATCGGTTTGAATGCGGCGACCTATATCGGCTATCAGCAATGCGGTTTTACCGGTGCGCTGTGTGCGACAGTCGGCGTGGTGCTGCCGTCACTGATATTGATTATTCTGCTTGTTTTTTCATTGAATAAAATCAAGGAAAATCCGTATTTCAAAGGTGTTATCGGGGCAATCCGTGCAGTAACTCTGGGATTGATTTTTTCAGCGGTGATATTTTTTGCTGAAACATCTGTATTTACTGCTCCTTTTGCCGCATTGTGGCAGGGCAAAATCAGTGATTTCGGAATATCATGGACTTCGCTTTTTATCTTTGTATTGACATTTGTATTGCAAAAATTTACTAAACTTTCAGTCCTTCAGCTCATGCTGATTGCCGCTTTTCTCGGCTTTGCTTTGCCGCTCGGTGTAAATTTCATATCATGAAAAATAAGGCTGTGTATTAAACATTGACCGATAAGAAAAAATAAGGGGTTTTGGGGTACAGTGTTTTGCGTAAGCTTCCTTTGCAATAAAAAATCAGTCTGCGTTTAGTAAAGAGCCGAAAAATGAATATTGATCGGCAGAGAAGTGCAGCTGCAGGTTTTACTGTTGTTGACGGGTTTCAGGAAGGAAACAGGAGCAGATGAAGCCGGTAAGAGCAAAGACGGCAAATACTGCAAAAATCAATGCGTAAACTGTCGGAGGATAGTGTACAGTTCCTGAAACTGTACCGCTTTCAAAACGGGCGAAGAACAAACCTGCGAGATACGCCCAGCCGGCGATGGCGACAAAGGCGAAAAAGTTGAGAATTGCAATGGCAAGTCCTGTGTATTCGGGAGGATTAAGCTCTTTTATGACTGTACAATAAATTGAGAAAAGCCCGGCAGGAATACTTATCATCAGAAAACCGGCAATGATGAAAATATAATTCAGTTCAAAGTAAAATGCAGCGGCGCACAGCATTGTTCCCGCAGTATGGCTGAACCCGGCAAGGAACATCATCAGTTTGCGACGATCATGCAGAACTTTTTTCAGAAAAATATTGCCGAAAATATTGTTGAAGGCGACAATCATGGCAAATGCAGTGATGATAAGCGAGGCATGGAGCGGCTTCAATTTGCCGATATCGGTAAGCATTTTGTTGCCTGCGGTTGTGGCGATAAAATAATATGAACCGAAAACTACAGAACTTGCAGTAAATACCAGCCATGAATTTTTATCTGAACATATCTTTAACAGCGGCGTTATCGCATTGCCTTTGAGAGACGGCTTGATTGTGCCTTTCAAACAGATGAGGATAATTATGAAAAGCAGCAATGATATTGCAGCCGGTATCATCATGGCACTGCGCCAAGAGGTAGCTTTGACTGCTGCCACCATCGGCAGATTGCCTGTAACCGGCCCGAAATAGGTCAGAAACAGAACTATTCCGAGCACCATTGAAAAGTTTTTCTTGAAAAGGTCGTCAGTCAGTTTGGCAACAGCAATAAATGCAGTTCCTGCTCCGAGTCCTGTCAAGGCTCTGTCCGCAATCATCAAATCAGCCGAATTCAGAAACGGAAAAATAACACAGCCGACAGTAAAAACCGATGAAGCAAAAAGCAGAATACGCACACCGCCGTACTTGGAGGACAGAAGTCCGAGTGCCAGCTGGCTTATTGCATAAGTACACATAAACGCCGAACCCATGGCGGCAAGTTTCTGTCCGGATATTCCCAGGTCAGATTGTAATTCATCAAAAACAGTATTGGGAATAAGCACTTTACTCATGCTGGTCATAAACATAAGTGTTACGGCAGCATAAAACAATATCTTTTTTTTATTTTCAACGGTCATTTTAATAATATTTTAAGCAATTCAATCTGAGAGACGGAGCAATTCGGCATTAACTTTCTGCCGAATGTTACGGACGTCAAGCATACCGAGAATTTTTTTGGAGCTTGAATTATCCAAAACCGGCATCTGGTCAATTTTAAGCTGGAGCATTTTGTCATAAACAGCTTTGAGCGGTTCATTGGGAGTAGTTGAGTCAACTACCGGGAGCATAACATCAGCGACCAGCAGCCATTGCCAGGAATCACGGTTGCCCATGATTTCTTTTAATGACTCAAAGGTCAAAATACCGCAGATATGTTTATCTTTGTCAAGCACGGGATAGAAAAGAGCGTCGTTTTCGGTGAAGTATTCGACTGCTTTGGCGACGGGAGCTTTCTGTTCAATGGTGATGAGTTTATCATCAATGACATCCATAACATGCATGGTGTTGATAACATCGTCTTCGGTGATATTTTTGCCGGCTTCTCCTGCGCGCTTGAGAGAAAGTTTGACCATGGCGGGACCGACGACCTGCAAAATCAGAGTAGTTGAAGTAACTACATAAACGACCATGTCGCCCATACTGAGATTTTCTGAAACACGCACGCCGCTCAACTTTTCAGAGGCAATAATTGCCAGACCGATAGCAACGCCGCCCTGTGCGAAAATGCCTAATCCGAGATATTTTTGAACCGTCACCGGACTGTTGGCAAGTTTGCCGCCGTAATAAGAGCCGAGAACTTTGCCGACACTGCGGAAAATTACATAGAGCAGAACAATGCCCCACAGCCACAACGGCATATTGCCGAGCGACAGACGCGCGCCGACCAGAACAAAAAACATAACATAAATAGGAATTGAGAAACTGCGGAGAAGTTTGAAAAGCTGTTCACTGCGGCGCGGAACTACATTGGCAAGTACAAAACCCGCCGTCATTGACGCCAGAATAACATCCAAATCAAAATATACAGCACAACCGATAATCAACAGAATTACACCGACGGAAATTGCCGCTGCACGCTCAATCTGACTGAGGAAACGGAAAAACAGTGTCAATATTCCGGCAAAAATACCGCCGATAAGCAGTGAGCCGAAAATATGCACGACAACCATCAGCAATTCATGCAGTATGGAGTCTGAAACATTGCCGGAACCGAAAATTTGCAGAATTCCTGTACTGATACCCCACAAAGTCATTGCCAGTGCATCGTCAAGTGCAACAACTGCAATGATTGCGGTTGTCATTATGCCTTTGGCACGGTATTCCCAGATAACATCAATTGTAGATGCCGGGTCAGTGGCTGAAGAAATTGCACCGAAAACCAACCCGACAGCTACTGACGGAATAACCTGACGGCAGACTGCATAAACCAGCAGAGCCGTAGCTATGCCGACCATGAAAAAGCAGAACATGCCTTCAAAAAACAAGATGGAGATGAATTGTTTGGCATATTTTTTGAAAGTTTCTATCTTCAATTCGCCGCCGACCAGGAACCCGATAATGCCGAGAGCAAAAAGGTTGAATGTTTTGAGATTTGCAATATCTGCCTGTGAAATCAGCCCGAAAACACTTTCTCCGAGTAAAAGACCGATGATAATGTTGCCGACAACCTGCGGAAATTTGAGACGCTGAAAAATAAGCGCGCCGATCATTCCGCAGAAAACAGCTGTACCGAGAATAAAAAGAACACTGTTTGTCATTTTTTGTCAATACCTCCGCACAAAAGATTGTAAATTTCATCCGTATTGCCGCATTCAATCAAAGCATTGCGGAAGTCGTCGTTTTTGAGAACAGTGCTGAGCTGAGAGAGAAATTTGAGATGCTGGGTGTGCTGGTCTTCGCGGGCTATAATCATAAAGACGAGTTTGACAGGTTCGGAATCCAGAGACTCGTATTCTGCAACTCCGTTTTTGACCAGAGCGAAAGCAACTGCCATGTCCTTGACTGATTTTATGCGTACATGGGGAATACCGAGATTGAGACCGATTCCTGTACTCATCAAATCTTCGCGTTCATATACGGCAGTACGCAATTCAGATGCGTTTTTGACATAAGGAGTTGATGATAAAAGATTTATCATTTCGTCAAAAAGTTCTTTTTTGCCGGCGTTGTCAACTATCATAATGCGTTCGCGGGCAAGGAGCTTATCAAGTTTCAGATCTGAGACATCTTTGCTGTGCGGCATGATCATTCTTGATTTTACGAATTTATCAACATCTGAGCGGCGGAAACGCCATGAATTATCCAATTTTGCTCCGATAAGTTCACCTTCAGCAGCCCATTCTTCAACGGTTTTTTCTGCAATTTTCAGGAATTTTGCAACTTCCTGTGTTGTCATCATACTGTTCATAGAGAACCTCATAATTTTTAGATGTACAAAAATATTTATAACCTATAAATATACACGATAAAATGATTTTTTCAATCATTTTTCTTTAAAGAATAAAAAAATGTTACATCTGCGGCATAAAATATGCTGTAAAATATCGTGAGACAAGAATTTTATCTAAAAAAATGATTTGCATCTTGAAAAATTTTGTAAACTATATATAGTATAGTGATTAAATATTTTTAAAAGGAGGATTTTATGAAAATTTTTGTTACTTTGTTCGCCGCCGCCGCAGTTGTTTTCGGCGCAGGATGCACCGCTGAACTCGCCAATCGCAAACTCGGTCCTGAAGAACAGGAGTGGAAGGACTATCTGGAGCCGATGTATCCAGGCTGGGAAGTCCCCGGTACTTTGCCGCCTGCTATTTCCGACCGCAGCAAAGGTAATGCTTCTGCTGATATGCAGAATGGTGGTTTGGAGGATAATCTGAGTTTGAATGATAACAGTTCAAGCGTAAAAGATGTTTCACTTGCCGCTGATGCTTCTTCTCTGAATGTCAAAGTCCGTTACGAGGATTATGTGGTTGAAAAAGATGATACTTTGTCTCATATTGCCAAAAAAGTTTACGGCAACGGCAGAAAATATTATCGTATCTACAAAGCAAATGAAGATATAATCAAAAATGCCAATCGTATCTATCCCGGAATGACAATAAAAATTCCGCGTCCGTAAAAACAAAGGTAGCTGATGTCAATAATTCTGCGCTGTCCCAAATGTGAAAAACATTATGAAAGTGCTGATGATGCTCTGAAAAAGCACGAACTTGAATGTCCCGAATGCGGTTTGAAATCGCATTCGGCTGATTTTTGTGCTATGATGTTCTGTCCGAACTGCCGCGGCAAACTTGCCGTATCGCTCATGGTGCTTAAGGAACGGCGTCTGGTTTGTCCGCGTTGTGACAAAGCTTTTGCTCCCAATGTCTCTATTGACCTTGATGATGAGACTGTCAATACGAATTCACTTTTTGAGGAAGATGAGGAGGATGACAGTGCAACATTCAAGGCGGGGGATTTTTTTGATAAATATGAAATTATCCGTCTGCTCGGTCGCGGCGGCATGGGTGAGGTTTATCTTGCCAAACATCTTTTTCTGAATCGTGAAGTTGCTTTGAAAATCATGCTTTCAAGCATGTCGTCGCAGAATCCTGTTTTTGCCAAACGGTTTGTGCGGGAGGCAAAAATTGCAAACCGTATCCTTTCTCCTAATCTGATACCTGTGTATGATGTCGGCATTGAAAGTGCTACTCAGACTCTCTTTCTGGCAATGGAATATATTAACGGTATCAATATCAGTGATATGGTCAAGGCTAAAGGTGTCCTTGATGAGAATACAATTCTCCATGTTGCATACCGTGCGGCAACTGCGCTGAAAGCGATGGAAGCGGCAAATGTTGTTCACCGTGATATCAAACCTTCAAATATTATGATTGATATTACAGGTGAGGTCAAACTCGCCGACCTCGGTATTGCCAAATCGGCAGGGCATGAGGACGGAGAACTTACACTTACTCAGGAAAGTATGGTTTTCGGAACCCCGAATTATTCTTCGCCTGAGCAGTGCCGTTCTTCGCATAATGTTGACTGCCGTTCAGACATTTACAGTTTGGGAGCGACGATGTTTCATATGGCGGCAGGATATCCGCCGTTCCGCGGTGAAAATCCGATGGATACCATGCTTAAGGTTATCAATGAACCGCCGCCGTCAATATCATCATTGCCGCATAAATTTTCTCCCGCTTTTGCAGAACTTATAAAAGATATGCTGCAAAAAGATCCGGCTGACCGCCCGCAAAATGCCGATGAGCTGCAAAACCGTATCAGTGAAATTTTTAACGGTGAGAGCGGCATGAGTGTTAAATTGATGTATTTGAGCAAGAGCGCAGGCAGAAAACTCCGTCCTATAAGCGGTTTGATATCGGATGTTCCGTCGAAAATTTATAACAGTATCCCGTGGGGATTTTTCCGTAAGCTTACAGGAATTGCAGTTATTCTGCTGATACTTTTTGCTGTTTTCTTTTTCGGTATCAGGCGGAGCGGTTATTTCTTTGATAAATTATCCGGATTGTCGGAGAAAATGGAACCTGCAGAACGTTCAGATGTCAAAAAAGTTTCCGCTGCAGACACAAAAGCTCCCGCCCGCAAAAAAGTTATTCATTTTGACCGTACTCTTCTCTATAAAAATAAAAAACCTGCGTCCTCTGCGGCAACAACAAAGGCTGCGTCTGTATCACCTGTGTCAGAAGCCGAACCGTCAGCAAAAGAAAATAATGAAAACAAGTCTGCTGAAGAAATTACTGTAAACAACGCTGCTGTATCTCAAGATTTCCCTGATACTATTGACGGCAGATTTGCTGAATGCAGCCGAATTCTTGAAAATCTGCTCAGCAAAGGTGAAAAACTCTCCACGCTTGAAGCTCAGCAGGTAAAATTTTATCAAACCCTCCGGCAGACTCTGAACCGTCAGAAACGCAATCGTGAAAATGCGGTTCAACATAAACTTTCAAACGCATATTCCGCATCTGCAACTGCCGCAGTACAGAGACTTTACCGTAAAATCACTTCCGATGCTGAAGCTGCCGACATTGCAGAGAATTTGAAAAAGTTTGTTGAAATGGTAAAAAATCCGCAAGTTGACCCCAACCTTGAATTGACAGACAGTTTCTCTGTAAATTCCGACAGTCATATTCTCGCTGTTGCTATGAAAAGTAAAATATTCACTCCGCAAGTCCGCGGTGAATTGATAAAAATTCTTACTGAACGTTTTACAAATACTGAATGTCTGACCAAAATATCAGATTATGACAATTTTCTCAATGCTGAACTTCTGCAATACGGTATTGACCCGCTGAACGGTCTGCTTCTGCATGCTGTTAAAACGCACAAAATTGATTTTGTCCGTCAGCTTATCTCAATCGGTGCTGATGTCAATGACGCAGACAGTGACGGCAATACTGTACTGCATTGGGCAATAATGCTCGGAGACAGTTCCGTTATCCGTATGCTTATCGCCGCCGGAGCTGATGTAAATGCCGTCAACAAAAGTGATTTGCAGACTCCGCTTTTCCGTGCTGAACAGTTTGCGGATGATACTGTTGTTTCTCTGCTTATTCAGGCCGGTTCATCAGTTGATTACAAAGATATTTACGGCAAAAAGGCATCGGATTATCGCCATCGCCGTGAATTTATTGCTGCGGTAAAAAATAATAATCTTGATAAAATTTCAGACTGTCTCGCACATTATCCTGAACTGGTCAATATATATCTGCCGAATGGTATGACTCCCTTGCAGTACGCATGTGTTGAGCTTAATACTTCTATGGTGAAAATACTGCTTGAGTCAGGCGCTGATGCTCAAAAAAACAGTAAAAAATATCCTGAATTTCCTTTGCAAATCGTTTTCAAACCTTTTTACAGTGCTGACAGTTCATTTTTCAATAACAAAAAAAGCTCTGCTCTTGAGATATTCAAAGCATTTATTGAATTCGGAGTTGATTATAATATTCCTTATGCCGCAGGTGAAAATATTACTATTTTGCATTTTATGCTTGCAAATTATAATAAGATTGACCGTCTCGGCATGGGGTATCTCACTGCGGTATTGAAAAAGGTTGACCTTGCAAGTGATGCACCGGCATTGGTTGCATTTTTGTATTCTTCCTTTGAAAATTACGATGCCTCGGAAGAAAAGAAAAATACTTCACAGCGGATAAAAATATTGAAACTCCTTGTCAACAGTCAAACTTATTTGAATACTTCTGACGGCGGAAGTGCTATGGCTGTTGCCGCTTCGTCGCTTGCCGTTACTGAAACTGAAATGGAATTTATGCTGAAACATAAAGCTGATATCAACGGAACTGACAAAAACGGACGCACAGCAATTTTCCGCCTTTGCGAAAAAGCTGCCGGTTGCAAGGATAAAAAAACTCTTATAGAATACGGAAACCGTATAAATCTTCTTTCTGACCTCGGGGCAAAGGCGGATTGTTCTGTCAACGGCAAAACGATTGCCGATATGAAATTGCCGTCATTCATATCTGATATTAAACTTATAAAAGAATTCCGCCGTATGTTTAAATGAATATTCTCCGCCGCATTTCATCTGAATTGAATTTACTCAGCTGTCCTGCATGTGGTATCGGAAACGGCGGCGGAATAAATGATTTATGCGGCAGCTGCCGCAATAAACTTATTTTTTTCTCTGATAAATGCTGTAAAAATTGCGGCGGTGAGCTTGACGGTGTTCTCCATTGCTGTTCAAAATGTCTCCGCGAGGGCGAGCGTCCTTATCTTGAAGCTGTATCTGTTTTTGCTTATCGCGGCGAGGGGAAAGAATTTGTACTTGATTTCAAGTCAAATCATATACTGCCCTTTGCCCGTATTTTCGGTCAAATGCTTTCTGAACGGATTAAGCATAATAAGAATTGGGAGTTTGATATTATCGTTCCGGTGCCTCTTCATTGGACGCGTCACTTGAGCCGTACTTTCAATCAATCCGAACTTATTGCTGAATTTATGGCTGCTAATCTTATGCGCCCATGCTGTCCTGCCGCTCTTAAACGCATTGCCAATACCCGTTCACAAAAATTTCTTACCGATAAAGAACGGCGCAAAAATCTGCAGGGCGCATTTCATGCCGATATCAATCTGGTGAAAAATAAAAAAATCCTCCTCGTTGATGATATTTTTACCACAGGAGCCACGATGTCTGCCGCCGCAGATGCTTTGCTCAGTGCAAATGCCGAATGTGTTTATGCTGCATCAATCGCCAGAGCATGACAAATATCTTTGATAATTATCTTTTGCTGTGTTATAAAAGATGACTGATTTATTGCAGGGGGAAAGGAAAAAACTTTTTGAAAAA